>NZ_JAWLKF010000040.1:0-1211 GCF_033042195.1 Rhodococcus cerastii
TGAGCTGGGTGGGGCCGCAGAGACCAGTGAGAAGCGACTGTTTACTAAAAACACAGGTCCGTGCGAAGTCGTAAGACGATGTATACGGACTGACGCCTGCCCGGTGCTGGAAGGTTAAGAGGACCGGTTAGCCAGCAATGGCGAAGCTGAGAATTTAAGCCCCAGTAAACGGCGGTGGTAACTATAACCATCCTAAGGTAGCGAAATTCCTTGTCGGGTAAGTTCCGACCTGCACGAATGGCGTAACGACTTCTCAGCTGTCTCAACCATAGACTCGGCGAAATTGCATTACGAGTAAAGATGCTCGTTACGCGCGGCAGGACGAAAAGACCCCGGGACCTTCACTACAGCTTGGTATTGGTGTTCGGTTCGGTTTGTGTAGGATAGGTGGGAGACTGTGAAGCGGTGACGCCAGTTACTGTGGAGTCGTTGTTGAAATACCACTCTGATCGTATTGGATACCTCAACCTCGGACCATGATCTGGTTCAGGGACAGTGCCTGGTGGGTAGTTTAACTGGGGCGGTTGCCTCCTAAAATGTAACGGAGGCGCCCAAAGGTTCCCTCAGCCTGGTTGGCAATCAGGTGTCGAGTGCAAGTGCACAAGGGAGCTTGACTGTGAGACTGACAAGTCGAGCAGGGACGAAAGTCGGGACTAGTGATCCGGCACCGGCAAGTGGAAGCGGTGTCGCTCAACGGATAAAAGGTACCCCGGGGATAACAGGCTGATCTTCCCCAAGAGTCCATATCGACGGGATGGTTTGGCACCTCGATGTCGGCTCGTCGCATCCTGGGGCTGGAGTAGGTCCCAAGGGTTGGGCTGTTCGCCCATTAAAGCGGCACGCGAGCTGGGTTTAGAACGTCGTGAGACAGTTCGGTCTCTATCCGCCGCGCGCGTAAGAAACTTGAGGAAGGCTGTCCCTAGTACGAGAGGACCGGGACGGACGAACCTCTGGTGTGCCAGTTGTTCCACCAGGAGCACCGCTGGTTGGCTACGTTCGGAAGGGATAACCGCTGAAAGCATCTAAGCGGGAAGCCTGTTCCAAGATGAGGTTTCTCACCCCCTCGAGGGGGTAAGGCCCCCGGCAGACCACCGGGTTGATAGGCCAGAACTGGAAGTCGGGTAACCGATGCAGGTGACTGGTACTAATAGGCCGAGGACTTACCACAAAGAAGCTACGCGTCCACTGTGCAATATCTGAAACAACACACG
>NZ_JAWLKF010000041.1:0-1153 GCF_033042195.1 Rhodococcus cerastii
TAGCGGGCGTTGACGGACTCGATCGCATTCGTCGAGCAGATCACCCGCCTGATCTCGACGTCGTAGTCCAGGAACGGAACGAATTCACTCCACGCGTTGTCCCACATCCTGATGATCGCCGGGTATTGCTGACCCCATTTCTTCGTGAACTCGGTGAATCGTTCCTTCGCCGCAGACTCTGACGGAGCGGTGTAGACCGGCCGCAGATCACGCGCCATCTCATCCCAATACTTCCGCGATGCAAACCGAAAGGTGTTGCGTATCAGGTGAATAATGCACGTTTGCACCACCGCCAGCTCCCAGACGGTGTTGATGGCATCCGGCAAACCCTTCAGTCCATCGCACACCACGATGCAGACGTCGGCGACACCGCGGTTCTTGATTTCCGTCAGAACCGCGAGCCAGAACTTCGCGCCCTCACCACCCTCGCCGGCCCAGATCCCCAAGATGTCGCGTTCACCGTTCACGGTGACACCGATCGCGACATACATCGGCCGGTTCGTGACCTGACCGTCCCGGACTTTGACGTGCACAGCATCGATGAACATCACCGGATACACGCGCTCGAGTGGCCGGTTCTGCCATTCGGTCATTTCCCCGACGACCTTGTCGGTGATGCGGGAGATGGTGTCCTTCGATACCGTCGCGCCATAGATGTCCTGAAAATGCGCGGACACCTCACCGGTCGTCAAACCCTTTGCCGTAAGCGACAATACGATCTCATCGATCCCAGTCAGCCGGCGTTGACGCTTCTTCACGATCTGCGGCGCGAAGGAGGAATCGATGTCCCGCGGGACTTCGATCTCCACCGGCCCGATCTCGGTAAGCACCGTCTTCGAGCGAGTGCCGTTACGGGAGTTGCCGCTGCCGCGGCCAGCAGCATCATGTTTTTCGTAGCCGAGGTGCTCGGTCATCTCCGCATCCAACGCGGTCTCGAGGACATTCTTGGTGAGCTGATTGAGGAGCCCGTTCGGGCCCATCAACTCCACGCCCTGCTCCTTGGCTTGCGCCAGGAGCTGCTCGGCCAACTGCTTCTGATCCACCTCGGTCGCTGCCATGGGATCCAGTGTTTCGGTCATCGTCGATCCTTCCCACCAAGCTGAGCTCGGCGTGTCGAACCAAGGACCGGATCAACCGTTATTCAGACAGTCCC
>NZ_JAWLKF010000042.1:0-800 GCF_033042195.1 Rhodococcus cerastii
GATACGCCCTATTCGGACTCGCTTTCGCTACGGCTACCCCACACGGGTTAACCTCGCGACATGCCACTAACTCGCAGGCTCATTCTTCAAAAGGCACGCCATCACCAGCAACAGTAAACTGTTCACCAGCTTTGACGGATTGTAAGCGCACGGTTTCAGGTACTATTTCACTCCCCTCCCGGGGTACTTTTCACCTTTCCCTCACGGTACTAGTCCGCTATCGGTCACCAGGGAGTATTCAGGCTTATCGGGTGGTCCCGACAGATTCACAGCAGATTTCACGGGCCCGCTGCTACTTGGGTATTCACAACGACAGTTGCAGTGTTTTCGTCTACGGGACTCTCACCCTCTACGACAGGCCGTTCCAGACCACTTCGACTAACACCACAATTTCTCACTGTCGGCCGATCCGGCAGAATCGACAATGCAAACCCCACAACCCTCCATACGCAACCCCTGCCGGGTATCACACGCACAAAGTTTGGCCTCATCCGCTTTCGCTCGCCACTACTCACGGAATCACTGTTGTTTTCTCTTCCTGTGGGTACTGAGATGTTTCACTTCCCCACGTTCCCTCCACACACCCTATATATTCAGGTGCAGGTAACACGACATCACTCGTGCTGGGTTTCCCCATTCGGACACCCTCGGATCACAGCTCGGTTGACAGCTCCCCGAGGCTTATCGCAGCCTCCTACGTCCTTCATCGGCTCCTGGTGCCAAGGCATCCACCGTACGCTCTTCATTACTTACAACAAAGATGCTCGCGTCCACTGTGCAATTCTCAAACAACACACACA
>NZ_JAWLKF010000043.1:0-743 GCF_033042195.1 Rhodococcus cerastii
CTCCCAGCTTGTCGGCGGTGTGTCGGCCGATAGTATTGGCCCACAGAGAATCTGACGGTGCTGTGTTGACGAAGGCGTGCGCGTAGGCCATCGCTGTGGCAGGTGCGCTCGAGGCGGCCCAGGCTGCGGTCTTCGCGACGACCAGGGACTCGGTCACTTCGTCGAGGTCTTAGCTGATCGTCTCCGCGGGCGTGACCGGTTCCACGGTGGTGTCCGCCTCATGAGCGACCGCCCGCGGCGGAGGGGGCTCTCCGAAGACCGCGCCGGCAGCGAACAACAACGCAACGGCGCCGGCCACCGTGATCGCCAAGTGGGTGCGGGAGTAGAGCACCCACCGGCGAATCGGTGCGAGGACAGGGTTGGGTCCGGATGCCGACATCAGATGTACCGGTCCTCAGGCGTCGTGCGGGCCGGCACGGCGGCGTTCCACACCTTCGCGTTCGGCGACGCCTTCACCGGTGAGCGGTGCGGCGAGGACGCGGTGGCGCGAGATCTCCCTCGCTGGCCACGGGTGGGGGTATAGACCTTCATTGGCGCGATGGCCGAGCGGTCGCCGCCGTCCCACCGCTGCCCGACGCTCGCGGTCAGCAGTTCCCTGCGGGCCCGACGTTCCTGGACGCGGTTGTCAGCCTCGTTCTGGTCGAAGAATTTCCACGCCGCGGCGCCAGATCTGATTGCGCGGTCGGCGTCTCTGTCGTCGACCCCGCCCTTGCCGCGGGCAATGTCGCGGCTCGCCACGGCGG
>NZ_JAWLKF010000044.1:0-692 GCF_033042195.1 Rhodococcus cerastii
GGTCACAGTATCGTCGTCCGGCGGCTACCTCCCCGATCGCGGTGATCAGCACCACGCAGGCGTTGTCCTTGTGCACCACCGCATCCATCCCGACCAGCCCCGCGATTTGGCCCACCGTGCGATTGCTGTCCCCGGTGAACAGCACGAGCTTCACCCCTGGGCATGCCCCGCGGAGCGCTGCGGCAGCGTCTGGCAGCGCCATGTCGGGCAGATGCAGATCCAGTAGCACCACGTCGGGTCGTTCGACGGCGGCAACCGCAACGCCGGCGGTCGCCGTGCGCGCCCCCGGGCACATCCGCATGCCCGCCGCCCCCTCGACCAGACGTTCCACTCCCAGATGCACGATCGGATGGTCGTCGACCACCAGCACTCGCACCACTCCTGGATGGGCACATGGCACGCCTGGATGGGCCACCATGTCGGCGGGATGCGCGAGTGTGCCGCTCTGGACTCGGCGGTGAGGTGGCATATTTCCACGGTAACCCCGCATGTTCGCGCTCGCCACGAAACCCCTACCCGGGTCGATTACCTCCGATCGGAGGTAGTCAACCCGGGGTAGAAATGTGATGGTGATCTCAACGCGATGGTGGTCGTCACCGTCGTCGGACGCTAAACGGGAGCGGGTAGATGACTACATCGGTCACAACTCAGCACGAGAAGATCAAGTCGTTCGACTGGGAGCCGAGCTACTT
>NZ_JAWLKF010000045.1:0-616 GCF_033042195.1 Rhodococcus cerastii
GGCGTAGGCAGTGAACCGGGATGCCCGAGGTCGACGAGCACCCGTTCTGCGTGGGCGAGCGCGACGGGCGGCAGATCGATCCGGGAGCGAAAGAAATACAACCCTGCACCGGCGGGTCGGGGAATCTTCATGGGTTCGGAGACCACGGCGCGGCCGGCGGATAAAATCCACTGCTGATCGGTGGAGACGAAGAAGCGGAGGCTGAGCTGCGACTGGATGTTTCGGTATAGTGACGGGCATCCGGCGGTGAGGCCGGCGATACGCACGGGAACGTTGTTGATGGTTTGGTCGCCAGGTGACGCACGTTCCGGTGGCACCCACCCTGAAGTGGGTCCGAGCGTGGCAGATGGTTACTAAGGCCCGTCTGCCACGCTTCGTCGTCTCCAGGGGCTCAAGGTCGGGGAGGCGATCGTCGGTGGCGTACCAACTGAGTCCGGACGCGCCGGCGACCCGGCTGGACCCCGAGGCCGGCATCGGCAACACTCCGGCGGCCAAACCCGCCGGTTACCGGCCGGCGGCGAATTATGACGACCGCGCCGCCGACCGCGACGGGGCCCGGGTATTGGACGGGATGGTCGAAGACGCGGAGTTCACCCGCGCCCGTAAGGACTTGGAG
>NZ_JAWLKF010000046.1:0-581 GCF_033042195.1 Rhodococcus cerastii
GGCATCCACCGTACGCTCTTCATTACTTACAACAAAGATGCTCGCGTCCACTGTGCAATTCTCAAACAACACACACACCCTCACGTCAACGCCGCCACCAGACAGTCACCCCCACAAGAAAACTCGCAGAAACAACCCGGTATGAACAACCGTGAAAGCCTGTATATGTCTTGCCTAGAAAGAAACACTCGCGTGTTCTCTCAGGACCCAACAGTGCATCGATATAACTCGCGTCCGATCCCATCGACGACCTCGGTGAGAGGCCGGCAACAAGAACCGAATGATGCGAATTGGTTGTCAGTGTTCCACCCGTGAGCTCCCGCCGTTCCACGTGTGGGAACGAAACGGGCTCTGCCAGTCCATCATCCGAGCACCTGTGTGCTGGTACATGTTCTGGAGAATGCTCCTTAGAAAGGAGGTGATCCAGCCGCACCTTCCGGTACGGCTACCTTGTTACGACTTCGTCCCAATCGCCGATCCCACCTTCGACGGCTCCCTCCACAAGGGTTAGGCCACCGGCTTCGGGTGTTACCGACTTTCATGACGTGACGGGCGGTGTGTACAAGGCCCGGGAACGTATT
>NZ_JAWLKF010000047.1:0-520 GCF_033042195.1 Rhodococcus cerastii
GCGGTGAGTTCGGTGCGGTCGCCGACCGCGGTGCCGGTGGCGTGCGCCTCGAACAGCTCGACCGAGGCGGGTGAGCAGTCCGCATCCGTGTAGGCGCGGTCGAGTGCGACGCGCTGGCCTTCGGCGCGGGGGGCGTAGATGCTCTTGGAGCGGCCGTCGCTGGAGGAGCCGAGGCCCTTGATGACCGCGTAGATGCGGTTGCCGTCGCGTTCGGCGTCGTCGAGGCGGCGCAGGGCGAGCATGCTGATGCCCTCACCGAGGAGGGTGCCGTTCGCCTGGTCGGAGAAGGTGCTGATCCGCCCGGTCGGAGACAGCGCGCCTACCTTGCTGAAGCACATGTAGATGAAGATCGAGTTCTCTGTGTACACACCGCCGGTGATCATGGTGTCGGCGCGGCCGTCGAGCAGTTCGGCGATCGCGGTCCGCATCGCGGCCAGTGAGGCGGCGCAGGCGGCGTCGACGGTGCAGTTGATGCCGCCGAGCCCGAACCGGTTCGCGATTCGGCCGGCGACGACGTTCG
>NZ_JAWLKF010000048.1:0-519 GCF_033042195.1 Rhodococcus cerastii
CGACCGCACCCCGCGATGTCGTCACGTCCAGCTCGCGACACAGGTCGGCGAACTCCGCCGACGCATACTGGGCGGGCTCAACCGGTCGATGCAACACCTCGATCACGGAGGTGTGCGATGGGATACAGCAACAAGCAGATGTCTCAGGCGCCGGTGGGTGCCAGGCGGCAGTGGGCGGCGGACAGGGCATTGCGACCTCCGATGCGTTCACCGGGCCGGCCGGAGCCCTCTCGTACGGTGCAGCGGGACTTCTGGCGGCGGATCGCATCGGGAGTGACGACGGTCGAGGCCGCGGAGGCCGTCGGCGTGTCATGGCCGGTCGGGTGCCGTTGGTTCCGTCACGCTGGCGGCATGCCACCGATCAGCCTGGACGAGCCCACGGGCCGCTACCTGTCGTTCGCCGAGCGTGAGGAGATCGCGCTACTACGCGCCCAGGATGTTGGGGTCCGCGAGATCGCCCGCAGGATCGGACGTGTCCCGGGAACGATCTCACGCGAACTGCGCCGCAACGCGGCGACC
>NZ_JAWLKF010000049.1:0-517 GCF_033042195.1 Rhodococcus cerastii
CCGGTGGACCGCGCCGGGATGTCGGAAGACACCGATATCGCGGGCCTGCGGGTAATCGGCGTGGAGGCTGCCGACGCCGCCCACTACCCATTGAGTCTCGTCGCCTCGGCCGAGGCCCGGCTGCACCTGAAGTTCGAATACCTGCCCGACCTCGTCGACGCGCGCGCGGTCGAGAGCATCGCGGACCGGGTGGTGCGGGTGCTCGAAGCCTGCGGCGGACCCGACGTACCGCTCGCGGGACTGTCGCTGCTCACCGATCACGAGCGCGACACGTTGGTGCCGGTGCGCGGCGCGTCGGGCGTCTGCGCCCGAACGCTCGCACAACTATTAGCGGAAGCGGCACCGCAGGATCCCGATGCGGTGGCGCTCTAGTACGGCGAGCGTGACGTGTCCTACCGGGAGCTCGACGAACTGTCGAACCGCCTCGCGCGCGTCCTCCTCTCCCGCGGCACCGGCCCCGAAATATCAGTGGCCGTCGGCATTCCGCGCTCGGTCGAGTCGATGCTGTGCCTATGGG
>NZ_JAWLKF010000004.1:0-120311 GCF_033042195.1 Rhodococcus cerastii
CGAGCATCCTCAATAACGCGCCACGGTGGTCCCTACCCTCTGGCAACCAGGTGGTCCCATCACCCTGGCAAGCGACATCGCGGTTGTACGCGGTGAGCAGGGCAATAATCGTGGCGAGGGCGTCGGCGATCGCGGTAGGATTCGTCATCAGATCGGTTCCTTCGTGAGAGTTGGGTCGGTTCTCGTTGCCCTCGATGCCCTGGCCGGCATCGAGGGCAGTTTCGTAGGGGTCGGGGGTGAGCGGCATCAGACCGCTACCGGGCGGTCGTCGGTGCGCTGAAACGTGTTGGCCTCGACGTAGGCGTGAAGGTCGACCCACTTGTAAAGCACTCTGCTGCCGTGCTTTACGAATTTGGGGCCGACTCCTTTGAATCGATTCGCTGCGAGGGTCTGTTTGCTGCATCGCAGAAACTCGGCGGCCTCGTCGGGTGTCGCTAGGGGGGATGGGGTGCTCATCCTGTCTCCTTGCTCGGGAATCCTGAATATCCGTTGGGATATCTGTATTCCTACCTCACGACTTCCATGCTTGCAAGTTCCTCGCTATATTTCGATCATGGCAGCAAAGCGCGTGGAAATCGGAGCAACCGGCGAGACAGTCCGAAAGAACATCGCCAGAGTCCGTAACGACCGCGGGATGACCCTGCGCGCGCTTTCGGACACAATGAGCGAGCTCGGACACCCGCTCAGCAACTCCTCGATCAGCCAGATCGAGAACGGGTCCAGACGAGTCGACGTCGACGACCTGATGGCGCTCGCGATCGCCCTCGATGTTTCACCGAACACCTTGTTGATTGAGCCGGCTTACGACGGGGACTTAGAAGTCAATGCATCTGGTGCCGAGCGCGTTTCAGTTCGCTCTCTGTGGTTTTTCCTCGACGGGATGCGCTCCTTACGGACGTCCAATCTGGACTTCGCGGTAGCCTCACAACCGCCGTTCCTTCGACCCGCGACGTACGCATGGCGGAGCACCAAACCCGGCGACGGACCGTTGCTCGTCAGCCGCATGATCGAGTCGGACGGAACAGACGTCTCGATCCGGGCGAGCTTTGGCTACAGCACGATCTTCGCTGAGGATGACTAGTGGCAACCGTCGAAAGCTACGAGACCGCGGGCGGCAAGCGGTGGCGTGTCCGCTACCGCACCCCGGAGCGGCGGCAGACGGATAAGCGCGGGTTCACGTCGAAGCGGCAGGCGCTCGACTTCGCCGCGACGGTCACCGTGGAGATGATGACGGGCCAATACGTCCCGCCGAAACTCGGGAAGATCACCGTCGCCGAGTTCGGCCCGAACTGGTTGTCCCGCAAAGAATCCGATCTCAAGCCGTCCGCGTACAAGTCGCTCGAAACGGCGTGGAGGATTCACGTTCTGCCGCGGTGGGGGCACGTCCAGCTCGCCGACATCACACTCGATTCGGTAGAGCAGTGGATCGCGTCGATGGGCAGAGCAGGCAAGGGCGCAACGGTCGTCATCCGCGCATACGGTGTCCTCGCCGGCGTGCTCGACACCGCGGTGAAAGCGAAGCGGCTCGCGAAGAATCCGGCACGCGGCGTCGAGAACCTGCCACGCAAACAGCGGAAGGCGCACGTGTACCTATCGCACGCCGAGGTGGCCGAGCTCGCGACCGCCGCCGGCCAATATCGTGTCCTGGTCCTAGTGCTCGCCTACTGCGGCGTCCGATGGGGCGAGGCGATTGGACTCCGTGTGCGCCACCTCGATCTGCTCCGAAAGCGAATCAACGTCGTGGACAACGCCGTTCAGGTGCAGCAGCAGATCCACGTCGGTACGCCGAAGTCGCACAAGTCGCGGGTAGTGCCGGTGCCGGCATTCCTCGTCGACGAGCTCGCGAGGGTCTGCGAAGGCAAGGGCCGCGACGATCTGGTGTTCGCCGGCCGCGGTGGCGACTACCTCCGGCGATCCGTGTCGTCGACAGGATGGTTCACACGGGCCGTAGACAAGGCGGGGGTGCCTCGGCTCACCCCACACGATCTGCGGCACACAGCGGCGAGCCTGGCCATCAGCGCGGGCGTCAACGTGAAGGCGCTACAGCGGATGCTCGGGCACGCGTCGGCGGCGATGACGCTCGATGTGTACGCGGACCTGTTCGACGACGATCTCGACGCTGTCGGGACCGCTCTCGATGCCGCTGTATCCGCGCAGAGTGTGGGCAAAGCGTGGGCATCGGCCACGTGAGACTTTCCAGGGTTGACACTGAAAAGGCCCTGACCTGCACCGTCCGGTGAGATCAGGGCCTTGCCCGTTGGCGGAAGCGGAGGGATTTGAACCCCCGGACGCTTTTACACGTCTCTCGCTTTCAAGGCGAGTGCATTGGGCCGCTCTGCCACGCTTCCGTGTGCGATCTTAAACGGCCGAGCGGCCCGAGGCCCAATCGCCCCTCATCGTCGAGGTGTGGAGCCGGACGCGTCCATCGCGGCGTCGACCTTCTCGAAGATGTCGCCCAGCACCTCGAGTTCGTGGGGCGAGAGGATGTCGACGAGGTGCTGTCGGACGCCGCGGACGTGGGTGGGCGCCGCCTCCGCCAATCGCCGACGCCCTTCCTCGGTGATCACCGCCAGCACGCCTCTGCCGTCGTTGACGCAGGTACTGCGAGTCACCATGTCCTGGAGTTCCATTCGCCTGATCTGATGCGTCAGGCGACTTCTCGAGGACAGGACACCGTCGGCCAGCTCGCTCATTCTGATGGAGCCGTCGACCGATTCCGACAACATCACCAGGATGCGGTACTCGGCCATCGACAGGTCGTGGCGATCCTGCAGATCCTTGTTCAATACCCCCATCAATCGTTGCCCGCCGTCCATATAGGCGCGCCATGCTTTCATTTCCGCAGTGTCGAGCCACTGCGGGTCCCCCCCGGGACCAATGGCTAATTCGGCCGTCACGCGTGTCATCTTAGGCGGGAAATCTACCCACGAGTAGGTTGAGGCGGTTCGGGGCCCTGTTCGGCACAGCGCCCTATGGTCGAGGTATGACCGATCCCTACATCGACCCGCCGTACGTTGCCGCCGACGATCGTTACGAGTCCATGCTGTTCCGCCGAGTGGGCTCACGGGGGCCCCGACTTCCGGCGGTGTCATTGGGACTGTGGCACAACTTCGGTGACGACGTACCGCTGATGAACCAGCGCGCGATCCTGCGTCGCGCATTCGATCTCGGTATCACGCACTTCGATCTGGCCAACAATTACGGCCCGCCGTACGGCAGCGCGGAGAAGAACTTCGGCCGCATCTTCTCCGAGGATTTGGCCGGATATCGCGATGAGCTGATCATCTCGAGCAAGGCCGGCTGGGACATGTGGCCCGGCCCCTACGGCTTCGGTGGCTCTCGCAAATACCTGCTGTCCTCGCTCGAACAATCGTTGACCCGAATGCGACTCGACCACGTCGACATCTTCTACAGCCATCGCCCCGACCACGACACCCCGATCGAAGAGACAGCAGGCGCACTGATCAGCGCTGTGCAGCAGGGCAAAGCCCTGTACGCGGGCATCAGCTCGTACAAGCCCGAGGGCACTCAGAAGATGGCAGACCTGCTCGCCGAAGCGGGCGTTCCCTTGCTGATCCATCAGCCCAGTTACTCGATGGTCAATCGGTGGATCGAACCCGAACTGCTCGATACCCTCGCCGCGGTGGGCGCGGGCGTCATCGCCTTCTCGCCTCTGGCCCAGGGCATGCTCACCGACAAGTACCTCGACGGTGTTCCCTCGAATTCGCGAGCAGCACAGGGTAAATCACTGAATCCGGACTGGCTCACCGATGACCACGTCGAGCATCTCCGGGCGTTGAACGACATTGCCGCCACCCGTGGCCAATCCCTCGCGCAGCTCGCCCTGAGCTGGGCACTGCGCGACCCACGCGTGACCTCGGTACTGATCGGCGCATCGAGCGTCGAACAGCTCGAGAACAACGTGGCGGCGTTGAAGAACCTGGACTTCACCGACGCCGAACTCGCCGAGATCGACACGCATGCCGAGGACTTCGGAATCAATCTCTGGGACCTGTAAGAGTGCCTGCGGCAGTGGCGCGGCTAAGCGCTCCAGAGGGCACTTAACCGCACCACTGCGCCGGAGGCGCACTATGGAGACATGCGTGCCATCACACTGAAAGAATTCGGCGATCCCGACGTCATGGAATGGACCGAGGTCCCCGACCCCCGCCCCGGCCGCGGACAGGTGATCATCGATGTCTCGGCCACCGCCGTCAACCGCGCCGACCTGATGCAGCGTCAGGGCAATTACCCACCGCCTCCGGGTGCCAGCGACATCCTCGGACTCGAGTGCTCGGGCATCATCTCCGAACTCGGTGAGGGCGTCAGCGGCTGGAACGTCGGAGACAGGGTCTGTGCACTGCTGGCCGGCGGCGGCTACGCCGAGCAGGTCGCCGTACCCGCCACCCAACTCTTCCCCATTCCGCAGGGCCTCGATCTGCATGTCGCAGCGGCACTTCCGGAAGTCGCCTCGACCGTGTGGTCCAACCTGGTGATGGACGCGCACATGCGTTCGGGGCAGGTACTGCTCGTTCACGGCGGCGGCAGCGGAATCGGTACGCACGCAATCCAACTGGCCAAGCAGATGGGCGTCACCGTCGCCGTCACCGCCGGATCCAAGTACAAGCTGGACATGTGCGCAGACCTCGGAGCCGACATCCTGATCGACTACAAGAACCAGGACTTCGTCACCGAGATCCGTTCACAGACAGAGGATCACGGAGCAGACCTGATCCTGGACAACATGGGCGCGAAGTACCTCGACCGCAACCTCGACGCATTGGCAATGGACGGCACCGTCGTCACCATCGGTATGCAGGGCGGAGTGAAGGGCGAGCTGAACTTCGGCAAACTCCTCGCCAAGCGCGGCTCGGTGCATGCAGCCGGATTGCGTGGCCGCCCCGAAACCGGGCCGTCGAGCAAAGCGAACATCGTCGCAGACATGACCGCGCATCTGTGGCCGATGATCTCCGAGGGCCGCGTCACCGCCGTCGTGCACGCCGAGATCCCGATAACCGAAGCGGCGCAGGGTCATCGAATGCTCGACGAGGCCGAGACCATCGGGAAAGTGATCCTGCGAATTCAGTAGCGCGCAGGTCGGCGGTCGTGAGCGGAACCTCGACCTCTGCTACGAGGTTCCGTGCACATGCGGCGCAGCCGCTCTCAGAGGGCGAGGGCGGTGAGCGCTTTGACGAGCTGATCGATCTCGTAGCGGGTGGTGTACGGAGCCAGACCGATGGTGACGGCACCACCCTCGTCGTTGACGCCCAACGCGTCGAGCAACCGACTGCCGCCGTGGACTCCGCTGACACTACCGATTCTGGCCTGCGCGAGTTGCTCGGACACCTTCACCGCGGGCATGCCCTCGACGGTGAAGCTCAGAGTAGGAATGCGTGTCGGTGCATTGCCCAGCACCATCACGTGGTCCAGCGAACCGAGCGCCTTCATCAGGTAATCGAACAGACCGTCGTGGTAGTGCTGCAGCGATCCGATCGACAGCTCGAGGCGCTCACGACGCGTCCCGGTCGCTGCGTCGTCGAGATTGGCCAGGTAGTCGATGGACGAGACCACGCCGGCCAACAACGCGTACTGGTGACTGCTGACCTCGAGCCGCGCCGGCCCCTTGGCCGACGGATTGAGCGACATCGACGGCAACTGTTCCAGCAGCGTCGGGTCGCGGAAGATCAACGCACCGACCGACGGCCCACCCCACGCGGCGGTGTCGATCGCGACGATGTCGGCCCCGAGTTCCTTGATGTCGACGTGGGCATAGGGGGCAGCTCCGGCCGCGTCGACCACGATCAGCCCACCGACCTCGTGCACCAGATCCGCCGCGACCCGAACATCGGGCGCACTGCCGACGATCGGCGACGCAGCAGTGACCGCGACGAGCCGAGTGGTGGAGGTGATCAGATCGTCGAACTGCCAGGTGGGCAACTCGCACGTATCGATCTCGACCTCGGCCCAGCGCACATGCGCGCCCGACCGGCTGGCCACCCGCAGCCACGGTGCGACGTTCGCTTCCTCGTCCAGACGCGAGAGCACCAGACCGGTTCCCAGGCCCAGCCGCGAACTCATCGAATCCGCGAGCCAGGACAGCAGCGTCGCGCGGTCCGGACCGATGACGACACCGGACGGATAGGCACCGACAAGATCGGCGATCGCGACGCGGGCGGATTCCAGCAGAGCCGCACTGCGCTTGGCCGAAGTGTTGCCGGCCGAATGATTGGAGGCACTGTGCCGGAATGCAGTGGACACAGCGGTCGACACGCGGTCCGGGATCAGCATCCCCAGCTGAGGGTCGAGATGAATCCACCCGTCACCGAGCGAGGGGATGGAACCTCTCACTCGCGCGACGTCGTAACCCATGCCGGACACTCTAAGCGCCGACCGGTGAAGCATGTGTTCCACGTCCTGTTTCCCCAGGGAACGGTTGCCCACCTCGCACGCTCGATCCTCCCGGCCTCCACTGTTCCCGACGACCGAACCAGGATAATCGCCCCTGACGATCGCGCAACGGCGAGCGAGGCGTAAAGATGGATACATGACTCAATCCGAGCCGAACAGCGCGCCCGATGACCATGTCGTTGTGATCGGCCCCAACGGGGAACCGCTCGCCCTGAGCCGCGAGGAAGCGACGGCCGCTGCGGCCCGCGCCGCCGGATCCTCCGCGAACGACGGATCGGACGATGGATCGGGCCTGTCGGAGATGGTCGAGCAGCCCGCGAAGGTGATGCGCATCGGCACGATGATCAAGCAGCTGCTCGAGGAAGTGCGCGCTGCACCGCTCGACGACGCGAGCCGGACGCGACTGAAGGAAATCCACAAGTCGTCCATCCACGAACTCGAGCAGGGCCTCGCCCCGGAACTGCGCGACGAGCTCGAGCGCCTGGTCCTGCCCTTCGGCGACGACGTGGTCCCTACCGACGCGGAACTGCGCATTGCGCAGGCTCAGCTCGTCGGCTGGCTCGAAGGTCTGTTCCACGGCATCCAGACGGCCCTGTTCGCTCAGCAGATGGCAGCGCGGGCTCAACTCGAACAGATGCGCCAGGGCGCGTTGCCTCCCGGTGTGATGGGCGCTCCGGGTGGCGGCCAGGGTGGCGGGGGCCACGGCGGCGGCGGTACCGGCCAGTATCTGTAGCAAGCTCGGAATGAGCTCAGTCTCCGAAGAGAGGTAGTGTCGACCGTCGTGTCGGCACCAGCGAAGGATCCCGAGAGCGAGGCAGGAGACCAGATGCCTGCTCCGGTTTCGGACTCACAGACTTATCGGCGCGCTTTCGGCGACCTGAAAACCGGTTTCAACCAGCGCGAGCTGTGGCTGCATCTCGGGTGGCAGGACATCAAACAGCGGTATCGCCGGTCGGTGATCGGTCCGTTCTGGATCACCATCGCCACCGGCGTGCAGGCCATCGCGATGGGTCTGCTGTATTCGGTACTCCTGGACATCGATCTGCGCTCGTTCCTTCCGCACGTCACCGTCGGGCTGATCATCTGGAACCTCATCAGTGCCGCGATTCTCGAAGGCGGAGACGTCTTCGTCGCGAACGAAGGCCTGATCAAACAGCTGCCCAGTGCGCTGAGCGTGCACGTCTATCGCCTGGTGTGGCGTCAGCTGCTGCTGCTCGGCCACAACATGCTGATCTACGTGATCATCATTGCGATCTTCTGGCCCGAGGGCGGGCTGCACTGGACCGTGATCTTCGCGATCCCCGCCCTGGTGCTGATTCTGCTCAACGCCGTGTGGGTGTCCATTCTGTTCGGCATCGTCGCCACCCGCTACCGCGATATCGCCCCGATCCTCGGCAGCTTCGTGACGCTGATGTTCTTCATGACACCGATCGTGTGGACCACCTCGGGACTCGAATCGATGGGCGGTGAGGCCGCGAACCGCGCCAAGCTCGTCGAGATCAACCCGCTCTTCCATTACCTCGACATCATCCGGGCCCCCCTGATCGGCGAGGATCAGCAGGCGTACCACTGGTACATCGTGCTCGGCTTCACCGTCGTCGGATGGGCACTGGCCATCGTCGCACTCAAGAAGTACCGGGCCCGCGTGCCCTACTGGGTTTAGGGGTATTCGAGTTGTCCATCAGCATCAGCACTCACGACGCGTGCGTCGATTTCCCTATTTTCGACGCCAAGACGCGGTCGTTGAAGAAGGCGTTCCTCGGCAAGGCCGGTGGTGCCATCGACCGCAACTCCTCCGACGTCGTCGTCGTCGAAGCTCTGAAGAACATCACGATGAACCTGAAGGACGGCGATCGCGTCGGACTGGTGGGTCACAACGGTGCAGGCAAGTCGACGCTGCTGAGGCTGCTCTCGGGCATCTATGAGCCGACGCGAGGCAGCGCCACCATCCGCGGCCGCGTCGCGCCGGTGTTCGATCTGGGCGTCGGTATGGACCCCGAGATCTCCGGCTACGAGAACATCATCATTCGCGGCCTGTTCCTCGGCCAGACGCGCAAGCAGATGCTCGCGAAGATGGACGAGATCGCCGACTTCACCGAACTCGGCGACTACCTGGACATGCCGCTGCGCACTTACTCGACGGGCATGCGCGTGCGCGTCGCGATGGGTGTCGTCACCAGCATCGACCCGGAGATCCTGCTGCTCGACGAGGGCATCGGAGCCGTCGACGCAGAATTCATGAAGAAGGCACGTCACCGCCTGCAGGAGTTGGTGAAGCGCTCGGGAATCCTGGTGTTCGCCAGCCACTCCAACGAATTCCTGGCTCAGCTGTGCGACACCGCGATGTGGATCGATCACGGTCAGATTCGCCAACAGGGCGGCATCGAGGACGTGGTGCGGGCGTACGACGGTGACGACGCGGGAGATCACGTCGCGCAGATCTTGAAGGAGATCGAGCGGGAAGACAGTGCCGGTGGCTGACAAGATCATCGGGGTCATCGTCACGCACAAGCGGCGTGAGTTGTTGGCTCTCTCCCTCGATGTCATCGGTGCGCAGACTCGTCCGCTCGATCATCTGGTCGTCGTCGACAATGCCGACGAGCCCGCCGTACGCGAACTGGTGGAATCGATCGACCTGCCGACGACGTATCTCGGTTCGCAGCACAATCTGGGTGGCGCGGGCGGGTTCGCACTCGGGATTTTGTATGCGCTCTCGCTCGGTGCGGATTGGGTGTTCCTCGCCGACGACGACGGCCGCCCCGAGGGCCCGAAGGTGCTCGAGACCCTCTACGACTGCGCTCTCACCCACGGCCTCGACGAGGTCTCCCCCGTCGTCTGCGACATCGACGATCCGGACCGGCTGGCCTTTCCGCTGCGCCGCGGCGTCGAATGGCGTCGGCTGCGGTCCGAATTGATCGACCCGGCGAACCCGGACGACGACCTTCTCGAAGGCATCGCCTCGCTGTTCAACGGTGCCCTGTTCAAGGCGTCGACGATCGACGCGGTGGGCGTGCCCGATCTACGGCTGTTCGTGCGCGGCGACGAGGTGGAAGTACACCGCCGATTGCAGCGATCGGGCCTGAAGTTCGGCACCTGCCTCACCGCCGCCTACGTCCACCCCAACGGGGCCGAGGAGTTCAAGCCGATCCTCGGTGGCCGGATGCACACGCAGTACCCGGAGGACGCGACCAAGCGCTACTTCACGTACCGCAATCGCGGCTACCTCATGTCGCAGCCCGGCATGCGAAAGCTGTTGCCGCAGGAGTGGATTCGGTTCACCTGGTTCTTCCTGATCACCACCCGTAACCCGAAGGGTCTGGCCGAATGGTTCCGGTTGCGCGGGCTGGGGCGTCGGGAACACTTTCGCAGGCCCTGATGCTGCCACTAAGGGGTGCGCGCACCCGCGTGGTACCGCTACCGTGTGCCCATGACGGAACCTCGGAAGCTCGCTGATCGCATCAAGTCGTCGGCACGGGAGAAGCTTCAACGAGCGATCGGCGAGGTTCTGGCTCAGCAGACCGCCCAGCTGGCCGAGCAGACCAGCGATCAGCAGGCGAAATTGCTCGACGTCCTCGAACGCCAGCGGCGTGAGATCGACGATCTGCACTCGTTCATCCGCGGCCTGGAGATGCGGATGCGTCGCGACATTCCGTACGCCTCCGACGTCGAAGCAGCCGCCCAGAGCGCGGAATTCGCCGAAGAGATGATGCCGCAGGCCCCTACGTTCCTGCGGCCGCACGCGACGCTGCGATTCGCCCTCGGCGAGGTCTCCATCCGCGGCATGGCACTCGAGTTCGGCGTCGCCAGCGGAACGACGCTCGAGATCATTGCCGAGGAACTGGCGTCGCGCAAGGACATCACCGTCGTCGCCGGATTCGACGTGTTCTCCGGCCTCCCCGAAATCTGGCGCACCGGGTTCCCGAAGGGGCTCTTCGAGCAGGACACCATCCCCGAAGTGCCGGGCGCACAGATTGTCCCCGGGTTGTTCGAGGACTCGCTGCCGGGCTTCCTGAAGGGCCATCACGAGAAGCTGGCGTTCTTGCACTTGGACGCCGACCTGTACTCGTCGACGGTCACCGTGCTGGATCTGGTGGCCGATCGACTCGCGGTGGGCACGGTGATCGTGTTCGACGAGTACTTCAACTTCCCCGGCTGGCGCAACCACGAGTACCGGGCGTGGACGGAATTCGTCGCACGCACCGGTACCGAGTTCGATTACCTCGGCTACACCGCCGACAACGAACAGGTCGTCGTACGCATTCGCACGGCCCCGACAGTTCGCGCCAAATAGCTACTGCCCGTAGAGGCGAGCCCAGTTCTCTCGGCTCGTCAGCTTCGGCACCGCTGCGCGGTACGACGCAGCGACCGTCGGAGTTTCGGTGCGCAGACGCTTGAGTGCGGTCACGCCGCGCTTGAGCAGCTCTACCGCATGTTGCTTGTTGCGCTGGCGAACTCGGACGCCCTCCTGCGAGCGATCGGTGACGATCGCGTGGGAGAACAGCGAGACGTGCCACCAGTGGGCGTCGTCGGCGGAGATGGCGACCGGACCGGGATTCACCGTGCCGCGCCACTGATTGAGCATCCGCTTGGCCAACACGGCGAATTCCATGCTCTTCTTCGGGTGCGGTCCCGCGGGAGTGATGAACATATCCGCCGGACGCACCCCGGGAACGTCGTTCGCGTTGTGCCGCTTCGTTTCTCCGTACGCAGCACGTTCGCGCCGGATGGAACCGGCAGCGTCCATGCCGCCGTCGAGCAGATTCTCCGGACCGGCCAGGAAGTCCTCGACGGCCTTGATCAGCGTGTACGCCATGCCGTACTGCATCGACACCAGGTACCGCAGCAGATCGGTGAACAGCTGCTTGGCGAGCGTCCTACCGTCGAGCTCGATGTGCAGGGCCGCGGTGATCATGCCGTTGCGCAGGTTGAAGTAGCGGTGCCACTCGTCCCAGTCCTTCCACGCGAAGTCGGCATGCCATACAGCTGCACCGGGCAGCGTCACGGTAGCGAAACCATTTGCACGAGAACGGTATCCGTACTCGATGTCGTCCCACTGGAAGAACAGCGGCAACGGGTAGCCGACCTGACCGACGATCTCGGACGGAATGAGGCACGACCACCAACCGTTGTAGCCGGCGTCGACCCGGACGTCCTGCTGCCGCTTGCGCTTGAACGCGCTCTTGTCCGAAATTGCGTTCTTGACGTGCACTCCGGCTTCGAGCTTCTGCAGATTCGCCACCTCGGCACCGACATGCACGCGATCGGGGTGCAAGAGGTAGAGCATCTGCGCGCCAATGATCGCCGGCTCGACGGTCATGTTGGCGAACGAGTTCATCCGCACTATCGCCTCGGGCTCGCACAGCACGTCGTCGTCCATGAAGATCACGTTGGCCGGATCGCCGCCCTTACCCTGCACCTCGTAGAGCCCGCGGGTGAACCCGCCGGCACCGCCGAGGTTGGGCTGGGTGATGTAGACGAGCTTGTCGCCGAGCTCGGCCGCCACGCGCTGGAACTTCTCGCGCGTCTGCACCTGATCGGTGCCCTGATCGACGACATAGACGTTGTCGACCCCGAGCAGGGCGATGGGATCGTCGGCCATGGCAGCGACGGTGTTGGCGCAGTCGTCCGCGCGGTTGAACGTGCAGATCACCACCGAGGTGGGACGCAGCTTCTCCGGCGCGGCGACGGTCCACTCGGCGTCCTGTACCGACAACTCGCTCGATGTGGTGGTGAAGCGTACGTACAGCGCACCGCCGTCGAGGAACTGCGTGGTGGCGACGGGAACGGCCAACTGAGTCGACGAGTTCGCCGAATCGACCGTTGTACTGGCCATCGTGCGCTCGTGACCCTTGTAGTCCGTGCCCACCAGATCGATCCGCCCGGCACCGGCGACGGTCGCCCGGAACACCACCTCGGTGACGGTGGTCCACCGCTGCCAGTAGCTGGCCGGGAACCGTCCGAAGTAGCTGTTGGTGTGCAGCACGCTGCGCTTGGCGATACGAACGCCCGTGCGGGTGCGCTCGGCATTTCCCTTACCGACAGAGCTGTACATATCGGCACTGACCAAGGGCGACGGGCCATCGAACAGCAATCTCTGAACTGTCAGTTCGGGCTCGCCGTCACCGCCGGCAACAGCCGACACATCCGATGGCGAGCCGAGACGATCGAGAGCAGTGCCGTCCATACCGAGAAGTACCCCATCCAGTTCGAGTAGTGGCTCTGTGCGGTCGTGGAGAGAAGAAGACCACTGACCATGGTTGCACAGGCCCCGACCGATCTGTTCGACGCTCGCCGTCTACTCCGCTTCCTGCACCCTCGCCATCAGCACGCGGGCGGCGTCGGCTGGGTGCGTGTACGGCCACCAGTGGCCGGCATCGACTCGATCGACGCGCAGATCGGGGATCCATCGATCGAGACCGTCGGTGAGGTTGGTCGACAGCATGCGGTCGTGTGACGGTACGACCACGGTGGTCGGGACCGAGCACCGTGGAGCAGGCCCGCGGAGCACACGCCGCAACACGTTCGCCCGGTAGAGGGCGATGCCGCGCTGCTGGTCGGCCACCGTCGGGGTCGGCTCACCCTCGACATTCAGCCGTGCCAACAAGTCCGGTACCCGTGAGCCCAGAACGGGTGCATGAAACCCGAAGACATACCAGGACCGGGCCAACTGCCCGACCAGCGAAGGCCATCGATGCGGTCGCACCAACCGCGCCCGCGCCACCTGCCGCAGGTGATCCAGGCTCGGCCCGGACACCGACGTGTACGACGCGAACACGGTCGATGCGCGAGGCGAGGCCATCGCCTCCCACATCTGGACCGACCCCCAGTCGTGGGCGAAGACGTGCACCTTCCCGGTGACGTCAGGAATCGACTCGACCACCGCGAAAGCGTCGCGCGCCAGCTGCTCGATGGACACATCCGCTGCGGGCTCTAGCGCGGATGCTCCACTGCCTCGCGTGTCGTAGACGATCACCCGAACCGTGTCGCCGAGCTCGGCGATCAGCGGATCGAACACGTGACGATTGTCGGGATAGCCGTGCACCAGCAGCACTGTGGACTTCGCCGCCGGGTCCCCGTATTCGAAGACGGGAAGCTCGGCACCCGGAGTGCGCACCGTCCAGTGGGTCATCCCGCGTCGCTCAGTGCGTACAGAGTGCCGCCGCGTAGCAAGTGGGCGATCATCCTCAGCCGCATGGCCTCCTGCTCGGGTTGCGGATGCACCACCGCGGCCAACGCCTCCCCGTCGAGCAGATGCACCACGCTGAAGACCACCGTCTCCAGATGGCGTGGATCGATCACGCCGGCGACCGGTAGCGTGCGAGCGAGTTCGGCGATCTGCTCGTGGTACCGAACGGTGAACGGCTGCAACCTCTCTCGCAGCTCCTCGTCACTACGGGCCGCGGTCAGCAGCTCGTACCAGGCACCGTTGATCGGAGCGCGGCACGCAGCCCTGAGCAATTCGAGGCAGTGTTCGATCGACGCGCTCCCGAAACCGGACAGGCCACGGCGAAACTCCACGAACTGGCGTCGGCGAACCTCGTCTGCTGCAGCAACGATCAGGTCGAGCCTGGTGTCGAAATGCCGAAACATGGCACCGGAAGACACCCCTGCACGGCTGACGATCTCACTGACACTGGTTGCGGCATAGCCCTTCTCGCACAACGACTCGATGGTCGCGTCGAGCAACTTTCCGATCGTCTCGGTCCGACGCTGCAGTTGACTCGGGCTCACACACGCTCCCGGCGACGCGGAGCCGTAGGTGTGCCGGCCCGCAGGAAGCTACCTGCGCGCTCCGACACACCGAACCAGGGCGCAAAGGCGCCAGCGGAGAACACCACTCGGCCTGCGACCAGGGTGGCGGCCACGGCCCGGTCGTTGCGGTTGACCATTCGACTCAGGCCTCCGAACTCCGGCATGGTCTCCTCCCGGTAGGCCAGGACCTCCTCGTCCAGACCCGCCGGATCGATCACCACGATGTCGGCGCGATCACCCACCCGCACGTGTCCGGCGTCGAGACCGTAGAAGTCGGCCAGCTCGCCGCTGAGCTTGTGCACGGCCTTCTCCACGGTCATGAAGGGTCGGCGATCGTTTCGCGCGTCGTGCACACGGTGCAGCAACCGGATGCCGAAGTTGTAGAACGCCATGTTGCGCAGATGAGCACCGGCGTCGGAGAAGCCGACGGTCACCCCGGGCTGGTTGATCAGCTTGTCCATCTGCCGCTTGCGATGATTGGCCACCGTCGTGTGCCAGCGCAGCTTTCGGCCGTGCTCGACCACCAGATCGAGGAACGCGTCCACCACGTGCACACCGCGTTCTTCCGCGACCTCCGCGACGTTCTTGCCGACGACCGACGCGTCGGGACATTCGGTGATCTCGGCGTCCGCGAAGTCTCGATGCCAGACGCGCGAGCTGAACTTCTTCTCGAAATCGGCGCGGAACCACCGGCGGTAGGCCTCGTCCGACAGCAACTCGTTGCGGCCCAACTCTTCTCGCAGATGTAGCGCGGCGCGGCCCGAGCCGAACTCCTCGAACACCACGAGGTCGATGCCATCGGAATACACGTCGAATGTGGTGGGCAGGTGCTGCCAGCGGAACTGTCCTTTGCCCGGTCCGTTGACGATGCGGGCGAGCGGGCCGAAGATCCGATGAATCCACGGCGAGGCCTTCGCGTCGGCCGCCGCCAGCAACGAGATCTTGAGCGGAGTGCGGCCGATCCCGGTGGCCGAGGCGAGGAAGAACAGCATGTCGTACTTGGTGTTCAAGTTCGGAATGCTCTGCAACAGACGGCCGCGCTTACGCAGGATCTTGTGCAGAGCACGGAATTCGCTCCACCGTGCGTACGAGGACGGCAGCGAACGAGATCGGTACCGATCTCCGTCCAGCTTGTCCCACGGGTTCGTCATCGTCGACATTCCGAGCAGCCCGGCATCGAGTGCCTTCTCGAGCGCGTCCGACATGGCGCGCCATTCCTCGCGGGTGGGCTTCTGACTGCGGTCGGTAGATCGGTCCAAGCCCATCACGTGCGCACGCAGATCAGAATGACCGACCAGGGCTGCGATGTTGGGGCCCAGAGGCAGGCGCTCGAGCGCTGCGATGTACTCGTCGGGGCTGGTCCACGTCTTGTGCGTATCGACGGCCTTGAGCACATGATCGCGCGGCAGCGCCTCCACCCGACTGAACAGATCAGCGATGTCGACCGGAGTGGAGTAGAGCGTCGACAACGAACAGTTCCCCAGCAGAACCGTCGTGACCCCGTGCCGGACGGATTCTTCGAGTCCCGGCCCGACGAGCACTTCCGCGTCGTAATGGGTGTGCACGTCCACGAAGCCCGGGGTGACCCACTTACCGGTGGCGTCGACCACCTCGGTCGTCGGGCCCGCCTCGAGCGGGGTGGAGGACACGGCCCGCACGACGCCGTCGACGATGCCCACATCGGCTCGAACTCCCGGACCGCCGGATCCGTCGTAGACAGTGCCGCCGGTGATGACAACGTCGAAAGAGATGTTCGAGTCCATGTGACCTCCGTCATAGATTGAGGTCAATCTAACTTAGAGAGCGGTCACTCGCAATAGCCGTGCCGAGTCGGCCGTCTCGCGATCACCTGCGTGTTTCACGCGTCGACGTTTCGGTTCCTGGACACCTCGAGAGATACAGTCGAGTGTCTTTGCCCGAACTCACGGAGTTGACCCTTGACCCCCACGGATACCCACATCGCGCGCGCCGCCCTGCCCGACAGCAGGAGAGAGCGCCTCGCGTGGGGAGCAGCGGTCGCTGCAGTGGTGGTCCTCGGCTATCTCCTGGTGCTCAGCGTCGATCCCCGCTTCTTCTACATCGACGACACCGAATCGGGTGCCGTCCCCAACTGGCTCCAACTCGGACGCATCATGCGCGACGGGCAATTCCCCTCGCTGGTGCTCGATCAGTGGATGGCCGGCAACTACCCGGTCGAAGGCCAGGGCGGCCTGTGGAATCCCGTGCAGATGGCGATCAACTACATCTCGCCGTCGATCGACAACCTGGTACTGCTGGCAACGGTCGTCAAACTGGGCTTCTCGATTCTGTTGGCCTGGGGCGTATTTCGAGTCACTCTCGCCTACGGAGCGCGAGCCAACTGGGCTGCGGTAGCGGGCGCGAGCGCACCGTTCGTCGGTTTCACGCTCTTCTTCGAGAACACCTCGTGGGTGACCGCGCTGATGGGCACCGCGTGGATAATGAACGCCTGGGCGAGCTCGGTGTCCTACGCCCGCGGTCGCAGCGGTCCGATCGTGCCGTTCGTCTTCCTCTACCTCGCCATCAGCGTGGGATACGTTCACGCCGCGGTGATGGCCGGAGTGATGATCGGATCCGTCGCCATCGGCGAACGACTGTTCCAGCGGCTGTGGCGTCCGGCACTGAAGGTGTGCGCGGTAGGCATCGCTGCCGCCGCGTGCGGGGCCGTCACCTTCCTGCCCGGAGTGCTCACATCCGCGGTCACCTGGCGCAGTGGTGACGAAGGCACGTTCAACGACAACTTCCTGACGGCACCGTGGTCGGAATCGCTCACCGCGAGCATCCCGACCGCGGTGACGAGCATCGAATCCTGGGCGGGCGAGACCACCGAATCGCCGGTCACCTACATCGCCTGGTTCGTGGTCCCCGCGCTGGCGTTCATCGCGTGGCGCCGGGTGCCCGCGGCTCTGCGCGAGCTGGCGGCACCGCTGATCATGCTGGCGTTCGCCTTGATCTTCACCGCAGGTCCCAGCGACATCGGGCCGATCCGCTGGCCCGCCCGCATTCTGCCGTTCGTCGCCCTTGTCGCACTGATCCTTGTGGTCACCCTGATCAGCCGGTACGGAACTCTGGACAAGCTGCGGCCACGGCTGCTCGCGGCCGGCCTGCTGACGCTGGTACTGCTGCTTCGCGCCGGCTCGTCGGGCCCGGAATTCTTCGGTCGCCACGTCCTCGCTGCGCTGGTGATCCTGCTCGTCGGCGCGCTCGCTCTGCTGCTGGCCCACCGCTTCTCCACCCGGGCCACTGCGGCGCTGCTCCTGGTCACCATCGCGCCGGTCGCGATGTACCAGGTGGCCACGTACGATCCGCCCTTCGCCAAGTGGTGGCTGCCCACGTCCCAATCCGAGGCCAAGGCCGAGTTCCCGCAGTGGCAGGGCGCAACTCTGCAACTCGGTAGCCGTGCGCTCACCGAAACCGCAGCCGACGGACCCGACGACACCCGGCTGCCCTGGCACTCCCAGGTGTACGGCAACTCCGCCAAGATCACGGGCCTGGACTACGTCAACGCGTACACCCCCGTCGGCTATCTCGACTTCGCCAACCTGCTGTGCTTCGAGCACGAGGGATCGACCTGCACGGACGCCTTCCGGCGCGTGTTCGAGATCGAGCCGTACACCGGCAAGACGTACGCCGACCTGATGCAACTCGATCGAATCGTGCTGCAGAAGAACCAGTATCCGCTCGCGAACTCCCGGCCCGCACCCGCAGGCTGGATGTGGGTGACCGCTCCCACTCCCGAGTCCGCTCGCCAGATCTACGTCCTCGAACGCGTCGACGGATTGATTCCCGCGTCGTCGGGACGCGTCGTCGCGACCGTGAACGCCAGGGCCGAACCCCGATCGTCCGATGCGGACTCGGAGCACGTCGACGTCAGCGCACCCAACGGTGGCAGCGTCGTGTTCTCGCGTCTGGCCTGGCCCGGCTACACCGCGACGCTGAACGGTGAGGAGCTGCAGACGAAGGGGCTGGCCGACATCTTCCTCTACGTCGACCTGCCGCCCGGCACCGAGAACGCGGACCTGCAGATCACCTTCCGACCGCCCGGCGAACGACTCGGACTGGCCGCGATGGCGGGCGGGACGCTGTTGCTGGTCGGCCTGGTGGTGCTCGATGTGCGACGACGCAGAAATTCGAGTTCTCGGGAGTTCGGCGCTGGGACGTCGAGCAGATAGGCTCAGACCTCGTGATGTCCGACGACTCTGCTGCTGATCCGCACCGCATCTCCATCGTGGTACCGGTCTACCAGGGCGAACGGACGCTCAGCGCGTTGATGGACGAGATCCTTCCGCTGACGCAGGTGACGCATACTCCCCTCGGGCGGCCGATGATCGTCGAGGAAGTTCTGCTCGTCTTCGATCACGGTCCCGACAACTCTGCCGCGGTGATTCGCCAGCTCACGGCCGCGCACACGTTCGTTCGCGGGGTGTGGCTGAGCCGAAATTTCGGTCAGCATCCCGCCACCCTCGCCGGCATGGCCTCCAGCGGCGGCGAGTGGATCGTCACGATGGACGAGGACGGACAGCACGATCCGGCGGCGATCGGCGGCATGCTGGATACGGCCCTCGACCAGCAGTCCACCGTCGTCTACGCCAAGCCCACCAACGTCGCACCGCACGGGATGTGGCGCAACGCAGCCTCCAAGGGTTCGAAGTGGCTGATCGCCAAGGCGCTGGCCGGGGACAACACCATCGACTACCAGAGCTACCGCCTGGTGCTCGGTGAAGTCGGTCGCTCCGTCGCCGCCTACGCCGGTTCCGAGGCATACCTGGACATCGCACTCGGCTGGATCGCAGGCGACGTCACGACCAGCCCGGTGGCGTTGCGTGAAGAGGTGGACCGTCGATCGGGCTACCGACTGCGCACCTTGCTCTCGCACTTCTGGCGGATGGTGCTCTCGAGCGGCACGAAGGGCCTGCGACTGGTCAGCTTCATCGGCATCGCCTTCGCGATTCTCGGCCTCATTCTGGTTGCGTACGTGCTGGTGTCGTACTTCGTCTTCGATTCGGGTGCCGAGGTACGAGGCTGGGCATCGACGATGGTGATCCTGTTGTTCGGCTTCGGCGCGACACTGTTCTCCCTCGGTGTGGTGGCCGAGTACGTGGGCGTCAACGTCAAGACCGCCATGGGCAAGCCGCCGTACCTGATCGTCACCGACCCGGGAAACGGCCCGCTCGGACGCACCGCGCCATCGACCGAACCTGCACCGCCGGCGTGACCGCGACGCACACGTGGATCGTCGGCAGCGGCGGGCTGCTCGGCGCTGCGGTGACCCGGGAGGCCGGTCGTCGTGGGCATCGAGTGCACACCAGCACCATCCCGTGGTCGGACACGGCGTCCGCCGAACAGGCTCTGCTGCGGCGCTGTTCGGAGTTCTTCGATTCCTTCGACGACGGTACCTGGAACGTGATCTGGGCCGCGGGCGCGGGCGTGAACGGAACCAGTGCAGCACAATTCGCCGAAGAGAACGGCCTGATCCGCACCGTCCTGGCGCACATCGAGGCTGTCGCCGCCGACCGCGCGGGCACCGGAACCGTGTTCCTCGCCTCGTCCGCCGGAGGCGTCTACGCCGGCGCGACGGGTGCCCCACATCACGAGGGAACGAACCCGGTTCCGTTGGGCGACTACGGTTTCGCCAAGCTGCAGTCCGAGGCCATCGCGACCGAGTTCGGTGAACGCACCGGCATCAACGTGGCCATCGGCCGGTTCGCGAACCTCTACGGGCCAGGGCAGAACCTCGCGAAACCGCAGGGCCTGATCTCGCACCTGTGCCGGGGATACCTCATGGCCTCCCCCGTCTCCATCTACGTCCCGATGGACACGTTGCGCGACTACCTCTACGTGTCCGACGCGGCCGAGATGGTCGCCGACACCCTTGCCATGTCGGCCACGCGACGAATATCGCCGACGATCAAGATCTTCGCCTCCGGTGAGGCCGTGACCATCGGCTCGATTCTCGGAGCCTGCCGGACGGTGTTTCGCCGTCGACCGAACGTGGTGTTGGCGGCGTCCCCATTGGCGGTGTTCCAGGGTCGCGATCTACGGCTGCGGTCGACGGTCTGGCCGCAGATCGATCGCCGAACGCACCGAACATTGCCGGCAGGTATTGCGTCCACCCTGTTCGCGACGCGTCAAGCACTGGCGGTGGGTCGATGACCGAACCACAGACTCCTGCTCCCCCGGCGGGCATGAACGGTGCGCCGGGGCCGCTGATGCGCATCGTCAAGAATCAGAAGATCGCGTTCCTGCTCGTCGGCGGCGTCAACACCGCATTGGGTACCGCGTGGTTCATCCTGTGGCAGTTGCTGATCGGCGAGCAGTACGGATACCACGCCGCGATCGTGCTCGGCTATCTCTGCAACGTGCTGTGCGCGTTCGCGATGTACCGCTACCTGGTGTTCCGCGTGCGGGGTCACTTCCTACGCGATCTGCTGCGGTTCTTCGTCGTGAACTTCGGCGCGTTCGTCGCCAACATCTCCCTGATGACGATCGCCGTGTCCGTCTTCCACTTCCCGCCCATCCCTTCACAATTGGTCGTCACAGCCGTGATGGCAGTCGTCAGCTTCTTCGGCTACCGCGACTTCTCGTTCCGCAGAAAGAGCCAGGCCCCCACATCATGACGCCCCGTGTTTCCGTAGTCGTCCCGGCGTACAACAACGCCGAGTATCTGGCCGAGACCATCGATTCGATTCTCGCCCAGACGTTCACGGACTTCGAACTGGTCATCGCCGATCATTCGTCGACCGACGGAACCCTCGCCGTCGCGCAGAAGTTCGACGACCCACGGATCCGCCTCCTGACCACCCCGGCCGGCGGCGGAGCGCAGGCCAACTGGAACCGCGTCACCGAGGAAGCCACGGGCGAACTGATCAAGCTCGTCTGCGGTGACGACACCATCGCGCCCACCGCGCTGGACACTCAGGTGCGGGCGTTCGACGACAACCCGTCTGCCGTTCTGGTCGCCGCACAGCGGACGCTGATCGACGCCTACGGCAAGACGGTCATCGCCGCCCGCGGGCTCGGTGGACTGCACGGAACGGTATCGGGCCGAGTCGCCGCCAGAACCGCAGTTCGGGCCGGTGCCAACATCTTCGGCGAACCCGGCGGCGTCATGATGAAGCTGTCGGAACTCCGCGAGATCGGGTTGTGGGACAACAGCCATCCCTACCTGATCGACCAGGCCACCTTCATCGCGGTTGCGCTACGAGGCGACATCGTGGCAATTCCGCAACCACTGGCGTCGTTCCGAATCAACTCGGGACAGTGGAGCGTGGAACTGGCGACACAGCAGGCACGTCAGGCCGCGGACTTCCATCGCTCCCTGCAAGCAAGCGACCCGACACTGCTGTCCAACAACGACGTTCGCATCGGTAACGCCAAGGCCCTGATGACGTCGTTCATGCGTCGCGCGGTGTATCTGCTCCTGCGCCACCGGATGTCGCGCAGTAGTTAGTATCGCGCGGCGGCCTCGAGACCCCGCAGCCTGTCCGACGGCGATCGACGCGGACAGCTGGTGCACTTGTCCGCCCCGCTCGTCTCGTAGAGAAGGCAGCAGGAGCAACGCCGTGTGAAGCGTCGTCCACCGACGTCGACGAACCGCGGGCTGGGAAGTGTCGCAGCCATCTCCCCGATCAGCCATTCTGCGACGTCGCTACCGAGTGACCGATCACCCAGCGCAGCACCGACATCCAAACTTCGGTTGGCAATCGAGTCCGACGCGATCGCCCACAACGCCTGCCTGCGTACCCCGGAGGCCACCGACAACGCGTCGACGATGCCGGTGAACGTCTCGTTCAACGCCCCGGGCAATGCCGGGACCTCGAGAACGCTGTCCGACACTGTCCCGCCCAGATATCCGTCCGGGCGCAGGAAGCAGCGCGCACCGTCCAGCCGTGGATCTGCTGCCTCACCCGTGACCATCGCGGTGGCGATGGCAACGAACGCGATCGTCGAGCTGGCCGAGTACCACCACAGTGTTCCGTTCACTCGAGCGTCGGTGCACCGCCACCGGCGGCCGGTGTCGTCGACCCGCGCCCGCAACCAATCGCCGTCGCGCATGACCGTCGCGCAGAGATCGAACGGTCCTACGATATACTGCTGCCGACTCGGAATTCGTTCTGCTGCAGTCACATAGGCGCTCATGCCAGCCCGTGGATGTCGATGGTGCGCGGCGGTCCTGTCCGGACGGTCGCGCAAATGCCGAACACGTCGGCGAGCAACCGATCGTCGAGAACATCGGTGGTCGGTCCCGACGCCACCACGGCCCCGCCGTCGAGCACGGCGAGATTGTGGCAGTACTCCACCGCCAACCGCAGATCGTGCACGGTCACGACGATGGCCAGCCCGTCCGCGGCCAGGTCGCGAATCGCCTTCATCACGATCAGTTGTTGCCGTAGGTCGAGGTGGTTGGTGGGTTCGTCGAGCAAGAGGGTCTGCGGTTGCTGCGCCAGGGCGCGCGCGATGGACACCCGCTGCCGCTCACCGCCGGACAGTGCACCGACGTCGCGGCCGGCCAAGGCGAGCAGATCGACGCGGTCCATACACGCGGTGACGATGTCGTCGTCGGATGAAGTGGCGCGATCGAACCAGCCGCGGTGGGGCACGCGCCCGAGCGCTACGGATTCGCGGACGGTCAGACCGACCGATGCCTGCGGCTCCTGGGTCCCGACGCCGATCGTCCGCGACAGCTCCGATCGCTTCATGGTGTGCGCATCGACGCCATCGACGAGAACCGTACCGGCAGAGGGAGTCAGAGCCCGATAACAACACCGCAGTGCTGTCGTCTTACCGGACCCGTTCGGCCCTACGAGACCGAGCACCTCGCCGGGAGCAACGTCGAAGTTCACCCTGTGCAGCACTTCTCGCGACCCGAGTCGCGTGGACAACTCTCGCACGGACAGCCGCATCAGATCTCCCTTGCATAGCGGCGATACAGCATGAACACGAAGATCGGTGCGCCCACGAGCGCAGTGATCACTCCTACCGGGACCTCGGTGCTCTGCGTGATCGAGCGTGCGAGCGTGTCGGCACCGACGAGGGCTATCGCACCGAACAACGCCGCCAGGGGCAGCAGCCTGACTGCGCGGGTGCCGACGACGTATCCGGCGAGGTGCGGCACCAGCAGACCGACGAATCCGATTCCACCACTGACCGATACCGCTGCACCCGCCAGCAGGGAAATGGCCATCAGTTGCATCATCCTGAAGCGACGTACGTTCATACCCAGCACGGCCGCACCGTCGTCGCCTGTCTTGAGCAGGTCCATCCTGGGCGCAGTGATCGACACCAGCATCCCGACTCCGACGAGAGCCAGCACGGGGAACACGAGCGTCGACCAGCGGGCGTCACCGAAACCACCGGCCAGCCAATGCAATACACCGCTCAGGCTTCGTTCGTCCGCGAACACGAGCAGCGTCAGGGTGATGAGAGCGGTGAACACGCTTCCCACTGCGACACCGACGAGGACGATCGCAGTCGACTGTGGGTATCGACCGCCGATCGCGAGAGCCAAGAACAGCGGGATCAGCGCACCGACGAACGCGGCCGCGGGCACGGTGAACGCGCCGAGTGCACCCGCGCCGATGCCGAGCGTCATCACCATCACGACACCGAAACCGGCACCCGAGGACACACCGAGCAGGTACGGGTCAGCCAGCGGATTTCGCGTGACCGCCTGCGCGACACCACCGGCGAGCGCCAGGGACGCACCCACCACCGCGGCGGTCAGCGACCGCGGGAGGCGCGAATCGATCACGATCGCCGCACGCGCCTCGGTCCACCAGGACTCGAAGGTGCCCGGCGCGAGACGGTGCGCGACGATGGCCCACACGTCGCCGATGGGAATGCGCACCGACCCGAACGAGACGGCCGCCGCAATGGATACGAGCAACGCTGCCGACGAGAGGAGCAGGATCACGGCGTAGCCGGTGCGCGACGGTCGCGTGCTCCGACCTGTGGCCACGGCGGGCCTGTCCAGCACTGCGCTCATCAGAAGCGATCGGGATGCAGTGCGCGCGCGATCGTCTCGGCGCTTCCGACGAGTCGCGGACTCTGGAAGAAGTCGTCGAGCGGAACGACCACGAAATTGCCGCGCTGCACCGCCGGCGTCGTCGCCATGATCGGCTGACTTTTCAGGAAGTCGATCTTGCCCTGCGCGGACGTGACGCCGTAATCGAGGACCACGACTGCCTCGGGGGCCCGTTCGCCGACGAGTTCCCACGTCGTACCCAAGTACGGCCGATCCCCCTCGGGAAAGATGTTCTCGGCTCCGGCGTGATCGGCGATCAGTTGCCCGACGCCCACACTCCCGATCGTCGTGGGCTCGTTCTCGCCCGAATCGTAGAAGAACGTGGGTGTGGGGGCGACGCCGGCCAGCGCGTCGTCGATCTCGGCAAGCCCGCTGACCACGCCGTCGGTGACGTCCCGCGCAGCGTCGGCCACGCCCAGGATGTCGCCCAGTTGCGCGTAGTCCGTCTCCAACATGCCGATATCGGCAAGACCTGCGCCGCAGTACTCGGAGAACAGGAACGTCGGGATGCCGAGCTCTGCGAACGACGCGCGCGAGCGCCCTTCCTTGTCGTCGAAAGCGCTGCGCATGCCGCCCACGACGAGATCCGGATCCAGATCCAGGATCTGCTCCTTGGTCGGATACTCGTCGGCGAGTCCGTCTATCGACGCGAACTTATCGGCTGTCTCCGGCGTCGGAACGGCATTGCGATACCCCATTCCGACGATCCGATCCGCCACGCCCATCTCGATGAGGACCTCGGTGACGTGGTCGTTCATCGAAATGATGCGCTGAGGCGGGGAATCGAATCGCTGCAGGGTGTCGCAGTTGGTCACCTCTACGGGCTGATCGAACTGCGCTGACTGTGCAGACTCGGTCAGTGAGTCACCGCGGGAGCACCCCGCGAGAAGGACAGCCGCGGCGAGAACGGCGATGCGGGCGGAGCGTGACATGAGGACCTCACTGGAGCTCAGAGCCACGAAATGAGAGTCGGGTGCGCAGCACGAAGCGGCCACGCGCAGGACTGCCGATTCGTAGACCACGACGAATAGGTGTGTCGCACACCGGTCGCTGGGTAATCGGGCTCGCCACCTGTATCAGTGGCCCACCGTTGCGGGTCAGCGCCGGATTTCGACCGGCTTCCCCCATTGCGACTGGCTTGCTTGTGTTCGCCACGCAGTATGCACCACAGTGTCGATCCCGCGTGAGCGTGCCTCCGCGTCGGTTACGGCAGGACGGATTCTTTCGCCGCGTAGACGGCCTCGGTGGCATCCTTCTGCGGTCGCCACCACTGCTCGTTCTCGCGGTACCAGTCGATGGTCGCTTTCAAGCCGGCGCGGAAGTCGACATAGGTTGGCGTCCAACCCAATTCGGTGCGCAGCTTGGTCGAGTCGATGGCGTAGCGCAGATCGTGGCCGGGGCGGTCGGTGACGAAGTCGAAGGCGTCGGGTGCGTTTCCGGTCTCCTCGAGGATTGCTTCGAGGACGGTGCGGTTGTTCGCCTCACCGTCGGCTCCGATGAGGTAGGTCTCGCCGATACGGCCGCCGTCGATGATCGCCCACACGGCACTGTTGTGGTCGTCGACATGGATCCAGTCGCGCACGTTCTGTCCTGCGCCGTAGAGCTTGGGCCGCGAGCCACTGAGGATGTTGGTGATCTGACGTGGGATGAACTTCTCCACGTGCTGATACGGGCCGTAGTTGTTGGAGCAGTTCGAGATGGTGGAGCGGACGCCGAACGAGCGGGTCCAGGCGCGCACTAGCAGGTCGCTCGAGGCCTTGGTGGAGGAGTACGGGCTCGACGGGTTGTACGGGGTCGATTCGGTGAACCGGGCCGGGTCGTCGAGTTCGAGGTCGCCGTAGACCTCGTCGGTGGAGATGTGGTGGTAGCGGACGTCGTGCTCGCGTACCGCGTTCAGCAAGGTGGTGGTGCCGATGACGTTGGTGTGTACGAACGGCCACGGATCGGTCAACGAGTTGTCGTTGTGGGATTCGGCGGCGAAGTGAACGACCAGATCGGTCTCGCGGACGAGGCGGTCCACGAGATCGGCGTCGGCGATGTCGCCGTGCACGAACTCGATGCGATCGGCCACCGGGTCGAGGGAGGTCTTGTTGCCGGCGTAGGTGAGCTTGTCGAGCACGGTGACCTGGGAGTCGGGACGCTGCGCGAGGGTCTGATGTACGAAGTTCGCGCCGATGAACCCGGCCCCACCCGTGACGAGAATTCTCATGTACCGGCACTTTACCGGGGGATGCTCGTGCGGGCCGTTCTTGTCTGGGTCCGCAGGCCATTCCACCCCAGGTGTCGCTGCACGGGATGCTCCACTCGACGCCTCGGTGGGGAGGTTCCCGGCGATCGGACTGTCGAGTGGAGGGATAGTTGCACCGCGTCCGGAGGTCGACCCAGCATGTCGGGCGCGCGTGCTAGCTTCTTCGACCTTGCGGAGTACGTCGATGGGTCTGCGGAAGATAGCGATACGTCTCGCGGCATCGGTGGCGCTGCTGTTCGAGCTGTGCAGAAATCGAGCACGAGGTGCGCAATCAACCCGCGACCAACAAGATTCCAATTCCGCCGGGCTCTCCACTCGCATCCAGATTAGGTCGATTGACAGACAGACACACCAGATTTCCGTAGTTAGATTCACCGAGCCGAGAAAAATCGGTACATGAATCGAAAGGAGAACAATCGTATGATCCTCGCTGGAGTAATCGGCCTCGGAATCGCAGTCGGCGGACTGGCAGCTTTGAACAGGAAGCGCCGGTAGCGAACCGCCCGGTGGAGAGCGACGCTTTTTCACCGGGCTCACCGCCTACTACGATTGGAAGGGATTCACCGTGTCGGCTGACGTCGTTGTTAAAGGCATCGCGGTCGATTTCGTGCGCGATTCGCAGCCCGTCCTCGATAACGTTAATTTTCAGATCGAGCTCGGTCAGCGGGTGGGACTAGTCGGCTCAAATGGGTCCGGAAAGACTACGATCATGAAGCTCGTCAGTGGCCTCATCACCCCGACTTCCGGCAGTGTGATGACCTTCGGAGAACCCGCCATTCGGATGAGCAACAAGAATCGGCGTCGCACCAGCCTTTTCCTCGGTGGCGACGCATCGCTATATGGAAGCCTGACTGCAGAGGAAAACATCAGGTATTTCGCCGAACTCCTCGGCATGAAACGAACAGAATCAACAGTCGCAACAAAAGAGATCATGAAGAGCCTAGACGTAGATTGGTTTGCAGCGAAAAAAGTTCGCGATATGTCGAGAGGAATGAGACAAAGGGTGGCGCTGGCCCGTTCTATGGTCCACACGCCCCATTTGCTCCTACTGGACGAACCCACAACGGGAATGGACATAGACGGAATACATCTGTTCGCCGAACTTATTTCGGGCAAAGCATTCGACGACACGTCAATACTCATCTCCGGGCACAACCCTCACGAGCTCGTATCGATCTGCGACGACTACTGGGTAGTATGGGACCGTAAAATCAGCGTTTCCGACCGGCACACCCTCGACCGGCTACCCGCCGTCCCAGCGGCAGAGGGTTTGCGCTGGGCGTTGACCGGAGCCAGACATGGCTAGGCTGTTGGTCGTTCTGAAAAAAGAGTTAAGGCAACAACTTCAGGATCGCCGCACCTTGACGATGATGCTCGTTCCTGCGCTCGTCGGGCCACTCATCTGCCTCGTTCTCCTGTTGGCGTACGGTTCCAACTCGGAACTGGATCGAAAGGAACTGACGGTCTCCTCGAGCAAGGCTGGAATCGACCGTTCCGAATTACTGAAGGACATCTCCGGCAAGTTCGACGGACAGAATTTCACGAACTCGGATCAGCGAGCGTGGAACGTCAAGTGGTCGGAATCCCCCTGGGATGATCTCGTGCGCGGCGAATCCGACCTGGCTCTCGTTCAAGGAGCTGACGAATCCTGGCAAGTCGTTCCCAGCCCAATCTCGCTGGACTCGGCTCTGCTGACCGCAGAATCGATTGCCCGTCTCAATACACCGGACCTAACAGGAGGAGCGCTTCGTGACATGGATCTATTGTCATCACCGACTCCGACAAGCCAAAACTTTCTCGTAATAGATTTCTTCGCTGCGACGGCCGCCAACTCGGCAATCGCAAGCTATCTTCTGCCGATACTTTTGATATCCCTTTTCACCATGGCTGGTAGCCCTATTGCGATCGAATGCATTGCGGCCGAGAAGGAGCATGGAACTTTCGACAGCTTGCGCGTATTGGGCGCACCCGGACTCAGCGTCATGACGGGCAAGCTTCTTTCGGTCGCACTCGCCACGGGTGTTGTCGGTTCATTTGCGTCAATTCTCTTGATAGCTGTTGGAAACATCAGACCTCGAGGTACCTGGAACTTAGGAATGGACTACGTTGTCGAGTCCGGTATCAGCGGTAGGTCCATCTTGACAATCTCCGCTCTGACCTTGTCTGCCCTGATTTTATGCAGCGCGATATTATTGTTCGTGAGCGGCATCGCCCAGACAGTGAAAGAGGCCCAGTACTGGGTGTCTATTGCCTCCCTGATTCCAATCTCGCTGGGCGGCGCTTCCGTTCTTTCCTCCAGCGACCGCATAACTCGAGTTCTGGAGATGGTGCCGTTCTCCAATGTTGCAATCGGTATATCGAACACAGTAGCCGGGACCTCCGATGGCTGGTCTATTGCTGCATGCCTTGCGGTCAACGGTCTAGTTACCGTTTCACTCATCGGCATTTCCGTCCGCATGCTTTTCGGAGAAGGAGACCTGCGCTTCCGGATACCATCCGTCAGCTGACCTTTCCGTTCACGAACCGGCCGCGCTGAACCGATGAGGCTTGTATCCCCCATTCGACGACTCAGTAACAGCTCAACCGCTGTCGGGGATGTCCGTTCTTGTCGGGTGCGCGTGCTAGCTTCTCTTCGACTTCGGGGGGAGTGACGATGCGTCTTCGATACACACTGCTGCGTCTCGCGGCATCGGTGGCACTGCTGTTCGGAATCATGTGGGCAATCCCGCAGCTGGCACCGCAGGTGCCCGAGCCGTACGAGGGGGTACAGACTCTGCCGCCGGTGTCGCCGGAACCCACGGGCTCGACGACAGCCCCGCCACCACTGCCGCCGGGGTTTCCGTCCATGAACCGGCCGCCACCGAAAATCGAGGTGCCCGACGGCCAGCCGCAGCCCATCGCCACCAAATTCGGCTGGACCTACGAAATACCGGCAGACTGGCGAAACTTTTCGACCGGGATCGCTGGGTGGTCGAACGGTGGTAAATCGGTCGTCTACGGTGCCAGCGCCGATTACGGCTACGGCTACTGCCCGGAAGTGGACGGGGCGTCGCTCGCCGAGTCCGGTATGACCGGCCGAAACGGGATGGACTTGCACGCCGCAGCACTGGACGCTGCCCGCGGTGCGGAAGTCGTCTTCGGCGACGACTCCGCTGCCCCACCACGCATCGAATACTCGGAGCCTCAGGACATCGAGGTCGATGGAGAGCCTGCCGTGCGATACACCGTTCATGGCTCGGGCATTCACGCCAGCGCGGAATGCAGCCCAACCGAGGCAACGTTCGACGTCGTGGCGATACCGGGATTCGCAACGGCAACCGTCGCCGTATTCATGGTTCAGCTCGACCAGAGTAACGAGGGTTCGCTCGACTACTCGACTGTGGACAGCCTGATCTCGACGCTGCGCAAGCCTGATTCGCAGACGGGGCAGCAACGATGACCGAGGAGACCTTCGAGGGCGATCCCTCGGAAATCGCCGGCCTCGGACATCTTCTCGATCGCATCAGCGGCGACACTCTGGCCAGTCATCGTTATCTGCTCGATCATGCGGGCCTGAGCGAGAAGGTGGTTGGGCAGATTCTGAAACGACTTCAGCCGTACCTCGCACGGTTTCAGGAGATGACACGCACTCGGCAGGTTCACCTGTCCGCCAACTGCGGGGAAATGGGTGCAGAACTCAACAGAGCGGCATGGCTGTATGCCGATCAGGATCAGCGAAACTATGACCTGCTGAACGCTCACACAAGCGCGCCGCCACTACCGGGCATCGATCGTGGCAGCTCGGATCGTGCCGCCGTCGGCCACGTGGACGAATTCGACGCGGCAGCCGATTACGGACGGCCCCACGGGATCGACTATCCCGCGCCGAATCCCGTCGTCGACGACATCCGAGAGTTACTCGACGATGCCGCGGGCTGGCTCGGAGAGATCGACACAACGATTTTCGAGCTCTCCGGGTGGAGCCCACTGAACGAGGCGACCATTCCGATCACTGGCAACTGGAACGAAATCAGAAGAATCGGCCACGCATATCAAATCGCAGGCGACGCTATGGAAGCCGCGTCGGAGTCGTTCGCGGCAGGTGTGCGGCGCGTCGATCCTTCCTGGAACGGCTCTGCTGCACAGGCATTTACCGATTATGCCGACCGACAACTGGCCGCAATGCGATGGGAGGGGCCCGCAGGCCGCACGATCTCCGCGGTCTGTGCGGTGATATCCGAACGACTCCGTGACGCTGCACTGGCAGTGGTTCGGAAAGTCGTCGAGTTGCTCGAGTCCGAAGTCGCCGTCGACAACGCCCGCGGTGCGTTGAAGGTCATGATCAAGAAGGTGCCGCTGGTCGGCACTGCATGGCAGGTGGAGAGCATCGTCGAATTATGTTGGACAGCAATGGATCTGACCAAAGATCTCACTGTGAAGATCGAGCAGGTGGTCGATGACTTCGGCGCATTCCTCGACGCGCTCGGCGACCCCGAAGGCCAGGTGGGCCAGAAGATCGACGACACACTGCGGCCGCTGAACGACTTCCTCGACTACGGCAAGCAAGCCGTGGAAGCGGGCAAGACCGCGAATATCCGACCGGTCCTCGACACACCGGACGAGGACTTCTCCGTTGGCACCGGCGACGAACCCTGGCGGGACGCATGATCGAGTCACTGACTCCACACGTCCGAGCCGCGTACGACCGTCTGATGACGTCCTGCGGTGAGCTCGAGGCCGCGCGCAAGCGGGCCCTGAACACCGATCTGAAAGCTCCGGCGGGAACCCGATACGTCACAGCGGAACTGCTGGCCCGCCTGGCGTCCTCACGCCGGGCATCGGCCGACCTGATCCACTACGCGACCCGCGTCGCGTCGGGTGAATGCAGTTGGGAACGTGTCGAGGTGGACGCAACTCCGGTGCCACCGGAAGTCGAAAGGCTCAAGGCCGATCCGCAGATCCTGTGGCCGGCCGAATGGCCGACTCCGATCGCCGAGACCGGAACTTCGCCGTACCGAATCCCGTGGGAGTGATCGGCCGCTGGAACTGTCAGGACCCTCGGACAGTGCGTCCGGCGAAGGCCGCCAACCGCTCGTACGCGTTTGCGCCGTCGGGTGCCGGCTGCTCAGGATCGAAAGCACCGCCTCGCCGTTCGTCGGTCATGTTGGCCGACATGAACACCATCCCCTCCTCCGCCACCGTCTGGTCGAGATCGTCCGTGCCGCGCCCGAGTGCGGTCGCGAGATCCCACGCGTGCACCGAGAGTTCCGCAGCCACCATGCCGAGCGGCAATGGTGAACCTGCATCGATCTCGGCCAGCAGTTCGCGAGTCCTCTCCTTCCACAGCGGAATCGGATCCGACGACGGTTCTGGCGACGCCGACCAATCGATCTCGCCGCCCCGAGCCATGGTCACCAAGTTGGCCGCGGTGTTCACCAGGTGGTCCGTCAGCTCGGCGACGGTCCACTCGGTGCAGGGCGTGGCCGATGCGCGTTCGGCTTCGGTCACTGTGGAGAGCAGAGCGGTGACCTGATCGATACCGGTGGAGATCTGGTGCGTTGTCGTCACGTGGCTTGTCCTCGGTTCTCTCGGAAGGCTGGGTATGCGGCGAGCGTAGGTGCACCTCGGAGCTCACGCAGCAGAAACGGGGCAGGCACAAGCGAGCGGGTGATCCGAGGGTCTGGAAGACTTCGCGGTCATGCGGGGAATCATTCTGGCGGGCGGCACGGGCTCGCGTCTTCATCCGATCACGATGGGTGTCAGCAAGCAGCTGGTCCCGGTCTACGACAAACCGATGATCTACTACCCGCTCTCGACACTGATCCTGGCCGGGATCCGCGAGATCCTCATCATCACCACACCCCAGGACGCCGACCAGTTCACCCGCCTCCTCGGTGACGGCTCCCAGTTCGGCATCTCACTGACCTACAAGGTCCAACACGAGCCGAACGGTCTCGCCCAAGCCTTCGTCCTGGGTGCCGAGCACATCGGCACCGACTCCGCGGCATTGGTGTTGGGCGACAACATCTTCTACGGCCCCGGCCTGGGCACCCAACTGTCGCGGTTCGATCACATCGACGGCGGAGCCGTGTTCGCCTACGAGGTTTCCGACCCTACCGCCTACGGCGTCATCGAATTCGACGCCGACCGCAAAGCCATCTCGTTGGAAGAAAAACCCGCCGCCCCGAAATCGAACTACGCCGTCCCCGGCCTGTACTTCTACGACAACGACGTCATCGCCATCGCCCGCGACCTCACCCCGTCCGCCCGTGGGGAATACGAGATCACCGACGTCAACCGTCACTACTTGGAGGCCGGCCGCCTCCACGTCGAAGTCCTGCCGCGCGGGACTGCCTGGCTCGACACCGGCACCTTCGACTCCCTGCTCGACGCCTCGAACTACGTGCGCACCATCGAACAACGCCAGGGCCTCAAGATCGGATCACCCGAAGAAGTGGCCTGGCGACGAGGATTCATCTCCGACGACGAACTGCGCGTGCGCGCCGAGACGCTCGTCAAGTCCGGGTACGGCCGCTACCTGCTGGAATTGATCGACCGAGGGAACCGATGACCTTTCGTGAACTGAAAATATCCGGTGCCTACGAGTACACCCCACGCCAGTTCGGCGACGACCGCGGCGTGTTCTTCGAGTGGTTCAAAGCGTCGGCGTTCGAGGCCACCACCGGGCGGTCGTTGGAGCTGCTGCAGGCGAACTGCTCGGTCTCCGCCGCCGGGGTCCTACGCGGGATCCACTTCACCACCAACCCACCCGGCCAGGCGAAATACGTCACCTGCGCCCGCGGAGCGTTCCTCGATGTCATCGTCGACCTGCGCGTCGGATCACCGACGTTCGGGCAGTGGGACTCGGTGCTGATCGACGACGTCGACCGCAAAGCAGTGTTCCTGTCCGAAGGACTCGGCCACGCCATCTTGTCCCTGGAAGACAACTCGACCGTCATGTACCTGTGCTCCCTCGAATACACCCCGGCCTTGGACCGCGACATCAACCCACTCGACCCCGCCCTGGGCATCGACTGGCCCACCACCGCCCGCGACGGCACACCCCTGACCTACGAACTCTCCGACAAGGACAAGGCCGCCCCCACCCTCGCCCAAGCCCTCGAAAACGGAGACCTGCCGAACTTCTCGTGAGCGGCGGCACCACCAGATCCGCGCAAACGCGCTCGCATTCGTCAGACGCGCGCAGAATCGCCCCTGACCGTTGACGAGAATGCGCGCGTTTGGCAAGTGCGCGCGCGTTTGCGAACCCCCGGCAAAGTCAAAGCCGCACCCACCCTCGCCGAAGCCCTCGAACGCAGAGACCTGCCGAACTTCTCCTGAGCGGCGGGACGAGGCGACGACGCCAGATCTGGGCAAACGCGCTCGCATTCGTCAGACGCGCGCAGAATCGCACCCGACCGCTGACGAAAATGCGCGCATTTGGCAACTGCGCGCGCGTTTGCCAACCCCCCGAGGCGAACCCGCGCTGGCGACCCCCCGGAGGCGAACCCGCGCTGGCGAACTCTTGGGGCCGAACCCCGCGACTCAGCGGATTTTGAAGATCACGAATCGCTGGACGAGGAAGTTGATGACCGTCGCCGTGCCCTGCGCGATGACGAAGGCCACGTTGGCGTACCAGAAGCCGTCGGGAAGAGCCTGGTAGAGCCAGGTGTAGATGCCCACCTGGACGGCGAAGGTGACTCCGTACAGCGCGACGACGGCGAAGAACCGGGCCCGTGACGGGGCCGCGTTGAACGTCCAGCGACGGTTGATCAGGTAGGCCGTCGTCGTTCCGAGTACGAAGCCGATGGCCTTGGCGAGGGTCACACCGACGCCGAACACGAAGTGCAGGATCAGGTTGACGCCCTGGTCGACGATGGCCGACAGCACACCGGTCGCCAAGAAACGCACCACCTGCGTCTTGAGATCGAGGGCCGCGTCGGCGATGTTCCCGGTCAGCGGCAACTCGACGGGTAGCGGGACGTGATGCTGCAACTCGTCGTTCTCGGGCGACCAGTCGTCGCCCGTCGAGCCTTCTTCTGCGGAGCGGTCGGGGGTGGACACGAGGACTGACACTAGCCGCTGCTGCGGTGCGGGTACCCTCTTGAGCGATGTCCACGACAGCCGACGACGCACTCTTCCCCCTGGAACCACAGGCCGGGAACACTGCGCCGCTACCCACGCAGACCCGCACACTCACCGGTTGGGGCCGCACTGCGCCCTCCACTGGAGAGGTGCTCTCGACCTCCGACCCCGAGCTCATCGCGAACGCGGTCAAGCAGGTCGCCGAGCAGAACGACTCCAAGCCGGCCCACCTCCGACGCGGCGTCATCGCCCGCGGCCTCGGCCGCTCCTACGGTGACAACGCGCAGAACTCCGGCGGCCTGGTCATCGACATGAACGCCTTGAACGGCATTCACAGCATCGACGCGTCGACGCGGATCGTCGACGTCGACGGCGGCGTCAACCTCGACCAGCTGATGCGAGCGGCGCTGCCGTTCGGTCTGTGGGTACCGGTGTTGCCGGGTACCCGTCAGGTCACCATCGGTGGTGCCATCGGCACGGACATCCACGGCAAGAACCATCACAGCGCGGGTAGCTTCGGCAACCACGTCCGGTCGATGGAACTGCTCACCGCGGACGGTCAGATCCGCCATCTGACACCGTCGGGCAAGAACGCCAAGCTCTTCTGGGCGACGGTCGGCGGCAACGGCCTGACCGGCATCATCCTGCGCGCGACCATCGAGATGACGCCAACGGAAACGGCCTACTTCATCGCCGACGGGGACGTCACCAGCACCCTCGACGAGACCATCGCCCTGCACAGCGACGGCAGCGAGAACAACTACGACTACTCGAGTGCCTGGTTCGACGCGGTCGCTCCGCCGCCCAAGCTCGGCCGCGCAGCCCTCTCCCGTGGATCGCTTGCAACGCTGGACCAGCTGCCCGCCAAACTTCAGAAGGACCCGCTGCGGTTCAACGCCAAACCGCTGGTGACGTTCCCGGACGTGTTCCCCAACGGCCTGGCCAACAAGTACACGTTCTCCGCCGTCGGCGAGGTCTGGTACCGCAAGGCCGGCAACTACCGGAACAAGGTTCAGAGCCTGACGGCGTTCTATCACCCGCTGGACATGTTCGGTGAGTGGAACCGCGCCTACGGCTCCAAGGGATTCCTGCAGTACCAGTTCGTGGTGCCGCCGGAGGCCATCGACGAGTTCAAGAAGATCATCGTCGACATCCAGAAGTCCGGGCACTACTCGTTCCTCAACGTGTTCAAGCTGTTCGGACCCGGAAACAAAGCGCCACTGAGCTTTCCGATTCCCGGATGGAACATCTGCGTCGACTTCCCGATCAAGCCGGGCTTGAACGAATTCGTCCGCGAACTCGACAAGCGGGTGCTCGAATTCGGTGGTCGTCTCTACACCGCGAAGGACTCGCGCACCGACGCCGAGACGTTCCACTCGATGTACCCGCGGATCGACGAATGGATCAAGGTTCGCCGATCCGTTGACCCCACAGGCGTTTTCGCCTCCGATATGGCAAGAAGGTTGGAACTGCTGTGACGATAGATGCCGTCGGTAACCCCCAGACGATTCTGGTTCTGGGTGGCACCAGCGAGATCGGTCTCGCGATCACCGAGGAGTACCTGTCGAAGTCCCCGGCACGTGTCATCCTCGCTGCGCTGCCGAACGATCCGCTGCGCGAAAGTGCCGTCGCACAACTGACGGCCAAGGGCGCGAAGGCCGTCGACGTCATCGACTTCGATGCACTCGACACCGCCTCGCACCCGAAAGTCATCGACGCGGCCTGGGCCAAGGGTGACGTCGACGTCGCCATCGTGGCTTTCGCCGTCGACTTCGATGCCGAGCAGCTCTGGCAGGACCAGCGCAAGGCCGTCCTCGCCGCGAACATCAACTACACCGCCTCCGTCTCGGTCGGCGTGCTGCTGGGCGAGAAGATGAAGGCGCAGGCCTACGGCCGCATCATCGTCATGTCCTCGGTGGCAGGCGAGCGGGTTCGCCGCTCCAACTTCGTCTACGGCTCCACCAAGGCCGGACTCGACGGGTTCTACCTCGGGCTCGGAGAAGCGTTGCGCGAGTTCGGACCTCGCGTCACCGTCGTTCGCCCGGGCATGGTGCGCACCAAGTTCAGCGCGCACGTCAAGGAAGCGCCGATGACGGTCGACAAGGAGGTCATCGCGAAGCTTGCGGTGAACGCGTCGCGCAAGGGCACCCCGCTCATCTGGACTCCTGCGCCGTGGCGTCTGGTGATGATGGTGCTGCGGCACGTACCGCGGCCGATCTTCCGCAAGCTGCCCATCTGATTTCGATGACAATCGGGGTTGCACCGGCTCGAAGAACCGCCTCTGCCGTCGGCGAGATCGCTGCCGGTGTTCTTGTCGCCGTCGTGGTGGCGACGGTCGGGTTGTACGCCTTCTCACTGGTTCAGTGGCCTGCGTTCAACTCGTCCAACGTCACCCGCGCCATCACGACGCTCGGGCAGGTGGTTGCCGCAGCACTGTTCGCCGCGTCGATCTACCTGTACCGGATTCACAAGTGGCCGTGGATCGCTCGGCTCGCAGCGTGGATCGGGCTGAGCGGATTCGTCACCGTCACCCTCGGGATGCCGCTGGCTGCAACCAAGCTCTACCTGTTCGGCATCTCCGTCGACCAGGAGTTTCGCACCGAATACCTGACGCGGCTGACGGATTCGGCGTCGTTGCGCGACATGACGTACGCAGACATTCCGCCGTTCTACCCGGCCGGCTGGTTCTGGCTCGGCGGACGCGTCGGCAATCTGCTGGGCATGGACGGCTGGGAAGTGTTCAAGCCCTACGCAATCGGGCTGCTCGCCGTCACCGCTGTCGTGTCGTTCGTGCTGTGGAAGGCCCTGATCCGAGCCGACTGGGCCGTCGCCGTCAGCGCCGTTACCACCGCACTCGTCGTCGCCCACGCCTCCCCCGAGGCCTACAGCGCCGTGATCGTGATGCTCTTCGCTCCCGCGCTCGTCCTCGCCTGGGGAGCGCTGCACCGCACCTCATCGGGCGGGTGGGGAGCGGTGGTCGGCACCGGGCTCTTCCTCGGCCTGGCCGCAACGTTCTACACCCTGTACCTCGGTTTGGCGGCGTTCACCGTCGTACTCATGGCGCTGTTCGCCGCCGTCCTCGCCTATCGCGAGCGGAAGTCCTGGAACGTGCTGGTTCCCATCGCGATCAAGGTCGCCGCGATCGCCGCGATCTCGGGCCTCATCGCCGCGACCGTGTGGCTGCCGTACCTGGTCGAGTTCCTGCGCGGCGCGCCGAGCACATCGGGCACGGCGTTGCACTACCTACCGGAAGCGGGTGCGACACTTCCGTTCCCGATGTTCGAGTTCTCCCTGATGGGCGTACTGAGCCTCATCGGCACGGTGTGGGTGGCGGTTCGATTCTCGTCCTCGCGCCGAGCGCAGGCACTCGGTGTCGGCGTCGTCTCCATCTACCTGTGGACGCTGCTCTCCATGGCCGCCACGGCCGCGGGCACCACGTTGCTCTCGTTCCGCCTCGAAGCCGTGCTGATCGTATTGCTCGGTAGCGCAGGCGTTTTCGGCTTCCTCGAAGGCAGCCACGCGATCTATCAGGCCATCAACGAGCCGCCGAAGTTCCGTATCGCCGCTGTCGTCGTAGCGGCCATCGGTGCCATGACCTACGCGCAGAACATCCCCCAGGTATTGCAGACCGAGATCACCGTCGCGTACTCCGACACCGACGGCGACGGCAACCGCGCCGACATGCGCCCACCGAGCGCGGTCTCGTACTACCGCGAGGTCGACGCCGCCCTGACCGAGCAGACCCAGCGTCCGCGCGACGAGACCGTCGTACTGACCGCGGACACGTCGTTCCTCAGCTACTACCCGTACTTCGGCTTCCAAGGACTGACCTCGCACTACGCCAACCCACTGGCGCAGTTCGATCAGCGAGCCGGCGCCATCGAGCAGTGGACCGAACTCGAGACACCCGATCAGTTGATCGACGCTCTCGACAACAGCCAGTGGCGTGCGCCCGACGCCTTCCTGTTCCGCCGCGGCGCGGACGGCTATACGTTGAGACTGGCCGAGGACGTCTACCCCAACGATCCGAACGTGCGCCGCTACACCGTCACCTTCCCCGATTCACTGTTCGAGGACCCACGCTTCACCGTGACCGATATCGGCCCCTTCGCTCTGGTGGTGCGCACGAGTTGAACGCGAACGCACTACCTCGGCGATGCGGTGTGAGATCGAAATTCCCTCGGTGAGCGTCCGGTCCATCGCGTGAAGGCGTGCGAGAAACTGGCGACGTCGCTGTAGCCGAGTTCGGCGGCGATCTCCCCTACCGTCACCGAACTGTCGAGCAGACGCATGGTCGCGCGCTCCTGAAGGAACGCCTGGCGCACCGCACGGAACGTGGTTCCCTCGTTGCCGAGCTTCCGTTTGAGGGAACTGGTCGAGATGGCCATTCTCCGTGCACAGTGCGCACTGTTCGTGCAGTCGCGGTCGGTGTCGAACAGCGCGCGCACGGTGTCCGTGTACGACTTCGCGCGACGGCCGTCGACAGCCTTCTTCAGTTCCGCGATCCCGAGTTGATACGACACCGAATCGGAGAACCGGCATGCCTCGGCGAGGATGGCCGCAGGCACGAAGACGAACGGTGACGGCGCATCGAACACGATCCGCCGGATCTCGTCGTCGTCGAGCGTATCCCGCACCGGCGTCGGGATATCGAGGTGAAGTTCGACCGCGTGCGCGGAGCCGGCGAGCATGCCGATCAAACGAAGAAGGCACGAACCGGCGTACGCGACAGCAATACTGTCGAGCCCGTCGTCCCCCGTGCGCCCGGCGAGTCCGATGGTCAACCCTCGATCGGTGTGGTGGATGTGCACGGCGAGAGCCGTGGAGATCAGAGGTAGGAACTCCAGCAACTCGACCATCTCTGCCACCGATCCGGCACTGATCAGCGGAAGACTGAGACGGCCGAACGACGTGGGCTGCACGTATCGCGCGAACGTCGCGCCGAGCCGGAACCCCAGTTGGCGGTCGAGTTCCGGGTACACCTCTCGAAACCACCGCAGCGGCACCTGGCCGTCGCGGGTGATCAGCTCCGTCATGCTGACGCCGTCACGCACCAAGATGCGTCGGAACGCCGCCTCGGCCCGCTCGCCCAGCGCGCCGCTACCGAGCAGCTGCGCGAAGGCGAGCGGGGGCACTCCGGACTCCTCGACTCCCACGTGAGCCAAATTAACAACAAATCGACGCGTTCGAGCCTGGTTCGGAAAGCCCGTCGCAGAGAGACTTGGAACACAGTTACTCAGCGAGGAGAACACCATGGCCAACGTCACCTTTGTCACGCACGACGGCGAGAAGCACGAGGCACCGCTGACCGAGGGCACATCCCTCATGCAGATTGCCGTCGACAACAACATCCCGGGTATCGACGGGGACTGCGGCGGCGAAGCAGCCTGCGGAACCTGTCACGTCGTTGTCGACGAGGCATGGAGCGACGTCGTCGGCACCAACGACGAGGTCGAGGAAGACATGCTCGCCATGAACCCCGAGCGTGAACCGACATCTCGGCTGTCGTGCCAGATGACCGCGCGCGAATCCTGGGACGGCTTGACGGTCCGCGTTCCCGAATTCCAGATCTGACCTGCGGACCGGAGGAGAGAACAATGAGTATCGCCGACACCGTCGCGACCACCGCGAGATCCATCATCCCGATGGAACTGCAGATCCGCGGCGCGCACCTCTACGACAAGACGCGCCGGATCGTGACCCGCACCGACGGCCAGGTCATGTTCACCGAGACCCCCATACCGCCGGTCGACGACGTCGATCTCGCCGATATCGACCTGAGCAACCCGTTTCTGTACCGCCAGGGGCTCTGGAAGTCGTACTTCGAGCGCGTCCGCAACGAAGCGCCGGTGCACTTCCAGCCGAACAGCCCGTTCGGGCCTTTCTGGTCCGTCACCCGGCATGCGGACATCATCGCTGTCGACAAGAACCACAAGGTGTTCTCGGCGGAGCCGTTCATCATCATCGGCAAGCCCCCGCGCTTCATGGATATCGCCATGTTCATCGCGATGGACCCCCCGCGTCACGACTCTCAGCGTGCCGCGGTCCAAGGGGTGGTGGCCCCGAAGAACCTCCGCGAGATGGAGGACCTGATCCGGTCCCGGGTTCAGGAAGTCCTCGACGACCTTCCCGTGAACCAGCCGTTCGACTGGGTTCGCACGGTGTCCGTCGAACTCACGGCGCGGATGCTGGCGACGTTGCTCGATTTCCCGTACGAGCAGCGACACAAGCTCGTGGAGTGGTCGGACCTGGCGACGTCAATGGAACAGACCAACGGTGGCCCCTCGGACAACGACGAGGTATTCGGTGCCATGGTCGACGCGGCCAAGGGGCTGAGCGCTCTCTGGCACGACAAGGCCGCTCGGAAAGCAGCAGGAGAAGAGCCCGGCTTCGACCTGATCTCGTTGCTGCAAGCCAACGACGACACGAAGGACCTCATCGACCGGCCGCTGGAGTTCCTGGGAAATCTCACCCTGCTCATCGTCGGCGGTAACGACACCACACGTAACTCGATGAGCGGTGGAGTGTTGGCGCTCAACGAGTTTCCCGATCAGTTCGAGAAGCTCAAGGCGAATCCCGATCTCGTACCCGGCATGGTGTCCGAGATCATCCGCTGGCAGACCCCGCTGGCCTATATGCGCAGGATCGCGAAGGAAGACACGATCCTGAACGGCCAGTTCATCCGCAAGGGCGACAAGGTGGTCATGTGGTACGCCTCCGGCAACCGCGACGAGCGCGTCTTCGATCGGCCGGACGACTTCATCATCGACCGCAAGAACGCACGCAATCACATCGCATTCGGGTTCGGCGTGCACCGGTGCATGGGCAACAGACTCGCCGAGATGCAACTCCGAATCCTGTGGGAAGAACTTCTGACCCGGTTCGAGAACATCGAGGTGGTTGGGAAGCCCGAGTACGTGCAGTCGAACTTCGTGAGAGGCATTTCCAAGATGATGGTCACCCTCACCCCGAAGCAGCAGGCTTAAGTGAGCGCCGAGCGCGCGGTGATCGTCGGCGCCAGCCACGCCGGCGCTCAGCTCGCCGCACATCTGCGACGCGAGAAGTGGTCGGGGGACATAGTTCTCATCGGTGACGAGGGGACATTGCCCTACCAACGTCCCCCGTTGTCGAAGGCGTATCTGGCCGGCACCTCGACCCTCGAGGCCATGGCCATCCGCGGAGCGGATTTCTACGACAAGCAGAACATCGAGCTGGTCGATGGTTCGGTGAGCAGCATCGATCGTGAGGCTCGCACGGTCACATTCGATACCGGAGTCACGCAGTCGTACAGCAAGCTCGCCCTGTGCACCGGCGCGCGAACTCGCCGATTGACAACTCCCGGAGCAGATTTGGCGGGCATCCACTACCTGCGCACAGCCGCCGACTCCGCATCGCTACGCTCGGCCGCGACGCCGGGCACACGGGTAGTCGTCGTCGGTGGCGGTTACATCGGTTTGGAAACCGCAGCGTCCCTCCGGGCATCGGGTCTCGACGTCACCGTCGTCGAGGCTGCGGAGCGAGTTCTCGAACGCGTCACCGCACCGGTGGTCTCACAGTTCTTCACCCGAATCCACCGCGAGGCGGGCGTAGACATTCGAACGCAGGCCCTCGTGGAGGAGTTCCGCGGAGACAGCCATGTGCGCGAGGTCGTGCTGGCGGGCGGAGACACGCTACCGGCAGATCTGGTTGTCATCGGAGTGGGCATCGTGCCCAACACCGAACTCGCCGAATCAGCAGGAATCACCGTTGAGAACGGCATCGTCATCGACGATCGGGCATGCACCAACGATCCCGACATAGTCGCCGCCGGTGACTGCGCCTCCTACTACGTTCCACGCTACTCCCGACGCGCTCGCCTCGAATGCGTCTCCGCCGCAATCGAACACGCGAAGGTGGCGGCATCGACCATGACCGGAGGGTCCGCCACCATCACCGCGCTTCCGTGGTTCTGGTCCGACCAGTACGACCTCAAGCTTCAGATCGCCGGACTGGGCACCGGATACGACGAGGTCGTCATCGACGGCGACCCGGAGCGCGATCGCGACTTCACCTGCTACTACCTCCGCAGCAGCCAACTCATCGCCGCAGACTGCATCAACCGCCCGCGCGATTTCATGAACAGCAAGAAGAAAATCGCCGAGCATTCCACAATCGAACGCGCGGAATTGATCGGATAGGTTGTATGTCGGCCCGCTCGTATTGCCGGGAGCCATCGATCCTCACCGTGTGACCCAGGTCGTTCGAGTTTTCGCCCATCGTGATCTTTCTGTAACCTCGACGCGATGACCACCCACGACCAGAGCGTTCTCGAGCGGCAGCCGACTACGGCACCGGCTCGACACTCCGGCGTCGGACGTGGTGACGTCGTTGCGGCAGTCGGATTTCTGATCGCTGCCGTGTATGTCCTGCAGGGTCAATGGCGCAATCTGGGTGGCGGCTACCTCTACAACAGCGGCCAGGACCAGACGATGTGGGAGTGGTTCTTCTCCGTCGCCGCGCATTCGGTTGCTTCACTGGACAACCCGCTGTGGAGCGACCTGCAGAACTACCCGCTCGGGGTGAATCTGATGGCGAACACGGCGATGTTCGGTATCTCCATCCCGCTTGCCCCGATCACGTTGCTCTTCGGACCCACCGTGACCTGGGCGATTGCCCTCACCGTCGGCCTGGCCGGCACCGCGTTCGCGTGGTACTGGCTGTTCTCTCGTCAGCTCAACGCGTCCAAGGGTGCCGCTGCCATGGGCGGTGCGCTGTGCGGCTTCGCACCCGGCGCAATCTCCCACGCCAACGGCCACCCCAATTTCGTGGTGCTGTTCCTGCTTCCGGTCATCGCCATGCTGGTCACGCGCATCGCACACGGCGGCGGAACCACCAAGAACACCGTCGGACTCGGCCTGATCGTCGCGCTGCAGATCCTGCTCGGGGAAGAACCCCTGCTGATCTTCGCGATGTCGTTCGCCATTTTCGCCGTCGTCTACTACCTGTCGCGCCCGCGTTCGCTGTGGCCCGCCGTCCGCAACGCCGTTCCCCGACTCGCAGTGTCGGCCGGTATCGCGTTGACGCTCGTGGCATTTCCGCTGTGGTGGCAGTTCTTCGGCCCGCAGTCGTACTCGTTCCTCGAACACGGACCGATGGGCAACGACGCCAAGGCCCTGTTCCAATTCCCGACGCAATCCCTCGGCGGCGAGGCGACGCCGGGGCAGAACGTCCGCATCAACGCCACCGAGGAGAACGCGTACTTCGGTTGGCCGCTGCTGGTGCTGTGCCTCGTGGCAGCGGTGTGGATGTGGCGCGTCGCGTGCGCCCGCGCTGCCGCCGCGACCGCGATCGTCATGAGCGTGCTCTCGCTCGGTGCAACGCTGGTGATCGGCAAGGACGACACCGGCATCACGCTGCCGTGGACGAAGCTCGCCGAGTACCCACTCGTCGAATCCGTGCTCGAGACCCGCTTCGCGTTGGGCGCGGTGCCCGCCCTGGCCCTGCTGCTCGTTCTGGCCACCGACCGCACCGTTCGCAACGGACTTCGCCCGCTGCCTGCGTTCTGGATCGCCGGACTCGCACTCGCGCTCGTACCCCTGATCCCGACACCGCTTCTTGCCGTCGACAAGTCCCCGACCCCGCAGTTCTTCGCCGACGGTGACTGGCAGAACTACGTCGACGACGGTTCCGTCGTCACCGTTCCGCTGCCACGGCCCGAGGATGCGCGCCCGCTGCGCTGGCAGATGGACGCCGACATGGGCTTCAGGCTCGCCGCCGGATACTTCGTCGGACCGAGCGACAAAGAAGACAAGGTCGCCAAGTACGGGGCCGTCGACCGTCCGACGGCGTTGCTGCTCGGCTCGGTCTACGACTCGGGCAACGTCCCCGAGATCACCACGGATCAGCGCAGTCAGGCTGCGCAGGACATGGCCTTCTGGGAGGCCGACGTCGTGGTGCTGCCGCCGAGCAAGAACACCATAGCCCTGCGCACCACCGTCACCGACCTCGTCGGTGTCGAGCCTCGATACACCGGTGGCGTGTGGGTGTGGGATGTGCGGACGCTCGTCCCATAGCATCGTCGGCGTGCCCGAGACCGCTCCGAACATCGTGACCGCCCGACTGGTAGCGATCGTCACCGGCATCATCGGTGCGATTCTGGCCATCGCGACTCCCCTGCTGCCGGTTCAGCAGGACGTCGCAACCCTGTCGTGGCCGCAGAGCTCGTTCGGCAGCGTCAACGCCCCGCTGGTGAGCTACTCGCCCGTCGACCTCGAGGCGACCGTGCCGTGCAGCGCGGCCACTGCTCTCACCGACGGCGGCACGCTCATCTCCACCGCACCCATCGAAGCTGCGAAGACCGAGCAGAAGGCACTGATCGTGCGGGTCGACGACGACCAACTGCAGGTGCTGCTGCGTGATCGCGTTCTCGCCGAGGCTCCCGTGTCCGAGCTGTCCGCCGACTGTTCGCTGAGCATTTCGTCCAGCGCCACCAGTACGATCGTCGACCTCGACGGCGACACGAGCACGATGGACGGCGACGTCCGCCCGCAGGTCGTCGGCGTCTACACCGACCTCACCGCACCGGTCGACGGCCTGAACGTGCGCGCCGACATCGACTCGCGCTATTCCTCGAGCCCCACCACGTTCAAGTTGCTGGCCATGATCGTCGGCGCACTCGCTGTGATCGCCTCCCTGTTCGCGCTGCATCGCCTCGACAGCATGGACGGTCGACGCCACCGCCGCTTCCTCCCGTCACGCTGGAAGTCCATCACCGGCGTCGACGCCGTCGTGGTGGGCGTGCTGGTGCTGTGGCATTTCATCGGCGCGAACACCTCCGACGACGGTTACCTGCTCAACATGGCCCGCGTCTCGGAGAACGCCGGCTACATGGCCAACTACTTCCGCTGGTTCGGCGTCCCCGAGGCGCCGTTCGGCATGCCGTACTACGACATGCTCGCCGCCCTCGCCAAGGTCAGCACCGCCAGCATCTGGATGCGCCTGCCCGCCACCATCGCGGCGCTGCTGTGCTGGCTCGTCATCAGCCGCGAGGTGATCCCCCGCCTCGGTCGCGCAGTTCTCACCAACCGGGTCGCGCTGTGGACCGCCGGATTCGTGTTCCTCGCTTTCTGGCTGCCCTACGACAACGGCCTGCGCCCAGAACCGATCATCGCCCTCGGCGCACTGCTCACGTGGTGCTCGATCGAACGCGCCATCGCCACCGGACGACTCCTGCCCGCCGCCATCGGCACCCTGATCGCCGCGTTCTCCCTCGCCGCCGGACCGACCGGACTGATCGCCGTCGCCGCCCTGCTCGCCGGCCTGCGGCCGCTGGTGATGATCGTGGTCAAGCGAGCTCGCCAGGTGGGATTGCTCGCCGTTCTCGCGCCGCTGGTCGCGTCGGGACTGGCGGTGTTGATTGCGATCTTCGCCGACCAGACTCTTGCCACGGTCCTCGAAGCGACCCGAGTGCGCTCGGCCATCGGACCGAACGTGCCGTGGTTCGAAGAACGCGTCCGCTGGGACGCACTGATGACCATTTCTCCCGACGGCTCGCTCGCCCGACGATTCGGCATGTTCGCGATGCTGCTGTGCATCGTCGTCTGCATCGCGGTGATGCTCCGCAAGAACGGACGCATCCCCGGGACAGCCACCGGACCGTCGCGTCGGATCCTCGGAATCATTCTGGGCGCACTGGCTTTGATGATGTTCACGCCCACCAAATGGACCCACCACTTCGGTGTGTACGCCGGTCTCGCGGCGTCGTTGGCCGCGCTGGCTGCCGTTGCCGTCACCGCTGCAACCGTCCGATCTCCGCGCAACAGAACACTGTTCACCGCCGCTGTCCTGTTCCTGACGGCGGTGGCGTTCACCAGCTCGAACGGGTGGTGGTACGTCTCGAGCTACGGCATTCCGTGGTTCGACAAGCCGCCGTCCATTGCCGGCAAAGGCTTTTCGACGATCCTGCTGGGCCTGACGGTGCTGACGCTGCTCTACGCGGCCTATCAGCACGTCCGATTGCCCTATCGCAGAGAAGAACCGACCACGCGTCGACGCTTCGCGCCGTCCGCGCTGACCATCGTCGCCGGCGGGGTCGTGGCCTTCGAGGTGCTCTCGTTCGTCAAAGGCGCTGTGGCGCAATACCCGGCGTACTCCATCGCCCGCTCGAACTTCTCTGCCCTCGCCGGAAACTCGTGCGGACTCGCCGGTGACGTACAAGTGGAGACCGACGTCAACGGCTCGGTCCTGCAACCGATCGATCCCGCAGCCGACGCACTCGGTGCCGGTGGGAGTACCGGATTCACCCCCGACGGCGTCGCCCAGGACCTGACGGCCGATTCCGAGGACACCGCGCAGGGCAGCGCGAACTCCATCCGCCCCGAGGACTCCGAACAGAGCGCGGCGGCCACTTCGTCGAACTCCGCGGGCACCTCCGGCGGAACCACCGAGAACGTCGGAATCAACGGCAGCACAGTCGCACTGCCGTTCGGCCTCGATCCGAGCACCACACCGGTACTCGGCAGCTTCGGAGCCACCGAGCCCGCATCCCTGACCTCCGGTTGGTACGCCTTGCCGGAGGAAGGCGACCTGATCGCCATCGCCGCCGCCGGCCGCATCCGATCGGTGGACGAGGACGGCATCGTCACCGAAGGCCAACGCGTCGAACTGGAATACGGACGCCGCGACGGCGGTGACGTGATCGCGCTGGGACGCATCACCCCGCTCGACATCGGTCCGTCGCCGTCGTGGCGCAACCTGCGCGTGCCGATGAACGACCTTCCCGCCGACGCGGACGTCGTGCGCATCGTCGCCGAGGACAACGACCTGGCCGGCGATCAATGGCTCGCCGTCACCCCGCCGCGCGTCCCGAAGACGCAGACGCTGAACTCACTGGTCGGATCGACCGATCCGGTGATGCTGGACTGGGCCGTCGGACTCGCGTTTCCGTGCCAGCGTCCGTTCGATCATCGCGACGGCGTCGCCGAGGTACCGAAGTACCGCATCCTGCCCGACCGCACCGGTGCCGAATCCACCAATGCCTGGCAGGACTCGATCGGCGGCGGCCCGCTCGGCTGGACCGAACTGCTCCTCGGTGCGGAGACACTGCCGTCGTACCTCGCCGACGACTACGCCCGAGACTGGGGATCCATCGAGAGATACACGCCACTCGATCCTGACGCGACAACGGCCGAGATCGCCGTCGAGCAGCAGTCTCGGTCCGGATTGGCCAGCGACGGACCGATGAAAACAGACTGATTCCCTGGTTCTGCATTTATTCCCGGGGACGGTGCCTGTGTGACCTCTTCGTCACGCTCGCATAACATCGACTCTCGTGCCCGACGTCGTGACAGATTCATCAGCTGGTCCACCCGTCCCCGCTCCACTGCGAGCCTCGGACGAACTTCGTGCTCAGGTGCGAGTTCCCCGGCTGATCGCCATGGTGGCCGGCGTGCTCGGTGTTCTGTTCGCGCTGATCACTCCGTTCGCACCCGTCACTCAGACAACGGCCACCATCGAATGGCCGCAGAACGGCCTCCTGCAGGACGTGGACGCCCCGCTGGTGTCCCAGGCACCCCTGAGCCTCACCGCGACCCTCCCGTGCTCTGCCGTCGCAGCACTCCCCGCGTCGGGCGGGCTACTGCTGGCGACTGCGCCCCCTCAGGGCGAAGGCGCGGCACTGAACAGTCTGTTCGTACGCGTGGGCGAATCGAACGTGGACGTTCTCGACCGCAACGTAGTCGTCGCGACGGCACCGCGCGCCGACGTCGAGAGCACCCGCTGCGCGGCCATCGAGATCACCTCGAACGACGAGTACACCTCCGCGGCCTTCACCGGACTGACCGACGACGACGGCCAGCCTCTGCAAGGCAGGCTCGACGGCGATCTACGCCCCCAGGTCGTCGGCATCTTCAGCGATCTCAGCGGCGCGGCCCCGGCCGACATGTCCGTCACCGTCGACGTCGACTCCCGCTTCTCGTCGTCGCCGACGTTGCTCAAGTCTCTGATCATGATCCTCGCGATCGCCTGCACATTGTTGGCCATCGGCGCACTCGGACGGCTCGACGGCACCGACGGTCGCGCGCACCGCCGCTTCTTCCCCTCCCACTGGTGGAGGTTCACCGGCGTCGACGTCACCGTCCTCGGCGTTCTGGTCGGCTGGCATTTCGTCGGCGCGAACACCTCGGACGACGGCTATCTCCTCACGATGGCTCGCGCCGCCGACCACTCCGGCTACATGGCCAACTACTTCCGCTGGTTCGGCGTACCCGAAGCCCCGTTCGGCTGGTACTACGACGTGCTCGCCGTGTTCGCGAAGATCTCTACCGCCAGCCCGTGGATGCGACTGCCCGCACTCATCGCCGGCGTCCTGTGCTGGATGGTGATCAGCCGTGAGGTGGTCCCGCGCCTCGGCCGCGCCGTGCGCAAATCCAACGTCGCCCTGTGGACCGGCGGACTGGTGTTCCTCGCCTTCTGGCTGCCGTACAACAACGGACTGCGTCCCGAACCGATCGTCGCCCTCGGCGCACTGCTCACCTGGTGCTCGGTGGAACGATCCATCGCCACCGGCAGGTTGTTGCCCGCCGCCGCAGCCTGTTTGATCGGAGCCTTCACCCTCGCCGCAGCGCCGACCGGATTGATGTGTGTGGCAGCACTTCTCGCCGGGGCCCGGCCCATCGCACGCATCGTCGTCCGACGCCACCGCCAGGTCGGCACCCTCGCGATGCTGGCCCCGCTGGCAGCAGCAGGCGTACTGGTACTCGTCGTCGTCTTCGCCGACCAGACGTACGCGACGGTCATCGAGTCCACCCGAGTCCGCACCATCATCGGCCCCAACGAGGCCTGGTACCAGGACTTCCTGCGGTACTACTACCTCTTCGTCCAAACCGTCGACGGCTCGGTCGCACGCCGCTTCGCGTTCCTGACGATGATCCTGTGCCTGTTCACCACACTGTTCGTGCTGCTTCGTCGACGACGCATCCCCGGCATTGCGAACGGGCCGGCGTGGCGTCTGCTCGGCGTCGTCCTCGGCACCATCTTCTTCATGATGTTCAACCCCACCAAGTGGACTCACCACTTCGGTTCCTACGCCGGAATCGCCGGTGGACTGGCGGCACTGACGGCCGTCGCCGTCTCGGCCAGTGCCCTGCGCTCGCGTCGCAACCGATCGCTGTTCGCCGCCGGACTGATGTTCGTTCTGGCACTGTCGTTCTCGGGCATCAACGGCTACTGGTACGTCTCGAGCTACGGCGTGCCGTGGTTCGACAAGACGGTCTCGCTGGGCGGCAACGAGTCGGGCACCCTGTTCCTCATCCTGTTCGGACTGGTCCTCGCCATTGCAGCTTTCCAGTACTTGCGTGAGGGATACGCTCCGCCGCAACCGAAACCGACGTCTGCGCGCGGTCAACGCATCCGTAAGTTCGCCGCCGCGCCGCTGACCGTCATCGCCGGAATCATGGTGCTGTTCGAGGTGCTCTCGCTCGTCAAGGGAGCCGTCTCTCAGTACCCCGCCTACTCGCTGGCCCGGTCGAACGTGCAATCGGTGCTGGGTAATTCGTGCGGACTCGCAAACGACGTCCTCGTCGAGTCGAACCCCAACGCAGGTGTACTGAGCCCACTGCCGGAAGAGTTCGACCCTGTCGCAGGCCCCCTCGGCGGATCGAGCAGCACACTGCGCAACTTCACCGCCAACGGTGTTCCCAGCGACCTCAGCGCCGACGCCGTGGAAGTCAAACCAGGACAAGGCAATACCGATCAGCAGTCCGTCGGGCCAGCATTCGAGGAAGGCCAGAGTTCCGGAACCGCAGGCGGCACCGGCGAAGTGGGCGTCAACGGCTCCTCCGCCGCCCTGCCCTTCGGCCTCGACCCAGCCACCACCCCCGTCCTCGGCTCCTACCAGGAAGGCGTCCAGGAGCCCGCGGAGGCGACGTCGAGCTGGTACCAACTACCCGCTCGCAGCGACGACGCACCGCTGGTCGTCTTCTCCGCAGCCGGACGCATCTGGTCCTACGACGACACCGGAGCCCTCACCTACGGACAGTCGCTACTGCTCGAATACGGCAAGCGTCAGCCCGACGGTAGCGTCCAGGCCCAGGGCACCTACCTGCCACGCGACATCGGACCCGCACCCTCGTGGCGTAATCTCCGAATCCCGTTGGCGGACATCGCACCCGACGCCGACGCCGTCCGCATCGTCGCCAACGACCCCAACCTCACCGGCGACCAATGGCTCGCATTCACTCCGCCGCGGGTGCCCGTGATGGAAAACCTCAACACCATGATCGGCAGCGAACAACCCGTGCTGCTCGACTGGGCCGTCGGACTGCAATTCCCGTGCCAACGCCCCTTCGACCACCGAAACGGCGTCGCCGAGGTGCCCGGATACCGCATCCTCCCCGACCGCCCACTCGCCGTCAGCTCCACCGACACCTGGCAATCCGGCGAGAACGGCGGTCCACTGGGCTGGTCCGAACTACTCGCCAAGCCCGTCACCGTCCCCACCTACCTCGAAAACGACTGGGCCAGGGACTGGGGTTCATTGGAACGCTACGAGCAGTACTACCCGAGCGCAGTGCCCGCTGAACTCGACACCGCCGACGTCACCCGATCAGGTTGGTACCAAGACGGACAACTGCGCGTATTCGAGGACTGACCTCCCACCCGCCGCTCCGCGTCAATGGACCCTTGCACACGTCTCGACCGTGCAAGGGTCCATCCACGTTTCGGCCCGTAGTGGGTCAATGGACCGTTGCATACGTCTGAGCGCGTAGGTGGTCCATTCACCCTCCGGTGGGGGGGCAAGGACCGCGGGCTTCATAGGACTCCATCTGCCGGCCCTAACATCCGAGCCCGACAATGTTTGGCAACTCGCGACTGGTGAAGGCCAATCCATCCACAGACTGGTCGACCATCCACAGAGAGGCTGCGACAGCACCTGAACGCGACAAACGTGTCGGTGCCGGATTTCACTCTTCGGGCATGAAAAGACGATTGTGGAACGCAGGTTCATTGTTCGACCTCAGCTCGACCGGCGTCGTGACGCGTCGGCAGCTTCGCGAGGCGGGCGTGAGTGACGCAGCGATCGACAGCAGATGCGCGGCCGGCGGTCCGTGGCAGCGATTGCTGCCGGGTGTCGTACTGCTGCGCAACGGTCATCCGTCGACGCTCGAACGCTCAGCGGCGGCGCTCGCATACGGCGGACCGACGAGCATGATCACCGGCTGCGTCGGACTCGATTCGTTCGGATACGGGACCAACGGATCCGCCGGGGAGGTTCATCTGCTGCTACCCGCAGAGATGCGTCGGGCATCGGTGTCTTTCGTCCGAGCAGAGCGGACGTGGCGGATTCCCGAGCCGATCACCAAGGGCAGCATACGAGTTGCTCCTCTGGTGCGTTCATTGGTCGACGCCACACGGGCCGCGAAGTCCGAGGCACGGTGCGTCGCCTTGCTGACCGAGGTGCTCCAACGAGGCGGCGTGTCCATCGACGAGATCGCCACCGAATTGGCCGAAGGGCCGCGCCGCTACAGCGCGCTCACCCGCCGCGTACTTCTGGAGTTACGGGACAACGCGCACTCGGTGGCAGAACTCGAGGACCAACGCCTGTACCGAACCAGCGGGCTGCCAGCGATGACGCACAACTGCGACATCTACGCTCGAAGCGGAGAGTTCATCGCCAACACGGACGGCTGGATCGACGCCGTGGCGCTGGCACGTGAAATCGATTCCGTGACCCACCATCTGTCACCAGCCGACTACCAGCGCACACAAGCCCGACGCAATCGAATGCAGGCGCACGGCCTGATCGTCGTGTCCCATTCACCGCAAGACATCCGCGATCGGCCGACACAGGTGCTCGAAGACTTACGGAGGAACTTCCAGCACGCTCTCGCCAGACCACGACCGGATGTGGTGATGGTGCCGCGTGAATCTACCGGTGCCCGCGCGTGAATGAACCATCGCATGCGTCTCGGCAGTGCAATGGTCCATCGACGCCGAGTCCACCCCACGTGGATGAACCATTGCATACGTCTGGGCAGTGCAGTGGTCCATTGACGCGAACGGGAGCGAAGCGACCCCCGCGAGGGCTGGGGCACCACTTCAGTCCGCCTAGATCGGAAGCAACGAGTGTTTCCGTGGACTCTTGTGCACTTCCTTGTCTTTCAGGATGTGCAGGGCCTTGCGAATTTCGAGGCGCGTTTGCGAGGGCTCGATGACCGCGTCGATGTAGCCACGCTCGGCGGCGATCCAGGGCGTTGCCACGTGTTCGTTGTAGAAGTTGATGAGCTGCTTGCGCAGGGCCGGTGCATTTTCTCCGGCCTCGGCGAGTTGTTTGCGACTCATGATGTTGATGGCACCTTCGGCACCCATGACGGCGATGCGGGCGGTCGGCCAGGCGAGGTTGATGTCGGATCCGAGCTGCTTGGAGCCCATCACCGCGTATCCACCGCCGTACGACTTACGGATCACCACAGTCAGTTTCGGCACCGTCGCTTCGACGAACGAGAAGATGAAGCGGCCACCACGATGGATGACGCCGAGGGTCTCCTGGTCGACGCCGGGCAGGAAGCCGGGTGTGTCGACGAGGAAGATGATCGGAATGTTGTAGGCATCGCTGAGCCGGATGAAGCGGGCGCACTTGTCCGCTGCCTTGGCGTCGAGTGCTCCGGACAGGTGCATCGGCTGATTGGCGACGATTCCCACCGGCCGGCCGTCGACGCGGGCGAAACCCGTGATGACATTCGGTGCCGTCTGGCCCGAGAGTTCGTGGAATTCACCGTCGTCGAAGATTCGCAGGATGATGTCGTGCATGTCGTAACCGGCGTTGTCGGCGTCGGGCATGAACGAGTCGAGCTTGCGATCGGATTCGGTGATCTCCGGCTCGAGCCCCGGATTGATCACCGGCGACTCTTCCTGGCAGCTCGACGGCATGTAGCTCAGGTAGTTCCGGATCCACTCGAACGCAGCCTTCTCGTCCGCTGCCACATGGTGCACGTTGCCGTTGACAGCCTGGACGCGCGCACCGCCCAGTTCGTCGAGGCTGACGTCCTCACCGGTGACGGACTTGATGACCTCCGGGCCGGTGACGAACATGTACGCCTCTTCGGTGGCGACCACGATGTCGGTGTTGATCGGCGCGTACACGGCCCCGCCGGCACACTTGCCGAGGATCAGGGAGATCTGTGGGCACAGACCGGACAACGCCTCGTGGCGTCGACCCAGCTCGGCGTACCAGGCCAGGGACGTCACCGCGTCCTGCACACGAGCTCCACCGGAGTCGTTGATGCCGACGACCGGGCAGCCCATCTTGATCGCGAAGTCCATGATGCCGGCGACCTTACGACCGAACATTTCGCCGACGGTTCCGCCGAACACGGTCTGATCGTGCGAGAACACGGCGATCGGGCGGCCGTCGACGGTTCCGTGGCCGGTGACGACGCCGTCACTGTAGAGCGCGCCGGGATCGTTCGGGGCCTTCACCAGTGCGCCGATCTCGACGAAGCTGCCGGGATCGAGCAACGAATTGACGCGATCGCGGGCACTGGGGATGCCCTTCTTCGCGCGCTTCGCTACGCCGATGTCGCCGGCCGGCTCCTTGGCCTGTTCGAGCTTCGTCCGTAGTTCGGCCAGCTTCTCCGCAGTGGTGCCACTCAAGATCTACGCTCCGGTTCTTGCAGACTCGATGTTCTCGAGCGTCTTCGACAAATGGGCCGCAATTTTTCCAATGTACGGCTCGTCGACGACGGCGAGGTGATCGCCTCCGACGTACACGATCTCGAGGTCCTCGACCACCGGTCCCCATCCACCGTGCTCTTCGCGGGTGGCGTACGCGGGCTCGAGGGCGATCGCGTCGTCGTGGTACTTGTCGGCCATGTACAGCGTCACGTGCCCGCCGTACTTCTTGAGCTCGGCCGTCTGGATCGCCCGATTGTCGAGCCACGACGTGCGCTGGTGCTCGATGATGCCGCCGGGGATCTTCGCGCCGCTGAGCTTCACCAGATCGGTGATGATGCGGATCTGCCCCTCGTCGTCCGAGTCCACCAACTTGTCGTACGGAATCGGGTAATCGACGTTGTACGTCTTCTTCGCGAACGCCGCGTACCGCTCCCAGCGCTTACGCACCTCGTCCTTGGTGTCCGGGATCTGCGTGCCGGGCATGACGGTGTCGAGAAGCCCGACGTAGGCGACCTCGATCCCCTCTTCCTCCATCTGCCGCGCCACCTCGTAGGCGAGGATGCCGCCGAGCGACCAGCCGACGAACACGTACGGTCCTTCGGGCTGGATCGCCTTGATCAGCGGCACGTACTCCGCGGCTCGCACGGCGATGGGTCCTTCGACGCGCTCGAGTCCGTACATCGAAGTGCCCGCGGGCAGCTTCCTCAGCAAGGGCTCGTAGGCGACGGTGGAGCTACCGGCCGAGTGGAACGCGAACACCGGTGTGGCGGTGGAACCTTCGGGGCGGGCACGCAGATTGCGTACGACGCCGTCGATCTCACCGTCTTCGAGGTGCGGGCGAACCTTGTCTGCGAGCTGCTCGATGGTCTCCGAGTCCAGGACGTCGTCGAAGGTGATCTCGCCGCCGGCCCGCTCGGTCAGACGAGCAGCCAGCTTCTCGGCCGTCTCGTCGTCGAGGATCGGAAGGGTGTTGAAGATGCCCTTGGCCGATTCCTTCGTCACCACAGCCCACGTCGCGAACGTCATCCGCTCGGCATTGTCGCGCGGAGGCACGTCGGACCCGGCAGCCTCGGCGAACGCTTCCTTGCCGCCGAGGTCGGTCTGCGCCGGAGCAACAACCGCCGGAGCAGCAACAGCAGGCGCAGGCTGGTACTCGGCGCTCGGTACCGCAGCGTCGGGCGCCGCAACAGCGGTGTCCAACGCTTCCTCGCGAGCTGCCGCACCGCTCTCGGCAGCCTGTTCGGCTGCCTTCTCCGCCGCCTGCTTGTCGGCCAGTGCCTGCACCTCGTCGCGGTTCTCGATCGCGTAGCGCAGGTACTTCTCCACCTCACGCAGGTTCGCGTCGCGCACGGCCTGCAATTGCACTGTGGGAATGTCGAATTCGTACTCCACCCGGTTCTTGATCCGCACAGCGCTGAGTGAATCGAGGCCGAGCTCGATCAGCGGAACCTCGGGCGGCAGATCCTCGGGCGCGTAGCCCATGGACTCCGCGACGATGATGGCCAAGCGGTCTTCGAGCTTCTGATTGCCGTTGGGATCCCAACGGTCACCGAAGGTCTCGACGACCTCCGGCAACTCCTCCATGGGGGACGACGATCGCTCCTCCACCGCCACAACGGGTTCCGGGCGCGCATCTCCGGAGCTGACGACGGCCTCGTGCAGCAGGGTGAACGCCGAGCCCTCGTGTGCGTGCACCTGAACCGATGCGCCACCGAGATGCGAGGTCAACGTGGTGACGACAGTGCCCACCTTCGGCACTGCAGCGTGAGACACCGAAACGCCCAGGGCCACATCGGAGAACACCTGCGATGCAGCGGCCGTGACCAATGCATCGAACGAGGTGACGGCCGAGGCCTGAACTTCCCAGACGTGGCGGCCATCCGGCAAGGCGACTCGGGCACCTGGAACTCGCGCGTTGCCGCTGGAGCTGACCTGCGAGTTCAGCCAGAACTCCTTGCGCAGGTACGCGGTACGCGGTATCGGCGCGTACGGGCCGGACTCGAACAGCGTGGCCAGTTCCAGGGCGTGCCCGTGGACGTAGAGCTGCGCCAGCGCGGAGAGGAAGGTCTCGGACTCGTCCTCCTTGCGCTTGAGCGTCGGGATCAGAGTCGAATCGGCGACGCCTGCAGCCCAGGCAGTGGCGGCGACCGACATCAGCGCGACAGGGTTGGGAGCAAGCTCGACGAACGTCGTGTGACCGTCTCCCACAGCGACATTGACGGCCTGAGTGAACCAGACCGGATGACGCATTCCCTTGGTCCAGTACTCGACGCCGTGAATCGCCGCATGCCCGACGCGATAGTGGGCCTCGCGATCGACCGACGAGTAGACCCCGGCAGTGAGCTTGCCGGGTTCGATTCCGGCGAGTTCGGCGGCCAACTCACCGAGCAGCACATCGACTGCCGCGGTGTGTCCGGCACCCTTGACGTCGAGCAGGCGGGCCATCTTGCCTGCGGCCTCGGCCATGTCGACGAGGGCCTCGACCTCGGCGCGTGGTCCTCCGACGGTGGTGTGCGTCGGTGCTGCGTAGACGCACGGTTCGACGTTGGGGAATTGATCGGTGAGGGTCTTGACCTCGTCGGGGGTGTACTCGACGAGAGCCATGGCACCCTGCGATGCGGCTCCGAGTCCGTCCTGGCCCTCGGCCAGCAGGCGCGAACGGGCGTAGATGATGCGCACTGCGTCTTCGAGGTTCAGGCCACCGGCAACGTATGCCGCCGCGACCTCGCCCATCGAGTGTCCGATGACGGCAGCCGGCTCGGCACCGTGCGCGCGAAGCGTTGCCGCCAGGGCGATCTGGATGACGAAGATGGCGACCTGGGAGTTCTCGAACTCGTAGGTCTGCGAGTCGTCGAGGATGATCTCGCGGATGGAGTAACCGGCCTCGTCGACGAGCAGTTCGTCGACCTTGTCGACCTCGGCGGCGAACACCGCGTTGGTGCGGTAGAGCCGCGATGCCATCTTGCGGTGCTGCGAACCGAAGCCGGAGAACACCCACACCGCCCCGTTGGACGCGGGCGAATCTGCCGAGAACACACCGGGGCCCGGCTTGCCTGCGGCGATGGCGCGCAATCCGGCGATGGCCTCGGCTGTGGTCGACGCCAGAACCACTGCGCGCGAACGCCCGTGGTTGCGGCGAGCCAACGTGCGGCCCACGTCGACGAGAGGCGTCGTGCTGCCCTCTTCGGTTTCGAGCCAGTCGGCCAGTTCCGATGCGGCCCGCTTACGACGCGAGGGCAGGGCCGCGGACACAGCGAGAATCACTGTCTCCGAACCTGTTTCAGCGTCGGAAAGTACGGACTCGGCCTCGGCTACCGGGCTCGTCGTCTCGGAATCGAGTTGTTCCTCGTAGACGCCCTCCACCACGGCGGCCTCGGGATCCACTGCAGTGGGATCGAATTCGGCCGAGGTCTCGCCCGGGACGTACTCGCGGACGACGACGTGCGCGTTGGTGCCACCGAATCCGAAGCCGGAGACGCCTGCGACGGCCTTGCCGGTGTACCGCGGCCAGTCGGTGGCCTCCGGGATCACCTTCAGGTGCGCCTTGTCGAAGTCGATGTACGGGTTGGGGCCCACGTAGTTCAGCGACGCAGGCAGCTTGTTCTGCTGCATCGCCAGGACGACCTTGATCAAACCTGCTGCGCCTGCGGCCGATTCGAGGTGTCCGAAGTTGGTCTTCGCCGATCCCAGCAGGGCCGGCTTGTCGGCGTCGCGACCACGGCCGACCACACGACCGAGAGCGTCGGCCTCGATCGGATCGCCCAGAATGGTTCCGGTGCCGTGCGCTTCGATGTAGTCCACGCCCGACGGGTTGATACCGGCGTCGCGGTAGGCGAACCGCAGCGCGTCGGCCTGTGCGTCCGGGTTCGGTGCCAGCAGACCGTTGGAGCGGCCGTCCTGGTTGATCGCGGAGCCGGCGATGACGGCAAGCACCTGATCACCGTCGCGCTCGGCGTCTTCGAGTCGCTTGAGCACGACGAGTCCGCCGCCTTCGGAGCGGATCATGCCGTTCGCGTCGGAGGAGAAGGCCTTGATCCGGCCGTCGGGCGCGAGCACACCCGTCTGACCGAATCCGACGGTGATGGGCGGTGCGAGCAGCATGTTGACGCCACCGGCGACGGCAAGATCGGATTCTCCGGTACGCAGACTGCGCACCGCCTGGTGCACGGCGACGAGCGACGACGAGCACGCGGTGTCGACGGCGATCGACGGCCCGCGGAAGTCGTAGAAGTACGACACTCGGTTGGCGACGATGGCGGTGGACGTGCCGGTGAGGGCATACGGGTGCACGGCCGGGTCGCTGACGGCGATGAGCTGGTAATCGTTGGAGGAGCTACCGATGAAGACGCCGACCTGGCTGCCCTTGATCGAGCTGGCCGGAATGTGCGCGTGCTCCAACGCTTCCCAGGTCAGTTCCAGCGCGAGTCGCTGCTGCGGATCGACGTTGACGACCTCGTTGGGCGACATCGCGAAGAACTCGGCGTCGAAGGTCTTGACGTCGTCGAGGTAACCGCCCTTGGTCACCGTCGCGGCCACCGCGGCAGCGATGACGGGATCGGAGGTGAATTCCTGCCAGCGGCCGTCGGGCAGATCGGTGATGCCGTCGCGGCCCTCGATCAGCAGCGACCACATCTCTTCGGGAGTCTGTCCGGTACCAGGGAACCGGGAGGACAGGCCGACGATCGCGACGTCGTGCGCATCGCCCGACTGAACGCCGCTGGTGTAGAACGCGTCGTCCACGGTGCCGACGGGCTCGTCCGGCTCGCCTTCGATGATGATCTTGGCCAGCGAGGCGATGGTGGGGTGCTGATAGACGACGGTGGCGGTCAGCGTGACCCCCACCAACTCCTCGATCTCGCCGCTCAGTGCGACGGCATCGCGAGAGGACAGACCGAATTCCTCCATCGGGCGGTCGTCGGAGATGGCCGACGCCGGCTGCCCGGTCGCGTCCGCTACCCAGTTGCGCAGCCAGTCCCGCAGCTGCGCGACCGTGAGGTCTCCGCCGTCCACGCGCTCGATTTTGTCTGTCTCTTGTTCAGCCATTACTCACCAAGTCGTATCGGAGGAAGAACGGAGGATGCGTCCGTCAGTCGGGCAGTTCTGCATCCGGGAAGGCCGTCTGCTGGTAACCGCCACGCAGCGTGCCCTCGATGTACGCGGCCTTGCAGGCGCGTCGAGCGATCTTGCCGCTGGACGTACGCGGAATGGAACCGGCCGGGACGAGCAGGACGTCGCGCACGGTGACCCCGTGCCGTGCCGATACCGCGGTACGCACCTCGTCGGCGATCGGAGCCGGGTCTGCCTTGCCCGAGCCGGGAGCACGCTCGGCGACGATGACGAGCTGCTCGGAGCTGTCGTCGGAGTCCTTGGTCAGGGCTGCGCCGCTGAACTCGAACACGATGTCCGGGAGCTGGTTGAGCGGGACGGCGAACGCCGCGACGAAGCCGGGACGCAGCGCCTTGCTGGCTTCCTGAGCCGAGAACTCGAGGTCCTGCGGGTAGTGATTGCGGCCGTCGACGATGACGAGGTCCTTGACGCGACCGGTGATGTAGAGCTCGCCGTCGTGGTAGACGCCGAAGTCGCCGGTACGCATCCAATTGCCACCCTCGGGAGCGCCCTCTGCGTGCGAGCCCTCGGAGTTGCGGTGGACGAGCTTGTTGTGGAAGGTCTCCGTGGTCTCGGTCTCGCGGCCCCAGTAGCCCTTGCCGATGTTCTCGCCGTGCAACCAGATCTCGCCGACGTGCTCGTCGGCAACCTCGGTGGCGGTCTCGGAGTCGACGATGGCAGCCCACTGGCTGCGTGCGACGGTTCCGGTGGACACCTGCGGGATGGCACCGGGGGCGTCGGGGGCGACGACGACGAAGTTGCCTGCGTTGAGCTCGACGCGGTCGACGTAGACGACCTTGGCCTCGTCGGCGTGCTTGCTGGTCGAGACGAACAGGGTCGCCTCCGCCATGCCGTAGGAAGGCTTGATCGCGGACTTGGGCAGTCCGTAGGGGCCGAACGCCTCGTTGAACTTCTTCATCGACGACGTGGTGACGGGCTCACTGCCGTTGATCAGGCCGATGACGTTGGACAGGTCGAGGGGCTCGCCGTTCTTCGGCAATCCACGCTGGGCGGCGTGCTCGAACGCGAAGTTCGGTGCTGCCGCGAACGTGCCTGCGCCGTCGGAGACAGCTGCGAGTTCCTTGATCCAGCGCCAGGGCCGCTGCACGAAGGCACGCGGGCTCATGATGGTGATGTACTTGCCGCCGAGGGCCGGGAGGATGACGGTCAGCAGGCCCATGTCGTGGAACATCGGCAGCCAGGTGACGCCGCGGGAGTCGTGGTTGATCTCCATGCTGTCGACCATCTGCAGTGCGTTGACGCCCACTGCGCGGTGCGTGATCTCGACGCCGGCCGGCGTCCGCGTCGAGCCGGAGGTGTACTGCAGATACGCAATGTCGTCGAGCCCGGCTTTGGGCTCGACCCACGTCTCACCGACGCTGTCCGGGACGGCGTCGACGGCGATGATCCGGGGACGCTCCGCGGCGGGCAGAGCGCGGAAGAACGCGCGCACGCCTGCGGCCGAGTTGCTCGCGGTGAGGATGGCGCTCGGCTTGCAGTCACCGAGGACGGCATGCAGGCGGTCGGTGTGGCCCGGCTCGTCGGGATCGAACAGCGGCACCGCGATGGTGCCCGCGTAGATCGCACCGAAGAAGGCGATGACGTACTCGAGGCCCTGCGGTGCCAGGATCGCCACTCGATCACCGGGCTGGGTGACCTGCTGCAGGCGAGCCGCGACCGCTTTGAGGCGAGTACCGAACTCGGCCCAGGTCAGCTCGTGAGCCTCGCCGTCACGTTCCCGGGAGTAGTCGACGAACCGGTACGCGAGCGTGTCGGAATTCTCCTGCACGTTCACCTCGACGTGGCGGACGAGCGTCTGCCCTTCCCCGATGGTGATGTGGCCGTTTTCATCGATGAAATCATCGAACGTGTGGCTCATTACTTCAATCTCCTCCGACACGAATCCGCTGCCACACAGCCTGCGTGACCTGGGCCCGCACCACCGGCTGCGTGCATGCAGACACCGAACAGCGTTTTATGTTACTGACTAGTAGCTCTTACGGTGTCGGTTTGGCACCTGGTTTGAAAGGCCAGCTACATGGTACCGACACGCGCCCGCGTCACTCGCCTTTCAGCAAGTCGACAACCGGCGCGAATGCTTCCATTTGAGTAGGGAAAACCCCGACATAGGACATCGTCGTCCGCGCGCGAACGTTACGGATCTGATCGGCAATTTCCTCGTATGTCCCGAATGCGAGGTACGGAGACGACAGGATGTCCTCGACGGTGAGCTTGACGTCGACGTCCACGTTCGGCGGATAGCCGTTGTCGAGTGCCGCCAGCGCCATCTCGGCCATCTGTTCACGGTCGTCGGTGACCACGATCGTGGTGATGGCCCAGTTCAGTTCGATGTCGTCGAACCGATCGCCCGCGGCCGCGCGAATGAGCTCGACTCGCTCGAGGGTCTTCTCGATGGTCATGCCCGAGAGCAACAGCTTGCCCTCCTTCGAGGTGCTCGGCACCACGGAGATGATGTCGGCATACTTGGCCGCCAACGCGAGCATCTTCGGACCGCCACCGCCGATGCAGATCGGAGGACGCGGTCCCTGCCGCGGCCGAGGACTGCCCTTGAGACCGGTGATCGTGTAGTGCTTGCCCTCGAAATTGCATTCCTGACCGCGCAGCAGCACGTCGAGAATTTCGAGCGTCTCTTCCAACTTCTCGATGCGCACGCCCGGGCGGTCGTACGTGATGCCCGCCTTGTCGTACTCCTCACGCATCCAACCTGCGCCGAGACCGAGTTCGAGCCGCCCGCCCGACAGCACATCGATGGTGGCCGCGTCCTTGGCCAGCACCGCGGGATGCCGGAAGCCGTTGGCCAACACAGCGGTGCCGAGCCGAATCTTGTCGGTGGCGACGGCGAGCGCGCCGAGTGCTGCGATGGGACCGACCTGGTTGCCCAGGTGATCGGGAATCATGAAGCTGTCGTAGCCCAGTTCCTCGGCCTGCTGCGCCAGCTTGATGAACTTCCGAGCCCCGCCCTCCTCGGCGTTTCCCTCTCCGCCCGCAGCGAATCGGAATTTACGCGGCCCTGCGGTCGCGGCCTCGGCGGAACTCATCTATTGCTCTCCTCGGAGTGTGGAGCGGTCTTGTTTCGGGTGGCGAGAGCAGCCCGGCCGGGGCCGATCTGCGCAGGTCCAAGGCGCCACTCTAGCCGCTGGCCCGAGTCGATCACACCGGCTGGGGGTTTCCCGACCCAGGTTTGTGCCCGGCAATAGATCGCCACACGTCGCGTTGTGACGTTTCCGTTATAAAAGCGTCAGCGCTCACGAATGCGGGGGCGTCGGGGCGTTCTCGATCAGTCCGGCGGCCCACGAAGCGGTCCACTGAGTAGCCGTCGTACCGGATTCGTCGACGACGAAACTGTTGTACGACGCATGAACGGGGTTGCCTGCAGCACCGATCAGAATCTGGATGCTCTGCGGAATGTTGCGGAGCGACAATCCATCCGACGGCGACGAGCAGATCAGATCGCCGGGAGCACAGATCTGATTGGTCCGGTCGTCGAGAGCACCGAAGCCACCTTCCCGACGCCCCGTCATCGTGATACCGGGCAGGTCGAGTCCGCCGAGCGCAACCTCGGCACCGACGCCGTCGAGCGGGGCCGGAACATCGGTGCCGGAGACGCCGTCGCGTCGGCCATCGGCGATGAGGGTGACGCCGAGAACACGATCGGCGGAAATGGGACCGTTGCCCGCTCCGATGTCCGCTGCGATGTCGCCGGAGATGACCGCGCCCTGAGAGAAGCCGGCGAGGACGAAATTGGTCAACGGGCAACGCGCGCTGACATCGGTCATCTTCTGCACGGCGACGGCTTTGCCCTGGGTGCGGCTGTTGTTGTAGGACTCCTGGCCGTCCGGCGGCAGCGCGATGGGATTCGAGAACTGCGCCACGTACGGCACGGTGTAGACGTCCGCTCGCGAGCCGGGGAACTGCTCCTGCAACGGGCGAGTGACGTTGAGCATCAACGACACCGGGTTGGCCGTCGGGTTGTACGGATCGTCGGTGGCAGACGACTCCCAGGTACCGGGGATGGCGATGACCTGAACGTCGGGGCAATCGGCCGGCTGCGACGTCGGCTCCTCGGGGCCCGGAGGCACCGGAATTCCCGGTTCCTTCGGCAGCCTTCCGGCAAGCAGGTACCAGAGGGCGACGATGATCAGACCGATGATCGCCGCAACGGCGATCACCGGAAGAATTCTGCGCTTACGCTTGGCCATCACCGTGGATCTCTACGGCCTGCAGTACGTCGCCTGCGCGGCGGCGATGTAGGTCTGAGCCGCCTGCTGAGCCTGCGTCTCGCTCATCTGGGTTCCGGAGGCGCTGGCCTCGACGCCGACGTTCGCCGTGACGAAGGTCGAGATCTCCTCGGCCGTGACGCCCTGCGCCTGCGCGGCACAGATGTAGTTGGCCGTCGAGACCGCGATGTCGCCGTTGCCCGCCGGGGTGACGCCCTGCTTCCTCAACTCGTCCAGGAAACTCTGACCGCGGTCGTCGATCTGACTTTCCGTGGGCCCCGGGAAATCGTCCGGGACGGGCTGAGGCTGCTCGGGCGGCGCGGTGGCCGCCTCCCCCGGACTCGTGGTCGGCGCAGCGGTGGTGGTCTCTGCAGCGGACGTCGTCGAACTCGCCTCGGTCGTCGTCTCGACGGCCGAGGTGGTGCTCGTCGGAGCTCCGGTCGCCGTCGAGTCGTCACTCCCGCAGGCCACCAGCATCGAACTCGCCGCAACGGCGAACACACCGAGCGACAGAGTCCTGGTGAGGGAATTACGCGTCATCGATCGAAATCCTTCGGTCGTCGGGTTCGCAGGCGAGAGTACCGCCGCGCTCTGTGAGGACTCTGAGCTGCTGTCGGCAGGTTCTACGGCGCGATCGTGGCAACGCCGTCCTTCAGCGTGATGATGCCGAACTGGAAGTTCTGCTGCTTGCCGCCACCGTCGATGTCGAACTGATCGCTGGTGGGGTAGCCGAGCCGGCCGCCCTCGTAGCCGACCGATCCCCACGCGTCGAAGATCGGACCGTACGGAGTGGACCAGGCACCGCTCAGAGGGCTCCAGTAGATGTTGCCCGTCTCGAACTGGTTGAAGCGTCCGCCGTCCCTGATCGGACCGAGCTCGTTGGACTTGGGGAACCCGAGAGGTCCACCCTCCCAACCCAATTCGCCGTACTTGCCCAGAATCATGCCCTGCACCGAGTGCACACCGGCCTCGGGCGAGGTGTAGATGGCACCGATCTCGAAGCCCTGCACCGATCCGGGCTTGGTCGGCGTTTCCACCTCGTCGAGCACCGGGTAGCCGAGCGGTCCGCCCTCGTAACCCTGGGCGGCCCACTCGTCGAGCACGGCACCCTTGACCGCGTGCGCGCCGGTCTGCGGCGTGAAGTAGACCATGCCGTTCTGGAAGGCGTTGAACCGTCCGCGACCGTCGGGGGTTCCGATCTCGCCGGTCGTCGGGAAGCCGAGAGCACCCTCGGGGCCCCCGTTGCCCTGATAGATGCCACCGATGGCACCGGCGACGACCTGCGCACCGGTGTCGGGAGTGAAGAAGACCCGACCGAAGGTGAAGTCCTGTGCGCGTCCGCCTGCCACGTTGTATTCGGCGGTCAAGCACGGGCCGAGCCACGAATTGGCACCGCTCGCGTTTCCGATCAGTCCGGCGGCGCTGCATGCGGGCTTGTCCACCTCGACGCCGAGCGCGGTGGCGAGCTGCGGCCACAGCTGATGCAACTCGAACTGCCAGTACGGCCACGAGTGCGTGCCCGACGGCCGGTAGTTGACCTGAGCGGGGATGCCGAGCTGGTTGAGCTTGGTGGCGAACGTCTGCGAGGTCAGTCGCGACAGAATCTCCAGACCCATACCTGCGTAGTTGGTGCTCACACCAGGAATGGGCGACGGCTGATCGTAGGGTCCGGCCGAGCCGTTGCCGCTCGAGATGTAGAGGCTGACGCCTTCGAGCTTGTCGGCCAGCACGTACGGATCGTGCTGAGCCCACAGCGAGTTCGACGGCGGTCCCCACATGGCGCTGGAGTTGAACCCACCGGCGTCGGTCATCGCGTACTGGATTGCCTGCGGCATACCCAGCGAGGTGGTGCTCAGGATGCCCGAGAGCGATCCGGCGAACTTGAAGAAGCCGGGGTTGCGCGCGGCGAGGAACATCGCGGACGTGCCGCCCATCGACAGTCCGACGACGCCGCGGTTGTCGGTGCTGCGCCAGTCGCGCTCGAGAATCGGCGGGAGCTCCTCGGTCAGGAACGTCTCCCACTGGTAGTTCTTGCCGTTGTCCTGATCGACCCAGTCGGAGTAGAAGCTGGACTGGCCGCCGATGGGCAGGACCACGTTGACGTTCTTGTCGGCGAAGTACGACTCGGCGTCGGTCTCGGCCGTCCAGCCGTTCTCCTGGTCGGTCGCGCGCAGGCCGTCGAGCATGTACACCTGCGGGAACGTGGCCTGCGGGTTGATGTTCCAGTCACGCGCGAGCAGCAGCTGAACCTGGATGGGCGTTCCCATCGAGGGCGACTGGATCCACAGCGCGACGCGACGATCGGAGAGCCAGTCCACCGAAGTGACGGTGGCACCGGATGTCTGCGTGTAGGCGGGGCCGGCCAGTGCAACAGGGGCCGTTCTGGCGACGGGGGCAGCGGAGGCAACGGTCGTCGTCGCGAAGGGGATCATCAGCGCGGAAGCGACGGTCAATGCTGCTGCCGCTCGCCGAGCCCGTGTACCGGCCGATGTAGTCCGACCGAACCGAACAAGCTCAGTGCGCATGATGGTGACTCTCTTTCGACGTGACATTCGAAGGTCTCCTATCGAGACATGCTTCGTATGTCTTTCTACACGTGCCCGCTGCCGACGAGAAGCAGACGCGCTGTGACTGGTGGTGCAATTGTGAACAGAGGTGCCGCTAACGATCCGCTGGAACAGAAATGCCGCCCGGCGTAGGGACGCGGGCGGCACTTCCGGAAAACATGACGATGGTGAACGTCAGGCGTTCAGGGCTTCCAGGATCTGGCCGCGAGCCTTCCACAGCTCGGCTCCCCAGTACGGCCATGCGTGAATGCCGTTGGACGGGAAGCTGTAGGTGGCCGGGATGCCGAGGGTGTTCATGCGGATCTGGAATGCACGGGTGTTGGCGAGCGAGAGGGCCTCGAGCGCCATGCCGTTAGCGGTGTTGTAGAAATCGATCGGCGCGGCCGGTCGATCGAACTCGCCGGGCAGACCACTGGCGGCCGAGATGTACAGGGACATGCCCTCGAGCCTCGGTGCGAAGACGAACGGGTCGTTACGCAGCCACGCCGGGTTCCAGGGCGGTCCCCACATGGAGTCGACGTTGAAGCGTCCGGCATCGAGCATGGCGACGCGGATGGCCTCACGCATGCCGGGCGCGGAGATGTTGAGGTAGCCCGAGAGCGAACCGGCGAACTTGAACTGATCGCGGTGGTACGCGGCGAGCGTCAGAGCGGCCGAGCCACCCATGGACAGTCCGAGTACGCCGTTGTTGCTGCGCGAGACGCCGTAGTTCTCGAGGAACGCGGGCAGCTCCTGGGTCAGGAACGTCTCCCACTTGTAGGTGACTTCCTGGCCGTTGAAGTTCGACGAGGTGTACCAGTCGCTGTAGAAGCTCGACTGACCGCCGACGGGCATGACCAGGGTCACGTTGTCGTTGGCGAACTGATCCTGCGCGTTGGTCTCGAACGTCCAGGCGTTGCGGTCGTCGCGTGCGCGCAGTCCGTCGAGCAGGTAGAGAGCAGCGTTGCCACCGCGGGCCGCCCATTGGACCTGAACCTTGATGGGGCCCATCTCGGACGGAACGATCAGGTCCTCACGGCCACCGGCGGGCGTTTGGTGCACGACGGGAGCAGGCGCTGCAACAGCGACCGCTCCACCGACGACACCGGCTGCGATGGGAAGGACGAGCGCGGCAGCACCGACGCCGAGCAGGCGCTGACGCCAGCGTGAAGACGCCTTCGGGGTTCTGCTGAGGCCGGCAAATCGCATGAATCGTGCTCTCTCTCATCTACGCGGTCTCCGCGACATGCGGCCCCCGGCAATCGAACAGGGCTTTCTGGGTGGCCCCTCGAGGCCAGGGACGATGTGGTCCCGAAAAACTGAGGTTCTGCTGTGAAAACAGGCGAACCGCTCGATGGAGGTTATTCCATCGAGCGGTTCCAAGGCAAAACTGTGATCAGCGTCCCAGTTTCACCTCGACGTTTCCTTGAAACAGGAGACTATCCTGCTCGGCCCCCGCTGAACAGGCCTGAAAAGTCGTGAAGTTTCACGAAGGGCCGAAAAGCGGGCGAAACGACCGAAACGAAGTGCGGCTGGTCAGCCACCGATGTTGGCGCTCAGGTCCGGTGCCATGATGCGGATCTGCTCGCCCCAGTAACCCCACTGGTGGGTACCGACGGCCGGGAACGCGTACGTGACGTTGTTGGCGCCGATGCTTGCCATCCGGATCTGGAACGCCCGGCTGTTCGCCAACGCGATGGCCTCGAGGCCCATGCCGTTGGCGGTGTTGTAGTAGTCGATGAAGCTCTGCGGGCGATCGAGTCCGCCGGGCAGACCGCTACCTGCGAACACCCATACGCGGGTTCCGTTGTCGCGCAGACGAGGCGCGAAGACGAACGGGTCGTTGCGCAGCCACGCCGGATCCCACGGCGGTCCCCACATCGCGTCGATGTTGTAGCGACCGGAGTCGAGCAACGCCAGACGCATCGCTTCACGCATGCCGGGAGCAGAGATGTTCAGGTAGCCGGACAGCGAGCCCGCGTAGCTGAACTGGTCCGGGTGGTAGGCGGCGAGCGTCAGAGCTGCCGATCCGCCCATGGAGATACCGATGACGCCGTTGCGGTTGGGGTTGAAGCCCCAGTTGGCGCGCAGGTTCTCACGCAGGTTCTGCGTCAGGAAGGTCTCCCACTTGTACGTGGTCTGTTGGCCGTTGAAGTTCGACGGTGCGTACCAGTCGGAGTAGAAGCTCGACTGTCCGCCGACCGGCTGGACGACGTTGATGTTGTATCCGGCCAGTACGGCACCGGCGTCGGTCTCGTGCTCCCAACCGGAGATGTCGGTGGTGGCCCGCAGCCCGTCGAGGAGGTAGACGACGCGGTCGGTGTTACCGTCCGCGGCGCGCCAGACGCGGCTCTTGATCGGACCCATCGACGAGTCCGTCCACACGTCGATGGCATTGCCGTCGAAGGCCGCGTTTGCAGTCGCGCCACCGCCGGCTACAGCCAATCCCAGTGGTAGGACCACTGCCATCAGCATGGACGTGGCGGCGCGGCGTCCCCAGGACCCACCCCGCTTGTCCTCGGACCGGCTCTTCCTTCTACCCAGCATGCACTCGACCTCTCAGCTGCTTCGTCGTCACATCGGTTACGCAATCAACGCTTGATCTCGCAAGTCCATCATGTCTGCCGCCCGACCACACAGGTCGGACGCATACACATCCTCCGCACTTATCGCGCGAAGGACGACCCCCGTTACATGATCGAGATAGCTCATCTTGGCGTCGACACCAATTCGGCGCAACCCGGTGACCTTTTCGTGTTCGGACACCTAATTGTCCGCCTTCAATATCGGAGCCGGAAGATCACATCGTTGTATTTCGTACTTCGGCACCCGATCGAACCGATATCCGGCGTAGAAGAGCGAACGCTTGACATTCCGGACGAACAAATCCTTCGTCAACGGCGCTCGATACGAGGTGAGCAGTTCCTGGGTGTCGGGGCAGGTCAGCGCAACCTGAGCCTCGGTGACCCAGTCCTCGTCCATGTACCAGGGCAGGTACGGATGAACGGCGACGAGGCCGAGATCGGCCACCACCCAGTCCGGATAGAGATTCTTGTCGTGTCCGATCCGGCCGTTCTCGAGCCGCTCGGTGTGCGACGCCAACGGGTACGCCAGTCCCATCTGGTCGATGACCCGCACGTCGAGGCCGACGTTCATGCTGGTCATTCCGAGGTTCAGGAAGAAGACGGTGTGACCGAAGCCACCTTCCGGGATGGGGAGTGGTGGGGGAACGACATCCCAGTACGTGAACTGCGCCGACGGCAACAGCAGGCCGCCGTCCGGAGTGTCCTCGATCGCCTCGACCATCCCGCGCATCCGCGGGTAGTCGAGGTAGTCCGCGGCCAGGATCGGGTGGGCGTGCCCGGTGTTGAGCGAGTAGAACGCCCGCTCGTCGACGATGCCACTGCGGCCGACGATCGAACCCTGCGGCATACCCGTCGTATTGGCAGCCACGACGGCCCAGACCACGATGCCGCCCCAGACGAAAAGATCGGCGAAGAATATCGCGGTGGCGCGGTCTGCAGACCATCGTTTCGGAAGGGCGACCGGCAGCACCGAAATCGGCAACAAAAGCGTGAACAATGCCGGCAACAATGTGCGGCCGTGCATGAAATCGCCGCCGACGCGAATCGCGTACAAAGCCAGCAGAAGGCCACTGATCAATACGAAGACGACCACGGCGGTCGGCGTCCGTAGCGCTGCGAGCCAGCCGCCGACGGTGCGGGGCAGGGACAACCGCACTCGGGAGGCCGACAGAACGGCACCGACGACGAGCAGTAGGAGTGGCAGCCACAGCAGGTACGGGCCCACGAGGTTGGACAGGTACTCGAACCCCTGCGACCACTTGGCTCCGCCGGCATCCTTCGACACCGCGGTGTTGGGGTACGGCAGGCCGTAGTAGCCCATGCGCCAGATCTGGTAGAGCACCGGCACGGCTCCGGCGAAAACGAACACTCGGAGCCTGGACGACCAACTCTGCGGGGCCAGGAAGATCATCGCCAGCGCGAGCACCGCCACGATGGACAGTTCCGGACGCACCAGCGGGCCGAGGCCGGCGAAGAACGCCAGCAGCAGCAGCTCGGCGCCACCGCTCCGGCGCTGGCCCCAGCGAACCATCAGCAGCCACAGCATCGCCAGCCAGAAGATGACCAGGCAGGTCTCGAGGCCGGACGTCGCGAAGTCGCGGGCAGGAGGAACCGCGATGTAGACCAGGACGCCTGCGGGCAGGAACAGGGTCTTCGATGCGGTACGTCCTCGCAGCGCGAACGTGCCGATCATCGCGATGACGACGGCGGCCGTGGACAGCACGAGCGCGATCGTCAGGACGACGTACTCGAGGCGTCCCTCGCTCAGCCAACTGCCTGCGTAGACGAGGTACGTCCAGATGGTGCTGGTGTTGGTCTCGACTCGTTCGCCCGCGTTGAACACCGGTCCGTTGCCGGCCAGCAGGTTGCGGACGGTGCGCAGCACGATCAGCCCGTCGTCGGCGATCCAGCGGCGCTCCCACGCACCCCAGAGGAACAACGCCCCGGTGACCACGGTCCCGATCCAGAAGACGGGCCGGGTGATCGATGCCCGAGCGGACTTCTCTTCTCGCGCGTCTCGCTGGTCAGGCGAGGTAGACAGCGACACCAACCACTCCGATCCACGCTATGGCGAGTAGCTGGAGAACCCTGTCTCCCAACGCGATCTCTTCGGGTTCGCCTGCCTCGCCGCCATCGACATCCACTGCGTATCGCAGGATTGCGATGGTAAACGGAATCATCGAGATCGCGAACCAGTTGGCGTCCGTGCCCGCGTCTTCCTGGAACGCCCACAGGCCGTAACAGATGACGACGGCCGTTGCCGACAGCGTCCAGACGAATCGCAGGTATGTGGTGGTGTAGTTCTCGAGCGATTTGCGGATCTTCGCTCCGGTGCGTTCGGCGAGCTGCAGCTCGGCGTAGCGCTTGCCGGCAGCCATGAAGAGCGATCCGAACGCCATGATCAGCAGGAACCACTGCGACAGCGGGATCGACGCGGCGACGCCACCGGCGATCGCGCGCAACAGGAAGCCCGAGGACACGATGCAGATGTCGAGCACGGCCTGGTGCTTGAGACCGAAGCAGTACGCCAGCTGGATCACGATGTAGACGCCGATGACCAGCGCCAGCTTCCAGTTCGCGAGGAACGACAGACCGATGGCGAGGGCGAAGGACACCACGGCCATCGCGTAGGCGATGTTGACGGGCAGCACGCCCGCGGCGATCGGCCGGAACCGCTTGGTGGGGTGTGCGCGGTCGGCCTCGACATCGAGGGCGTCGTTGACGAGGTAGACCCCGGACGCGGCGAAGCAGAACACGACGAACGCGAGCGCGACGGACAGCAGCACGTCGGGGTCGGTGACCGAGCCCGCCGCCAGCGGTGCAGCGAGCACCAGGACGTTCTTGACCCACTGACGCGGACGAAGCGCCTTGACGATGCCGTCCGCCAGGTTCTTCGGCGGCGCGCCTACGGGTGCGGCATCCTCGCTCATTTGTCTCCTTCGAACTTCACGACGGCCGCAGCCGTCAACGCGCCGAGTGCAGATCCTGCCAGCACATCGGTGGGGTAGTGGACTCCGAGCACCAAGCGCGAGAGCAGCATGGGTGGGACGAGGACCGCCGGTAACGGTAGCCCGGTCACCCGGCCGAGGAGAACCGCGGCGGCTGTGGTGGATGTCGCATGCGAGGACGGAAAGCTCAGCTTGCTGGGCGTGGAGACGTTGATGCGCACGGCCGGGTCGTGCGGGCGTGGCCGGCGCACGATGCGCTTGATGACGATCGACGCGGCGTGGGAGCCGACTGCCCCGACGGCAACCGATGCCCACTGGCGCCGACGGGGCCGGTCCAGTGCAGCACCGATTCCGGCGATCGCGACCCAGCCGAGTGCGTGCTCGCCGAAGTGCGACATGCCACGGGCGACGGTGATCGCGCCGGGGGCACTGCCGACGGTGCTCTGCACCTTCTCGAGGATCCGGACTTCCGTCGGGGCCTCGGTCTGGCCCTTACGCCTGGTAACGAAAGACACGTTCCCACGTTTCCTTACTGGTCAGGTGCGGCACGGCATCGCGGTACCGAGCCTTCAGGGCGGGGAATTCGGCTGCCAACTGCTTGCGCAGTGACAGAGCCTCCTTGAGCAGCGCCGCCGCCTGCTGACGATCCCGCTTGCGGTACACGACGCCCCGGCCGTCGGCGGTGGTGACGGTGACGCCGTCGACCTGAGACAGCAGGAACCAGCGCGCGTCGAGAGTCGGCACGTTGAGCTGCGGACGCTCGAGGTGTTCCGCGCGCGCAGGCCGTGCGTTCTTGTACAGGCCCCTCACCAAGCGACCCGCAATCGCGCCGACGTTGGTGGGCAGGCTCACGTTGCCCACGTCCTCCTGCGACGGGACGGGGAGATCGGTGGACGACCCGATGACCACTGCGTCGGAGTAGGTCTTGCGCAGCGCGTGTACGTCGCCGAGCGACGTCGGCAGGATCTCGAGGATGTGCTCGGGGCCGGCCAAGAAGTCGCGGATGGCGAGGTTCTGAATCGCTACGGTCGAGTACTCGAGGCACAGCAGATGCTTGACCGTCGCCTTGCCGGTGTCCAGCACCAGGTCACGGCCGTTGGTCTTGGAGTGCAGCGCAGCCACGACGAGACGGTTGCGCAGGTGGAAATAGGCCTGCCAGTCGATGGCGTCGTCCTTGTCGGTCCACGCCATATGCCAGATGGCAGCTCCGGGGAGCGTCACCGTCGGGTAGCCGACCTTCTTGGCCCGCAGACCGTATTCGGCGTCGTCCCACTTGATGAACAGCGGCAGCGGCTGCCCTATCTCCTCGGCGACGACGCGCGGGATCATGCACATCCACCAGCCGTTGTAGTCCACGTCGATGCGGCGGTGCAGCAGCTTGGATGTGCGGAGCGGGTACTCGCTGAAGTCGTGGTCGTATTCCACGTTCTTCGCCGCGGTCCACATGAAGTTCTTCGGGTTGATCACTTCGCCCATCACGTGCAGGTGACTGCGCGCCTGCAGGTTGAGCATCTGCCCACCGACAAGCGTGGGCACCTTGGCGAATCGAGCCATTGCCAACGAGCGAAGGATGGAATCGGGTTCGATCTCGATGTCGTCGTCCATGAAGAGGATGAACGGGCAGTCGGTGTTCTGGAGGGCCTCGTACATGATGCGCCCGTAGCCGCCGGATCCACCGAGGTTGGCCTGATCGTGCATCGCGAGACGGTCACCGAGGACGGCTGCGGCTTCCTCGAACCCCGGCTCGTCCCTCGCCTTGCGGGTGCCCTGATCGGGCATGATGACGGCCTTGATCACATCGAGTACGAGCGGGTCGGATCCCAGAGCAGCCAGAGCCTTCACCGCATCGGTCGGTCGGTTGAAGGTCGGAATTCCGACGGCGACCGACGCCTCACCGGGGGCGTGCACGGACGCGTACCAGCCGGCGCTCTCGACGACGACCTCGGTATCGGAGGTGACGTCGAACCAGATCCAGCCGCCGTCCTCGAAGGGCGCGAGGTCGATCAGGAATTCTTGTGCGGCGTCGCCGTCGACGGCCTCACGGCCCTCGACGTGGATGCGCGACGCGTCTGCCTTGGACCGGTAGACGTCGATACGGCAGTGCCCGGACACCTCGACGCGCAGCACAACAGAGGTGAGGGTGCTGTAGCGACGCCAGTAGCTGGCCGGGAAGGCGTTGAAGTAGGTGCAGAACGACACCTCGGACTCGGCACCGATGGCAACGGAGGTCCGGGACAACGAATGTGCCCGACGCGAATTCGTTTTGGCTTCTTCGAGGTACAGCGTCCGCACGTCGAGCGGCTCGCCGGAACGCGGCAGCAGCACGCGCTGCAGCAGGGACTTTCCGAGTACGGGCACCGCATCGACGGCACCATCTTCCAGTAGGTGCTTGGCGGTCATTTTTCGTCCAATCCCAGAGGTGCGCCGGTCTCGAAGTGCGGGGCCAGGGTGTTCTCGTACATGTTCAGCGCGCTCGCGATGGCCATGTGCATGTCCAGGTACTGGTAGGTGCCGAGGCGTCCACCGAACAGCACTCCGTTGGCGGCTGCTTCGGCCTTGGCGCGGTCGCGGTAGGCCTCGAGCTTCTGCCGGTCGTCGGGGGTGTTGATCGGGTAGTACGGCTCGTCGCCGCTCTTCGCGAAGCGGGAGAACTCGCGCATGATGACCGTCTTGTCGGTCGGGTACTGGCGCTCGGGGTGGAAGTGGCGGAACTCGTGGATCCGAATGAACGGCACATCGCCGTCGTTGTAGTTCATCACCGGGGTGCCCTGGAAATCACCGGTCGGCAGCACCTCTGTCTCGAAGTCGATTGTGCGCCAACCCAATTCGCCCTCCGAGTAGTCGAAGTACCGATCCAGCGGGCCGGTGTAGACGATGGGAGCGTCGGGGCTCTCGGCCACGATCTCGGCCTTGACGTCGAACCAGTCCGTGTTCAACCGGACCTCGATCTTCTCGTCGGCGGCCATCTTCTCGAGCCACGCGGTGTAGCCGTCGACCGGCAGTCCCTCGTAGGTGTCGTTGAAATAGCGGTTGTCGAACGTGTACCGCACCGGCAACCGGGTGATGTTGCCCGCGGGCAGGTTCTTCGGATCGGTCTGCCACTGCTTGGCGGTGTAGTCCTTGATGAACGCCTCGTACAGCGGACGCCCGATCAACGAGATCGCCTTCTCCTCGAAATTCTGCGCATCCTTGGAGTCGAACTCACTCGACTGATCCTCGATGAGAGCGCGCGCCTCGGCAGGCGAGAAGTACTTGCCGAAGAACTGCGAGATCAGACCGAGGCCCATCGGGAACTGATACGACTGGCCCTTGTGCAGAGCGAAGACACGGTGCTGGTAGCTCGTGAAGTCGGTGAACTGGTTGACGTAATCCCAGACTCGCTTGTTCGAGGTGTGGAACAGATGCGCACCGTACTTGTGGATCTCGATACCCGTCTCGGGCTCGGCCTCGGAGTACGCGTTGCCGCCCAGGTGGTGGCGACGATCGAGCACGAGGACACGCTTGCCCAACTGGGACGCCGCCCGCTCTGCCACGGTCAGTCCGAAGAACCCGGATCCGACGACGACGAGGTCGTATCGGCCGGTCACGGAGGCGTCGGAAGAGGTGGTCTCGGGGCTTACAGCAGTCACGGGCAACCAGGGTATCCGACGATCGTGACCGCTCCACCCCGCCAGGTGCCCGGTGTCATTCGCTCAGGCGCCGGAGCAGGTAGGTATCCATCACCCAGCCGTGCTCGGACTTGACCTGCTCGCGGGCTCGGCGGATATCGCCCAGCACGTCGTCCAGCGGCCCTGCCACCAGCTTCTCGTCCGCCGTTCCCAGGTTCGCACCCCAGTGGATGCCCCATCCTGCGCCGGTCAGCGCGCTGCACGCCAGATTGCCGTCGAGCATCACCACGAGATTGTCGAGACCGGCGGCGACATCGCCCGCCAGGTTGCGGCCGGTGGTGATCACGATCGGTCCGCCGATGCGGTTGAGGACGAGCCGATGACTCGCCGCCAGCATCGACACGCTGGAGATTCCGGGTGTGACATCGAACTCGATGTCGCCGCGCAACGCGGCCAACCGCTCGACGACGCGGATCGTGCTGTCGTAGAGCGCAGGGTCACCCCAGACGAGGAACCCGACGACGGTGCCTTCGGCGAGTCCGTCGAGCACCTCGGCGTAGGCGCGGGCGCGGGCATCGTGCCAATCGAGGACGGCGTTCACGTACTGCTGCGGCGACCGGTCCCGCGGCGGGTCGGGCACCTCGATCACCCGGTAGTTGCCGCCGTGGTGACGCTCGAGCAGCGCCTGCCGTGCAGCCCCGAGATCGCCGACCGACGCGCCCTTGTCGGCCACGATGAACACGTCCACGGCCCGCAGTGTCCGGACGGCCTGGACGGTCACCTGATCCGGATGTCCGCCGCCGATGCCGATCAGATGGATCTTCACGATCGGTCCCGACACGCGTCGTACAGGTGGGATTCGGTGACGACGCGTCGAGCAAGGGCTGGCCCCACCAGAATCACCGCCGCCTGACGAAGACCTGCGGCCTCGACCTGATCGGCGATGTCGGCCAGAGTGCCGCGCAGAATCAGCTCGTCCGGCTTGCTGGCGTGGAAGACCACCGCGGCGGGGCACTCGGGACCGTAGAACCCGCTGAGTTCGTCAGCGATGATGCGAGTGCGAGTGATCGCCAGGTGCAGCGCCAACGTCGCTCGGGTGGCGGCGAAGTTCTTCAGCGCCTCGGTATCGGGCATTGCCGTCGAGCGGGCCTGCGCGCGCGTCAGCACCACCGACTGCGTCACTTCCGGAACCGTCAGCTCGACGCCCAGTGCGGCGGCTGCGGCCGCGTAGGCAGGAACGCCCGGGGTGACGTCCCAGGGCACGCCTGCGGCGTCGAGTCGAGCGGACATCTCCGCCAACGCGGAGTAGAGGGACGGATCGCCCGAGCACAGGCGCGCGACGTCCTCGCCGCGCTCGTGGGCAGCGACCAACTCTTCGGTGATGGCGTCGAGGTCGAGCTTCGCGGTGTCGACCAGCCGGGTACCCGCGGAGCAATGTTCGAGGATCGCGTCGTCGATGTAGGTGCCGGCGTAGACGCAGACCGGGCTCGATCGCAGGAGCTCGACGGCTCGCAGCGTGAGCAGGTCGGCAGCGCCCGGTCCGGCTCCGATGAAGTGCACAGTCACAGCGGAAAGCGTAGGTGACGCGCCCGACGCGCCGCGCCACTCGAACTTCCCGCCGATGGCTAACTGTCAAGCTAAGGTTTAGCCTTGTGTCTGATGGGACTCATGTTGCTGATGTGATTCATGTTGTTCAGTAGCTGGAGATCCTACGACGCGTACCTACCAACAACCAGGGAGTACCGCCTTGCCGAACCGTCGAACGAAGCCGTCGATCGTTCTCGGTGCTGTCGCACTACTGGCCGTCGCAACCCCCTTTGCGGTCGCAGGCCTCACCGACAGCACGACAACCGGAGTTCGACCGGCCAACGAGACAACCCCGGTCACCGTGCCGACCAAGATCGTCGAGACCGCGCTGAGCTCCGCACCGGACATCGTCATTCCGTTGCAGGAACTCACCGGACTGCCGTTGCCGGATCTGCGGCTCTCCGATCTGAGGTACCTACCGCTGCCGGATTCCATCGTGATCCCGCCGATCGAAATCCCGGACATCCCGGGCCTGACCACGCCCGCGCCGGGTAACGCGACAGCACAGGCACCCGTTCCCCGGGTCGATGCATCCGCGCCGGTCAGTCCCCTGCCCGTGAATCCGGAAGCTGCCGATCCGACCGGCCCGCCGCTCGGTGCCGCCGTCAAGGAAATCAAGCAGGACACTCCCTTCAGCATGGTGGCCCTGACCTCCGAGCAGCTCGACGGTGCAGCCGCTCAGGTTCGCCGGCAACTCGAGGACGGATCCTGGGGCCCGTGGCTCGAGACCGCGCCGGTGGACACCACTGCGAGCGACGCCGTTCCAGCTGCGGAAAAGCAAGGCACCGAACCGATCTTCGTCGGACTGACCAATGCAGTGCAGGTGCTGCTGACGCCGCTGACGAGTAGTGCAGCTCCCGAAAGCTTCGCAACTGCACCGGTTCCCGAGGTTCCGGTCGTCGAGCTGCCTGCTGCCGACGCCCCGGCCGAGGTGCCCGCTGCTGCCGAACAGCCGTTGGGCTACACCCCGGCGTCGTCGAGCACGCCTCTGCGTCAACAGGATCCGGCACCTGTCGATCCCGCGGCACCGGCACCTGCAGTCGAGGCACCTGCAGCAGATCCCGCCCAGCCCGAAGCCGCGCCGGAAGGCACGGTGGATCAGTTGGCTGCTGCGGTCGATGACATCAGTGCCGTACTCATCACCCCCGGCACGTCGCCGGTCGACTCGGCATTGAACGACATCGCCACGCCCGTCGCCGGTGACGCAGGCCCCAAGGTCATCACCCGCGCTCAGTGGGGTGCCGACGAGTCGATCCGTTGCGCCACACCGACTGTCGACGACTTCCTCGGCGGTGCCACCGTGCACCACACCGCAGGCAGCAACGACTACTCCAAGTCCGAATCGGCCGAGATCGTCCGCGCCATCTACGCCTACCACGCGCAGACACTCGGTTGGTGCGACATCGGCTACAACGTCCTCGTCGACAAGTACGGCCAGATCTTCGAGGGCCGCGCGGGCGGCTTGGACAAGCCGGTCCAGGGCGCACACTCGGGCGGGTTCAACGAGAACACGATGGGCATCGCCATGATGGGCGACTACTCCAACGAGGATCCCTCGCAGGAGACCATCGATTCGGTCGGCAAGTTCCTCGGATGGCGACTCGGCAAGGCCGGTCTCGACCCGAAGGGCACCACCACGATGACCTCGGAGGGAACGGATTTCACGTTTGTCGGCCGCGGCCAGAGCGTCGACCTGCCGGTGATCTTCGGCCACCGCGATGTAGGCAACACCGAATGCCCCGGTGACGCCGGATACGCACGACTCGGAGAAATCCGCGACATCGCTGCGGCAAACCTCGGCGGCGGCGGAGATGCCACTCCGGTATCGCCCGACGCTCCCGATACCGCACCCGACACCGCGGTGACCGACCCGGCACCGTCACGCCCGGGCACCGACGCCAGTTCCACTCTGGGCGAGAACATCCCGGCCCTGGTCGCCGAGCTGCAGCGACTGGCGTCGACCAGTCCCGTCGCACAGAAGTGGTTGGAATCGGGCGGAGAAACCGGCTCGCTCGGCGTTCCGGTGAGCGGCCTGGTGCAGGTGAGCGGCGGCCGCGAGAAGGCGCAGTTCGCCAACGGCGAGATCATCACCAACCTGGCCGGTCAGGCCGTGGCCGTCATCGGCAAGATCTTCCAGCAGTACGTGCAGCAGGGTGGCGTAGACGGCATCCTCGGCCTGCCGATCACCGACGAGTTCCGGGTGCCGGAGGGCTTCCGTACCGACTTCGAGAACGGTTCGCTGATCTTCAACGAGCTCACCGGAATCGTCACCACCGTGATCAAGACGTACAACGACACCTACAACGCGGAGATGCAGAACCCCGTCGCGGCGCCGGTGGAACCGGCTCCTGTGCCTGAGCCTGCTCCCGCACCGGAGCCCGCACCCGCGGGCTGAGTTCCGACAGTCGACCAGGGCCGAGTCACCACGGTGACTCGGCCCTTGTCGTGTTCGGATATGCCGGGAGACCCGAGGGTCACCACCAGCGTTCGAGAACCTGTGCCACTCCGTCTTCTGCGTTGGTGACGGTCACCTCGTTCGCCGCCGCGACGGCAGCGGGATGCGCGTTGCCCATCGCCACGCCCAGTCCCACCATCGACAGCATCGGCACGTCGTTGGGCATATCGCCGAAGGCCACGATGTCCTTGACGTCCACCGACAGCGTCTCGGCGACCTTGGCCAAGCCCGATGCCTTGGTGATGCCCGGTGCCGACAGCTCGATGAGTCCGTTGTCGGTGGAGAACGTCAGGTCGGCTCGACCGGAGATCAGCGGGGACAGGATGTCGGCCATGTGTCCGCTGGTGGAGCCGGACAACCGGATCAGCAGCTTGACGGCCGGAACGTCGACCACGTCGTCCTCGGTCATCTCGACGTTGTCCGGGTTCAGCCAGGCGTGCTCGTATCCCGGGGAGCTGACGAACTGCGGTGTGGCCGAGTCGTGCGCCGTCCGGCCCACTCGCTCGGCGGCAAGTCCGCAGCCGGGCAGCGCGCGATACGCGACGTCGGCCAACCACTGCAGCGTCTCGACCGACAGCGTCTCGGCGCTGAGCACGCGATCGTTGGCGGCGTCGTAGATCACCGCACCGTTGGCGCACACCGACATCGGCGCGTATCCCAGCTGATCGACGACGGGGTGGATCCACCGCGGCGGCCGGCCGGTGGACAGCACGAACGGAACTCCGTCGGCCACGACGGCCGAGACGGCGCGCTTGGTGCGCTCGGTGACACGTTCATGCTGGTCGAGCAGGGTGCCGTCGACGTCGCTTGCGACGAGTCGGGGGGCGAGGCGGGTGGTGTTCGGCGCGTTGGTCATCGTGACGTCATTCTGCCCTAGTGTCGAAGCACCCTGTTTTCGACATGCACGTCTTCGATGTGGAAGGAACGGTAGATGACATCTGTGAACCGTCAGATCCGGCTGGCCCACCGCCCGGTGGGACGACCCGACGAATCGACGTGGAACCTCACCGAGGAACCGATTCCCACTCCTGGCGACGGCGAATTCGTCGTCACCGTCGACTACGTCTCTCTCGACCCGGCCATGCGCGGCTGGCTCAACGATGCGCGCTCGTACGTGCCGCCCGTCGGCATCGGCGAGGTGATGCGAGCGCACGCCGTGGGCCGGGTGCTGGAATCCCACCATCCCGATTATGCAGTCGGAGAGATCGTTTCGGGTTCGTTCGGCGTCACCGAGCATGCACTGTCGGACGGCACGGGGGTACAGAAGGTCGACGAATCCATCGCGCCTGCTCCCACCTGGCTCGGAGCACTCGGATTTCCCGGGCTCACGGCCTATTTCGGTCTGATGGACGTCGGCAAGCTCACCGAAGGCGATACCGTGGTGATCTCCGGAGCCGCCGGTGCCGTGGGCAGTATCGCGGGACAGATCGCGAAAGCCAAGGGAGCCACTGTGATCGGCATTGCCGGTGGACCCGAGAAGTGCGCGTGGCTCACCGAAGAACTGGGCTTCGACGCGGCGATCGACTACAAGAACGAGTCGGTGTACAAGGGCCTGAAGGCGGCTGCACCGAAGGGCATCGACGTGTATTTCGACAACGTCGGCGGCGAAATCCTCGACGCGGCCCTCTCCCGACTGCGCAAGGGAGCGCGAGTGGTGTTGTGCGGAGCGATCTCCGGCTACAACGCGACGGACCCGCAGCCCGGCCCGGCGCACTACTTGTCCTTACTGGTCAATCGGGCATCGATGACGGGGTTCATCATCTTCGACTACCTCGATCGCTACCAGGAGGGCATCGAGGCCCTGTCCGAACTGCTCACCAGCGGCAAGATGACCGCGCGCGAGCAGATCGAGATCGGCGGAGTCCCCGCTTTCGGGTCGACCCTGAACCTGCTGTTCGACGGGGCGAACACCGGCAAGCTGGTTCTCGAGGTCGGCGAACGCACCCACGACTCGGAATTATGACGCCGCCTCGTTCGTTGAACCCCACGTATCGACCGATAACGAACTAGGAGAGCAACGATGTCTGCAGCCACCGAAACCGCCATTCTCGCCGGAGGATGCTTCTGGGGAGCCGAAGAGCTCGTCCGCAAGCTCCCGGGAGTGATCTCGACCCGCGTCGGCTACACCGGCGGCGAGGTCCCCAACGCCACGTACCGCAACCACGGCAATCACGCCGAGGGCCTCGAGGTCGTCTACGACCCCACCCAGACGACATACCGGGACCTGCTGGAGTTCTTCTTCCAGATCCACGACCCCACCACCAAGAACCGTCAGGGCAACGACATCGGAGCCAGCTACCGCTCGGCGATCTTCTACCTGAACGACGAGCAGAAGCGCGTCGCCGAGGACACCATCGCCGACGTCGACGCGTCGGGACTGTGGCCCGGCAAGGTCGTCACCGAGGTGACCCCGGCCGGCGATTTCTGGGATGCCGAGCCCGAGCACCAGGACTACCTGCAGAAGTACCCCGAGGGATACACCTGCCACTGGGTGCGTCCGGAGTGGAAGCTGCCGCGTCGGGCCAACGCCTAGGAGCGGCTGCGCCGCATGTGCGCGTTTACTCGTAGCCTGCTACGAATAAACGCGCACATGGGAGCCGAAGTTGCGACACTGATCCGGTGACCTCCGACAGAACTCCTCGGTCGATGGCCGACGTCCTTCGTTCGCCGCGTTTCTGGCTCGCGCCCATTCTGGTGGTGTCGGCACTGATGTCGTTCCTCGCCGCGATGTACCTGGGCGGCGTGCTCGACCCCAGGGGCAATCTGCACGACCTCCCCATCGCGATCGTGAACCAGGACGAGGGCGACACCCTCGCGGGCGAGCAGCGCAACATCGGCAACGACATCGTCGAGGGTCTGCTGCAGAACGTCGATTCGGAGAAGGTTGACTTCCGGGAAGTCGGTCCGGCGCAAGCTCAATCACTGCTGTCGACGGCCGAGGTCTACGGCTCCATCGTCATTCCCAGTGATTTCACCAAGAGAATGGGAATCCTGGCGCAGGCAAGTGTGATTCCCGGGGACGTCGAGAAGCCGATCATCACGGTTTACACCAACCCACGGGCCGGCAGTTTCGGGATGTCACTGGTCACCGGAGTGGCCACGCCCGCATTCGAGTCGGTGAATCAGACCGTCGGTCAACAGATCTCGGATCAAGTTCGCCGGGAGCTCGGCGATACCCCTCTGGCGGGTGCCAGCGCACTCACCCTGGCGCAGCCGATCGATGTGATTGTTGCCCAGCATGATCCACTGCCCGACGGCACTGGCGGTGGCCTGTCTGCGTTCTACTACGCGCTACTGCTCGTCCTGGCCGGATTCACAGGTGCGACCATTGTCAGCACACTCATCGACGGCCTGCTCGGATTCACCCCGACGGAGATCGGCCCCAAATACATCCACCGCGGACTGACGGAGATAAGCCGCTTCCAGACCCTGCTCGTCAAATGGCTCGTGATGTTCGTACTCGCCATGCTCGTCTCGGGCCTGTATCTACTGATCAGCCATGTTCTGGGCATGCCCATCACGCACGCATGGACCCTGTGGATGTACGGCGCATTCGCTATCACCGCCGTCGGTGTCACTGCGCTGGCGGTGATGTCCGCGTTCGGCACGGCCGGGTTGTTGATCAATCTGATCGTCTTCATCATCCTGGCGCTACCGTCGTCGGGCGGCACGATTCCCCTCGAAGCGAGCCCGCCGATCTTCACCTGGCTCGCGCAGTTCGAACCGATGCATCAGATCTTCCTCGGCACCCGCTCGATCCTGTATTTCAATGCCTCACTCGACGCAGGGCTGCTGCACTCGGTGGGCATGACGTCTCTCGGGCTGCTCATCGGACTCGTGTTCGGCGTGGTGTTCACCCGCATCTACGACGGCAAAGGCCTCGACCGAAGCCTCGATTCATCGGGTGCTCACAGCTGACGCCAGTACACTCGACCCAATGCTTGCTGTGAATCCAGCCGGGAGCGTGGCACCCCGACGCACCTTCCACGCTTACCTCGACGTCGCCATCGTCGTCCTCGTACTCGTGGGCACCAACCTCATCGCGCACTTCACCACGGTGTGGGCCAGTATCGCGACGGTTCCGATCGCCGCTGTCCTGCTGGTCGTCCTGGCGAACCGACGCGGTCTGGGATGGGCCGAACTGGGACTGTCTCCGAAGCAGTGGAAGACCGGATCCCTGTACGCACTCGGAGCCGTCGGGGTCGTCCTCACCGTCGTCGCGATCGGCGCGTTGCTGCCACTGACTCGCCCGTTCTTCATGGCCGACCGATACGCAACCGTCTCCGCCGCCATCGTCGCATCGATGATCGTCATCCCCCTGCAGACCGTCATCCCGGAAGAACTCGCGTTCCGCGGGGTGCTGCACGGCACCTTGGGCCGCATCTATGGGGCTCGGGGTGTGTTCGCTGCAGGGTCTCTGCTGTTCGGTCTGTGGCATATCGCGTCGTCGCTGGGGCTGACGGCGGGCAACGTGGGGCTGAGCGGATTTCTCGGTGGCGGGCTGTTCGGGCAGATCGTTGGTATCGCGTTGGCCGTCGTGGCCACTGCGGCGGCGGGTGTCGTGTTCACGTGGCTGCGCAGTCGTAGCGGCAGTTTGATAGCGCCCATCGCCCTGCACTGGTCGTTGAACGGACTCGGTGCGCTGGCTGCCGCTCTCGTCTGGCACGCGTCGGTGAGCTGAACGGCATGAAGGACGAGCTGCACCAGTACCTGCGGATCGCCCGCGAGAACATGCTGTGGAAGCTCGACGGCCTCACCGAATACCAGAAACGGCGGCCGATGACGCCGACCGGTACGAACCTGTTGGGTTTGATCAAGCACCTGTCGATCGTCGAATACGGCTACTTCGGCCCCACCTTCGGACGTGAGTTTCCAGCTCGGTTCGCGGAATTGGAGGCAGCGGCCATGGCCCGGCTGAACTCCGACATGTGGGCCACTGCCGACGAATCGACCGAATCCATTGTCGCCCTGTATCGCGAGGCCTGGAAGTACGCAGACAGGACCATCGAAACGAACGACCTCGACACTGTCGGACGCGTCCTGCACTGGCCCGTCGAGAAGCAGGAAGTAACCCTGCACCGCGTGCTCGTGCACCTCGTGGCCGAAACCAACCGGCACGCTGGGCATGCGGACATCGTGCGCGAACTCATCGACAACGCCGTAGGCCTACGACTCGGCAACGAAAATATGACCGACGGCAACGAAGCCTGGTGGGCCGCATATCGAGCCGAGCTGGAAACCGTTGCCAGAGACGCCGACTGAGCGCATCGCCTGACGTCAGGGTCCACCAACGCCTATCACACCCCACCGACAGGTTCCGATTCGCGAATCCTTATGCAGGACAACATTTTTCTGTTCAACTTTGGTTGCCAGTCGAACGCGCGTTCGATACACTGGCTTCCATGACCACGGAGATCTGGCAACTGAGCGAGAGCGAACTGCTCGCCGACGCCGCCGCGGTCTCCCATCAAATCCAGTTGCTCGAAGCCCGGCGGATCGCTCTCGTCGCCGAGATCGACACCCGCGTGAGCCGGGAGAAACTCGGCTTCCCCGGACCCGCCGGATGGCTGACCTCCACCACCCTGCTCTCACCGTCCAAGGCCACCAAGATCGTCGCCCTCGCCCGCGGCATGTCTGCGTTTCCCGACATCGCCGACGCCGTGAACACCGGTGTCATGTCCGTCGATCACGCCGCGCTGATCCTCACCTTCGCCGAAACCCCACCGGAAAACCTGCCGGAAAAGGGTCGCGATATGGCCCGCGCCGCCTTGATCAAGGCTGCGACCGGGCCCGACGCACGCACCGGCCGCATCCGAGCAGCGATCACCAGACTCGAAGACAGCTTCGGCACCAAGAAACCACCCGCCGAGAACCCCGACCGCAACGAACTCTTCGCCTCCAAGACTTTGAACGGTCGGCTGGTGTTGCAAGGTGATTTCGATGCGATCACCGGCGAGAAGCTGCTCACCGCACTCTCCCCGTTGACCGAACCCCACCCCGCCGCCGACGGCACCCAAGACGACCGCAGCCCCGCCAAGCGCAGAGCCGACGCCTTCGGACACATCCTCGACCAATACCTCGCCTCCAGTGATCGCCCCATCGAAGGTGGTGAACGACCACACCTGAACCTGCACATCCGGTTGCAGGACCTCACCGACCTCCAGAACTGCGGCGGCGAAGACGACATCACCGATGACGAAACCTCACGCGCAGCAACAGAATCCGATACCGACACGGACCCCGTCGATCCGGTCGACATCAACACCGGCGCACCGATGCACCCCGACACGGCAGAACCGGACGCGGCGGATGAACCCGAGGCCGGCAAGGCTGCGGGAGCTGCCGCTGATCGCGGCGCGTATCGGGACCTGTTCGGCGACGGCGCTTCGGTCGGGTGGCTGCCATGGATGGGGCCGCTCTCGCGCAACACCTCCCGCCAGTTGGCGTGTGATTGTGTCCTGACCGCGATCGTGATGGACGAGAACGGCAACCCGTTGAACCTCGCCCGCACCGCCCGCACCGTCACCGCCAAACAACGCAGAGCCCTCACCGCCCGCGATCACGGATGCGCGTTCCCCGGCTGCGGAAAACCTGCCGCCTGGACCGAAGGACACCACATCTGGCACTGGGGCGACGGCGGCCCCACCGACATGAACAACCTCGTCCTACTCTGCGGGTTCCACCACCGACTGATCCACCACAGTGACTGGGAAGTGTTCATCGGCACCGACAACCACCCCTGGTTCGTACCGCCCGCAACCGTCGACCCCTACCGACAACCCCGACCATCCCACGCCCGAGCCGGCCCCCACATCGCCTGAACCCGCCCAAAGACCACTCCAGCCCCGCACCGAGAACACCGGTGCGGAGCTGGAGAAGGTTGGATCAGGAACCAGAAGGAGCGACAGGTGGTGCGGGAGGAGTAGCGCCATCTGCCGGAGCCGGGGGTGCAGGCGCAGTCGCGCCGTCTCCCTCAGCACCCGGAGTCGGCGGCGCAGGCGGCGTCGCACCATCAGCCGGAGCGGGCGGCGTCGCACCGTCTTCCGGTGCGCACAGGGCACCCGGTCCACCCTTACCCGGCCCACTCGGACCTGGGCCACCCTCTCCCGGTCCACCCTTGCCCGGACCACCCGCGGGCGGAGCAGGCGGGGTTTCGCCGTTACCCGGAGCAGGCGGCGTCGCATCATCGGACGGGGTGGGAGCCGTCGATCCGTCGCCGGAGTCCGGAGCGGCCGGCACCGCAGGTGCATCCGACCCGCCACCGCCGTCGGTCCGCTCCCCGAGCGTCGACGACGACGCGACCGTGGACACTCCGGGCGAGACGTCCGGCCCGGTGGCAGCAAATACTGCCGACGCGACAAGCGCCCCTACTGCGAGTCCCGCCGCCGCTGTTGCCACCAGTGGCACACGGCCCTTCGATCGCTTCGGCTTGTTCTGCTGGGGAGCAGCGGGCTCGGCCGGGTTCGAGGCGGCGGGGATCGGCTGGGTCTGATCGTTCACGTTCACTCCTTGTTCGCACTGTCTCGTTCGATTCGTTCTGTCACCGACCCTGCCGCCGCTAGCTGAAGTCACCCTGAAGCTGGGCGCATCTTCAGGATCACTTCAGCTGGTGAGTGACAATCGAGGAATGACATACAGTTCCGCTCCCCGGGTGATGGTGGTGGAGGACTCGCTGCCCATCCGGGAAGCGCTGATGGCGGCATTCGAGGACGCGGGATTCACCGCCGCGTCCTTGCCCGACGGCGACGGCTTCGAAACCACGATGGCAGGCTTCCGCCCTGACGTGGTGATCCTCGACGTCATGCTGCCCGGTGCGCGGGACGGGTTCGCGCTCATCGACGTCGTCCGTCAGAGCAGTGACGCGGGGATCATCATGGTCACCGCGAAGGACCAGCTCCAGGACCGACTGCGCGGTTTGAGCGACGGTGCCGACGACTACGTGGTCAAGCCGTTTCAACTCGACGAGGTGGTTGCCCGAGCGCGATCGGTGCTGCGTAGACGCGGCAGGTCGTCGGACGCAATCCAAGTGGGCGATCTACTCGTGGACGAATCCGCGGGGGTGGTCACCCGCGCCGGCCACGTCCTCGACCTGACGGCGACCGAACTCCGATTGGCAACCTTCCTCGTCGTGCAGCGCGGTCGCACTGTCTCGAAAACGTCCATCCTCGAGTCGGTCTGGGGTTACGGCGCGTACGACGGCAATCTGGTGGAAGTGCACATCAGTGCCTTGCGTCGCAAGATGGAAGCGCACGGTCCGCGGTTGATCCACACTGTCCGTGGCCTCGGATACGCCCTGCGGGCACCGCAGTGAACCGCACACCCACGCCCTCGTTGCGCACCCGGGTGGTCGCCACCGTCGTCGTTTTGTTCGCGGTGCTGCTACTTGTGGTCGGTGCATCGGTGGATGTGGTTCTGGGCCAGCAGCTTCGACGCGATCTCGATGCTCGCTTGAGCGATCGGGCCGACCGAGCGGTCGAACTGGTCGACAGCGGGGTCAGCGCGCAGGACTTGGTGCAAGCCCTGCAGGGTGACGCTATCCGAGTTCGGATCACCACCGCCGACGGAACGGTCTACGGTGTGCCCGGTGGCGAGCCTCCCGCGCAGGGCGATCGGCCCGCGGCACCCAACCCTCCGTCCGGCCCGTCGAATGCGCCCACTCCCCCGGGACCGCCCAATCCGCCTGCCCCACGTTCCGATTCGCTGGAGATCACGAAGCCCCTACCCGACGGATCGACACTGTCACTCCTCGGCGACACCACCGCGATCGCCGATGTCCGCCAACAATTGCGCATTCTGATGGTGGGTGCCGGTGCCGTCACTCTGCTGCTGGCCGCCGCCGCGCTGATCTACGCGGTGAGGCGCGCGTTGTCACCGCTGGACTCGATGACGTCGGTCGCACGCCGAATCACCAACGGCGACAGGGGACGTCGCCTGCTTCCATCGAAGCCGAACACCGATCTGGGGCAAACTGCATCGGCCGTCGACGAGATGCTCGACGCCCTCGAGAACGCCGAGAGCAAAGAGGCTGCTGCAGCGCAGTCGGCGCGTCGAGCAGAGGAGGACATGCGCCGATTCCTGGCCGACGCGGCCCACGAATTGCGTACCCCGGTGGCCGGGATCTCGGCGCTGGCTCAGTCGTTGCAGCGCGACGCCGAGCACCGCCCCGATCGGGTCGGGAGATGGAGCGAGCTGTTGGTCGGCGAATCTGCCAGGGCGTCGCGTCTGGTGGGCGATATGCTCGATTCCGTTCGTGCAGAGAACACTTCGGAGCTGGAGCTGACCGACGCAGACCTCGCCGACGTGGTTCGACGCACCGTCGATCGCGCGGCCCTGCTGTCCCCGCAGGTCCGGTTCGAGGTCGACGGATCGCAACCGGTGCCGGTCAGGGTGGACGTGGGCCGCGTCGAGCAAATTGTCTCGAACGTCCTCGACAACGCCGCTCGTTTCACACCGCCCGGCGGTACCGTCCGAGTGACGACAGGAGCCGATTCACAGGCGTTCGTCACCGTCGACGACGACGGTCCCGGGGTCGACGAGGCGGACCGTGAGCGCATCTTCGAGCGGCTCGTTCGACTCAACTCCGCGCGCGACCGTTCCTCCGGTGGCGTCGGGCTCGGGTTGTCGATCGCGCGGACGTTGGCGCGAGCGCACGGAGGCGAACTCGTCTGTGCCGCAGGGCCTACGGGCGCGAGATTCCGCCTGACACTGCCGAGAGAAGATCGATAGCTACTCGACGATCAGATCCATCAGCAGGCTGTCGTGCCAGCCGGTCGGGCCCTTCTCGTACTTGCGCATGATCCCGACGGGCTCGAATCCGACTGCGCTGTAACAGGCAATCGCTACCGCGTTGTCGGCGGCCGGATCTATCACCAACCGATGATGTCCGAGGTCGACTGTCAGGTATCGCACCAGCGTGCCCACGGCGTCCTTTCCGACGCCGCGGCCGTGCACTGCCGGGTCCAAGAAGATGTCGATCGACGCATGCCGGTACATCGGATCGGTCTCTTCGCCGTACTGGATCAATCCCACTGTTGCGCCGTCCAATTCGACGATCAGACGCTTCTCGTCGGGGTTGTCGAACGGCCAGTTCTCGTCGGCGTCCTCGTCGCCCCACCGCGCGTACACCTCGGGGGTGTGCAGTATTCGGCGTAGCTCCGGCACGTCCTCGACGGTGACGGGTCGCAACACGACCCGTTCACCGCGGAGGTTCATCGCCGTGCTCTACTCGGCCCGCTTGGCCGCACGTGCCGCGAGGTCCTGGGCGTCGAGCTTGTCTGCTTCTTCGAGGGTCGGTGCGCTGCCGCCCAATCGTGCCGGAACCCAGTACGCGCCCGGCTCGTGGTGGTAGCTCTCCTGCAGTTCCAGCAGCATCTTCTGCATCACTGTCCGCAGTTTCTCGGACAGCTCGTTCGGCGGACCGACCGGCGGCAACGGCTCACCGACCGCGATCGAGATGGGAGTGTTGGTGCGGCCCAACCGTTTCGGGTATCCCTTCGTCCACACGCGCTGCGCACCCCAGATGACCGTCGGGATGATCGGCACGCCTGCCTCGATGGCCATGCGCGCTGCGCCGGACTTGAATTCCTTGATCTCGAAGCTGCGGCTGATGGTCGCCTCCGGGTACACGCCCACGAGCTCGCCGTTGCGCAGGCTCTCCACGGCCGACTTGTACGACTCTGCACCTGCTCCACGATCGACGGGGATGTGCCGCAGCGCACGCATGATCGGGCCGGAGATCTTGTTGTCGAAGACTTCCTTCTTCGCCATGAACCGGATGTAGCGCTTCACCCGTCGCGGCGGTAGCCCGGCGTAGGTGAAGTCCATGTATCCGGTGTGGTTGACGGCGATGACGGCTCCGCCGGTGGCAGGGATGTGTTCCTCGCCCTCGACGTCGAATTTCAGGCCCTCGAACGCGAACACTGCACGAGCGATGCCGATGACTGATCGGTAGACGGGTTCCACAGTCCGTTAGCGTAGTCGGTGGACGATGCCGGAGAAAAGGTCCGGGAGATGACAGGTCCGGTCGAAAGCAACGGGGGAGAAACGAAGTGAAGAACAGTGCGGCATCACCACGGCGGACCAGGGTCGTCCGAACCGCGCTGCCGCTGATCGCAACGCTCGCCCTGGTGGGGGCCTGCGATTCCGCAGTCGGACTGCCGTCCGAACAATCCGGGGCGACGAGCAACACCCCCGAGGCAACGACGTCGACGACAACTCCGACCACGGCCTCCGCGACCACCACCACGCCCCCACCGATTCCGCCCGGCCCACCCGTCGGCGAGGTTCCCGGTAACCCCGATGCCGCGATGGCGCTGCGACCGTTCGTGGGCGACCTCACCGGCGGCGGAATCGGCGTCGTCACGGCGCGGTGCTGGACGGTTCCGCCCACCGACATTCCGACGATGTACGTCGACCCCGCGGCCATCCTCGCTGCCGTTGCCGCCCCCGGCGTCGACGGCCAGTACGCGGTGACGTGGACCGGGCCCACCGCGACGGTCAGTGTGAAGCGCAGTGAGATCGCGTCCGGTTACGCGTGCCCCACCGTCTACCCCACCGGCACCGCCCCCGTGTTCGACGCGGCGGACGCGGTTTACACAGTCGATCGCTACCTGGGGCGTCTCGCCGGAATTCCGGTCAACCCCAGCGACGTCGAAGAGACTAATCCACTCGTGTGCGACGCCCGTCAGACCTGGGATGCTCTCGGCACCGGCGTTCCCACTGTCCCGCCGTTGGTGGAGAATCCGAACATCCTGCCCGGCATCACCTCGTTCGATCCCGACAGCGTGTTCGTCACAGGGCAGAACGGCATCTACACCCAGGTCAACGCAGACATCATCGACGCAGCCGGGGTGTACCAGAACCGCACGTTCGTGCTGGCCATCGGCGGCGAGGGTTACTGCATCGGCGACATCGCCTGAGCCTGTTCTACGCAGGAGTGGAGCCTGCGGAACGACCCGGGGGTCAGCGCAGAACGTCCGTCCCGACGAAGGGCACCAGCGCCTCGGGGACGCGGACGGTGCCGTCGGCCTGCTGGTGGTTTTCGAGGATCGCGACGATCCAGCGGGTGGTGGCGAGGGTTCCGTTGAGGGTCGCCGCGGTCTGGGGCTTGCCGTTCTCGTCGCGGTAGCGCACGCCGAGGCGTCGGGCCTGGAAGGTCGTGCAGTTCGAGGTCGAGGTCAGCTCGCGATAGGCCTTCTGGGTGGGAACCCATGCCTCGCAATCGAATTTGCGAGCGGCCGAGGAGCCGAGGTCGCCGCCTGCGGTGTCGATGACGCGGTAGGGCAACTCGACGGCTGCGAGCATTTCCTTCTCGTACTCCAGCAGCTTCTGGTGTTCGGCGGCTGCGTCCTCGGGCTTGATGTAGGAGAACATCTCGATCTTGTCGAACTGGTGGACTCGGATGATGCCGCGGGTGTCCTTGCCGTAGCTGCCCGCTTCGCGGCGGAAGCACGACGACCATCCGGCGTACCGCTTGGGGCCGTCGGCGAGGTCGATGATCTCGCCCGAGTGGTAGCCCGCGAGGGCGACTTCCGAGGTTCCGACGAGGTAGAGATCGTCGGCTTCGAGGCGATAGATCTCGTCTGCGTGTGCGCCGAGGAAACCGGTTCCCGACATGATCTCCGGCCGCACCAGCACCGGCGGGATCATCATGGTGAAACCGTTCTTGACGGCCTTCTGCGCGGCGAGCTGGAGCAATCCCTGCTGCAGCAAAGCGCCGTAGCCGGTCATGAAATAGAAGCGCGAGCCCGAGACCTTGGCTCCGCGTTCCATGTCGATCAGGTTCAGCGACTCACCGAGCTCGAGGTGATCCTTGGGCTCGAAATCGAACTCCGGGATCTGCCCGACGGTCTCGAGCAGCACGAAGTCGTCCTCGCCGCCTGCGGGCGTGCCGTCCTGAACGATGTTGGAGATCGCGCGGTGGGCGGTGTCGAGAGCCGCGTCGGCCTCGGCTTCGGCAGCTTGGGCCGCCTTCACTTTGGCAGCCAGCTCCGATGCTCCGGCGAGCAGACCCGGACGGTCCTCGGCGGAAGCCTTACCGACCTGCTTTCCCAACGCCTTCTGCTCGGCACGCAGCTGATCGCCGGCCAGAACCGCGGCCCGGCGGGATGCGTCGGCATCGAGAAGTGCGTCGACGAGAGCGGGGTCCTCGCCTCGGGTGCGCTGCGAGGCACGCACGGCATCGGGGTTTTCGCGAAGGAATTTCAGGTCGATCACGAGAGGGAACCTTACTTGCCGAGCAACCCCAGGTAGTCCTCGCGTCCGAACATCGTGGCGGCATCGATTGCCGACGGGTGGCCGCCGTGCGGATCGGCTCCACCGTCGACGAGCACGCGCACCACGTCGTCCTCACCTTTGAAGACCGCGCCCGCAAGTGGGGTCTGCCCCTTGTCGTTGGGCTTGTTCACATCGGCACCGCGCTCGACCAGCACCCGCACTGCGTCGGCGTGCCCGTGGTAGGCGGCGAGCATGACCAGCGTGTCGCCCGATTCGTTGTGCAGATTCACCGGAACACCGGCGTCGACGTAACTCGCCAGAGCGGCCGCGTCACCGGTGCGGGCCATCGCGAACAGTCGGCCGGCGAGCTCGCTGAGGTCGTCGTCACCTGTTGGGTCGCTCATGAGGACCGAACATACTCGGGCATGATGGAGGGCGATGTCCGGATACGAAACAGACTCCCCGCCGAGCGAGAAGTCTCGGCGAACACTGTCTGCAACCACAGCTCGACGTGGGCTCGCCATGGTTGCGGTCGGTGCGGTGCTGGCCGCGGGGGCGACGGTTTTTCTTTCCGACGGGTTCTCGACGCCCGAGAAGATCACCACCCATGCGACGGCCAGTGGGCCCGCGACCGATGGGCCCGTTTCGGCGTCCTCCTTCGGTGCTGCCGATCCGGGCGCATGCCTGCAGTGGACGCCCACCGACGATCCGGAGACGGACCGACAGGATCTCGCCGAAGTATCGTGCGCCGATCCCCACCGCTTCGAGGTGGCTCGCGACATCGACATGAGCGTCTACCCGGGCGTCGAATTCGGACCGGGCTCGCCGTATCCCGGATCCATCCGGTTCAGCGAATTGCGCGACGAACACTGCGCGGCAGCCGTCGACGACTACGTCGGAGCCAAGTTCGATCCCAACGGGCGCTTCGGCGTCGGGCTGATGTTCCCCAGCCAGGCCGGGTGGGCCAAGGGTGAGCGGACGCTGCGCTGCGGGGTGCAGATGCCGTCGAACACCGGTGCGCTGATGGAGATGACCGGCTCGATTCTCGACCAGGACCAGTCGAAGGTCTGGCCCACCGGCACCTGCGTCGGCATCAACCAGAACGTGCCTGCCGATCCGGTGGACTGCGCCGCTCCGCACGCGTACGAGGTGGCGTCGGTGATCAACCTGACGCAGCAGTTCCCCGGCGGGCACCCGTCGGAGGGCGACCAGGATGCGTACCTCGAGCGGACGTGCACCGACGCGGTCAACGGCTACCTCGGCTCGGACACCGCGTTGCGCGACAAGACGCTGACCCTGTTCTGGGACACGATCGATGTCGCGAGTTGGCTGGCCGGAAGTCGCCAGGTGACGTGCTCGGTGGGTGCCGAACTCGATTCCGGCGGTTTCGCGACCATCGTCGGCACCGCCAAGGGCGACATCCTCATCAACGGTGCAGCCCCCGTCCCGCCGCCCTCCGCTCCCGACGGCCGCGCACTGCCGACACCGCTGCCCGGTGCCGCACCGATCACCACCGGAGGGTGACATTCCCACGCACATGACGCGCGTCGACTTCGAGGAAGCAGTGTCCGACGCCCTCGACACTCTGCCGCGTGAGCTCACCGACTTCATGAACAACGTGGTCGTTCTCGTCGAGGAAGAGCACCCGACCGAGGACATCCTCGGACTGTACGAGGGCATCGCACTGACCGAGCGCTACGAATACAGCGGCCACCTACCGGACGTCATCACGATCTACCGCAAACCGATCCTCGAAATGGTCGACGACGAACACGAGGCGCGACGGGAAATTGCGATCACCGTCGCCCACGAAATCGGACATCACTTCGGCATCGACGACGAGCGACTGCATCAACTCGGATTCGGCTGACAGCACTCACTCGTCGCCCGCCCGCTCACCCCGAACGCACCCCCAGGTTGGGATGAATGTGGGTTTCAGTCACTCAGATGGCCTGAATGGCGCATTCATCCCAACGTGGGGGCCGAAGCGAACGCCGGGCTACGCCGCGACTGTCTCTCGGCGAGTGGATCGAGCAGCGCGATCGGTGAGTAATGCGAATCCCAATCCCAAGGCCAGCCACAGGGTTGCCTGGGTGGCCAGGGACGACAGTCGGAATTCCCACAGCAGGGTTGCCGGGAAGTCCGCGCCCACCTCGTTGACGGTGGGCAGCAGCGCGTAGCCGACGCCGACCACAACCAGGAACGCCAGCAACGGCGCTCCGACGCGAATCGCCACCGAATGCTGCGATGCCACCGCCTTCGCCGCGTAGACGGCCAATGCGACCGCCAGCAGACCCAGAATCACCGACGCCAACCACAGCCAAGTGCGTTGGGTGATGGTCTCGGGATCGCCGACGGCCGGTGGGTTGGCCGGATACTTGAAGAAGGGCACCGCTTCGATGGCCAACCATCCGGCACCGGCTCCGACGAGCGCGAGAATCGAGCCCGGCAGTGCGGTGAAGCGTCGCCCGTAGTGCAGCGCCGAGGCGAAGATCGCGCCGAGCGCCAGGCCGGCGAGTCCGGTGGCGAGGAACAGTCCGACGCGTTGTCCGTCTCGACTGACCAGTGCGTCCTCGCCGTGGGAGTGCGCGGCCGCATCGGCGTCGGCGTGATGAGCGTCGGCTCCGGCCGCTTCCTCGATGGCGATGGCCGAGTCGATGTGCGGTTCACCGACGACGTAGGCGACTGCTCCGGCGAGCAGGCCTGCGAGAAGTCCGGCGAGCAGACCTCGCACCAGTAGTTGGACGAATGTGCCCTGCAGCGTCGGGCCGTGGATGTCGGTCAGTGGCATGGCAGGCCCAGCAGGTGGCGGCCGTCGTGCATCAACTCGTGCATGTACATGCCACTGCGGGAGATCGCGCCCTGATCGAAACCGACGAGGTAGAGCACGACGAAAGCGAGCAGAATCGTTGCGGCGACGATGACGGCAAGAGCAGCCGACTCCGTCGTATTACTGGGTGCGTGAATGATTGCCATGGTGTCCTCCTGGGATTGTGCGTCCCGTAGTCCCCGCTCGAAAACGGGGACGGCCATGCGATGAACGAGTTTTCTGACTCTCGAATTCGGGCATTTCGCCGACGTCGATCACAGTGGCGCAACCGCTCCGGATTTTCACCGGATTACCTGCGTACATCGCGTATTACCAGCGAACTGTGGCATCGCTCCGGACTCTGTGTCAATCGCTGTCCCGACCGACTGCAGCTCGATGCCACAAAGCTGCGGTGCCACAATGACGCAGTGCCCGCTCCCGTGACCCGACTGATGTTGGTCGCTCACGCGCGAACCGACGCCATGCGCACCGGCCGGTTTCCCGGCGACGAACCACTCGACGACGCGGGCCTGCGCGATCTCGAGGCGGTAACCGACCTTCCCCGCGCCGACCGCGTCCTGTCCGGCCCGGAAACCCGCTCGATCTCCACCGCGCAGGTGTTCGGAACAGAGATCTCCGTCGAGCCCGCGTTGGCCGACATCGACTACGGCCGGTGGTCCGGTCTCGAGATGACCGACCTGCCCGACGCCGACGCGATGGCCTGGCTGAGCGATCCGGCGTTCGTTCCTCCGGGCGGAGAATCCCTCGACGCGTTGTTCTCTCGCGTCGAGAAGTGGCTGAGCGCTGTTGGATCGACGCCGGGCCGCACTCTGGCGGTGACCTCTCCTGCCGTCGTCCGAGCCGTGGTGGTGCTGGTGTTGGACGCCCCGATCCGCTCGTTTTGGCGAATCGACGTTTCCCCGCTGACGCGCACGTCCGTCAGCCATCGGGGCGGCGTCTGGACTGTCGGCGCGGTGGCCCAGAAGTTCGTCTGAATTTTTCTCGCGCGGAGGGAACCGAACCGAACACGGCGGCGTCTTACCTACCGACAGCGCAAAGTTCTTCGATCAGGGAGCGTGGCTCATGACCGTCATCAAGGTGGATCCGGTGGCCCTACAGCTTGCTGCCTCCGAACTCGATGCGGTCGCCGCTCGCTTGCAGGCGGCTGTCACTGCAACGGCAATCCCCGTGCGGCCACTGCCGCCCGGTACCGACGAGGTCTCGCTGCTCACCGAACGGTTCTTCGGCACCGCGGCCGATACCTTCGGACCTGCTGCAGCGCAGGGCATTTCGGAGTTGCACCGGGCGGCCGAGGAACTACGGAAACAAGCCGCGGACTACGTGGCCACCGACGACGACACGGCCGGGGGGCTGCCCGGTCTACCCGGAATCTGACGCACCGAACTCGACCGCAACAGAAAATTCGACACAACGCTCGAACATCATGGGGGCCAGAGGATGACGCTCGGAGTGACAGGTGTGGTGTGGCTGCCACGCACGGCGACGGGAAACTCGACGCGATTGCTCGGGCCGGGACCGGTGCCGTTGCACGTCGCCGGCGGCGCGTGGGGTTCGGTCGCTGCGGCGTTCACCGAGGCATCGGCGAGCATTGCGGCTGTCACCGCGGCTCTGACCGCAGGCTGGGAGGGCGAGTCGGCACTGCTGGCTCAGGCTGCGCTCGGCCGTTTCGCGACCTGGACCGCCGCCACGGCAGTCAAGGCGGCGGCGCTCTCGGTCGAGGCCCCGGCCGCAGGAACCTCGTACGGTGTCGCGTTGGCGACCATGCCCTCGCTCGTGGAAATCGGAGCCGTTCAGGCCGCCAAGGTCACCGCCGCCTCGACGGGCGGCGTGATGAACGGCAGCTACGAGGCTGCCGAGGTGGCCGATCGACTGCTCGACATCCGAGCTGCGATGGTGATGGAGGGCTTCGAGCTGGTCTCCTCGCACCGCATCGTCAAGACCACGTTCGATCAGCCGCCGGCCATCGTCTCCGATTCCGGGAGCGGCCTCGGCAAGTTCGCGAACGGAGCGCTGATGACGTCTCCGGTCCAGGCCGCGATCGGCGGATTGATGGCCGCGACCCAGAACCCCGGCGTGGCAGCGGCGGCCGGTCAGATCGGTAGTGCTGCCACCTCCATCGCCAGCACCGGCGTCTCGACCGTCGCCACCGCTGCGTCCACCATCGGGTCGAGTGCGTTGTCCGGTGGATCGGGAGCGAGCGGCGGGAACGGTTTCGCACCCGGTGGTTCGGCATCTCTCGCTGTCGGTCCGGCGTCCACGCGTCCGGTGTCGTTCGGCGGCGGGGCAGGTGGAGCAGCCGGGCCCGGTGGCATCGGCGGCGGCGTCGGAATGCCCGGTTCGGCGTTGGGTCCCGCCGGTGGTGGCTCGATGCAGGCCGGTGCAGGCCTAAGCGGTCCGTCCGCGTTCGGCGCAACCACCTCGGCCGATGCCGGCCTCGCTCAGCGCGGAACGGGCGCGGCAGGCGCTCCTGCCTCCGGCCCGCGCGGGCAGGCCGAGGACGACGAACACGAGACCCCGGACTACCTCAAGCAATTCGAGCACTTCTCCGACGGTCGGACCGTGGCACCGTCCGTCATCGGCGCGGACCCGACCCTGCCGCACACGGATACCAGCGGGAACGGCCGTTGATCGACTTGGGAACCGTGCCGGTGGGCCACACACTGCCGATCGCCGCACTCGGTGTGGACGAGATGGATTTCCTGGTCGACGAACTGTCGATCGCCGAACTACCCGTGGTCCTGGACGTGTTCCCGCGCTTCGACGACGTCGGTGCCCGAGATCGTGCGCTCGAGCACGGGCGCAGCGCACTGAACAACGCCGGCCTGATCACCGAGGGCCGCGTCCACGAGGATCTCGAGCAGTGGCTGCGGGTTCTCGAACAACCTCACTGGTACGTCTCGGCTCGTGTCTTCGACGTCGAGAACCCAGAGCCCGTTCCGACCATTCGCATCTGCGTTGCATCCGACGATCGGATCGCGGTGTCGGCGGTGCGGCGAGACGACGTGGTCACCATCCGCGCCGTCCACGGTGATCCGGCCCGGGACCTCGCGTCGGCGATCGGCTCGGCCGCGTCGTTCGACCCGGGCAGCATCAACGCGCCGACCGATCTGCTGGCCGAAGCACTCGACGCGGCACCGACCGACGTCGGAGCAACCGCGTCTCGGCTGCGCGGTATCGGCGTAGCGCACGAGCGCGCCGTGGCTCTGGCGTCGGCGATGGCCACCTGCGCCGGCAGAACCGAGATCACCGTCGTCGCCCGTAGGCACGGCACCCGTCACATGGCCGGGAGACCCGTGGCCCTGTTCGACACCAGAGCCGGACGCATTCTCGCCACCTCGACCCTCGCCGCCGACGGCACTTCGTGGAGCTCACTGACCGGGGCAACGGATCGCAGAGTGACCGCTGCCCTGACCGAGCTGATCGCATCGGCCGGTGAGCATCTGCGCTAGCTGATCGGGTTGTCCGCCTTGTTGCTGCCCTTGCCCTCGAACGGCGGCAGGAACGTGCCCCACCTGGTGCAGGACCATCCACCGTCGGGCAGTGGCAGCAGCTCGACGGTGTGCGTGTTGTCGAGGTGGTTGTCGGCCGCGAACGTGCCCTCGACACCTGCCAGTACCGCCGCAACCAGTCGGATTGCGGCACCGTGACTGACGACAACGACGTCGCCCGCTGTCTCGTCACTCAGATACTGCGCGCGGAGGCCGTCGAGCACCGGGACGTAACGCTCCAACACCGAATGTCCGCTGTCGCCGCCGGGCACGGTCGCCGCCAGATCTCCGGCGTGCCAGCGACTGAAGATATCGGTGAACTGCCGGTGCGCATCCGCATCGTCGCGGTCCTCCAGATCTCCGGCGAAGGTCTCCTGAACTCCCTCGGTCACTACCAAGGGAACCCCGGTCGCTCGTTCGATGTAACCCGCAGTCTGCTTGGCACGCAACGCAACCGAGGACACCAGCACCGCGGGCGGGCGTCCGATCCAGGTCTGCGCATACGCGTCGGCCTGCTGGTGCCCCAGCTCGGTGAGCTCGGCTCCCGGCGGCGAGGTGTCCAGTATCTTCGCGACGTTCGCTGTCGTCTGACCGTGCCGAACCAGAATCAATTTGCCCATCACAGATCACCGCGTCCGGCACGAATGTCTGCGACCCACTGCACGTGTTCGTCGATCGGCGGCGGCACCGAACCGCCCGTTCCTGTTGCGGTGGGCCAGGATCCGAGGAACCGGAGGGGCATCTTGCGGTGGAATGCGGCCAACATCTCCGCGACGAGCGGGTCGTCGATGTGCCCGGCGCAGTCGATGAAGAACCTGTACGTTCCGAATCGCGAACGGGTGGGCCGTGATTCGATGAAGGTCAGGTCGATGTTGCGAATTCCGAACTCGGCCAACGCTGCCGGCAGCGTGCCCGGATCGTTCGGCGGCTCGAGGACCACCGACGTTCGGTCTGCACCGGTGCGCGCAGGCACCGACTGCGGCGCCGTCACCAGCACGAAACGAGTCCGCGCGCCCTCCACGTCGATGACCCCGTCGGCCAACTGCGACAACTTCAAGCGCTCACCGGCGAGCCGCGTCGACACCGCAGCATCGACCATTCCGGCTGCAACGTCTTCTGCTGCACCGGCATTGGACGACGCGGACTGCACCACGGCGTCGGGCATGGCGGTCTGCAGCCACTGGCGCACCTGATTGAGCGCGATCGGATACGCGCTGATCGTGCGGGCCGAGTCGAGGGTGACGCCGGGACCACCGAGAATGGTGAAGGCCACCTCGATCTCCGTCTCGGCGACGATCTGCAGCCGGCGGCCCTCCGACAACGCGTCGAGCGTCGGTGGGACCGCTCCCTCGATGGAGCTTTCGATGGGGACCACGGCGGCGTCGGCCGCGCCCGATCGCACGGCCTCGAGCGCAGCGGGTGGGTTCGACGCCGACACCCGCTCGACCGCGCCGTCCAGACCGACCGCGCCGAAGGTTCCGAGCTTTTCGAACTGCGCCAGCGCCATCTCCGTGAACGTTCCCGATGGGCCGAAGTAAGCGATGCGAGGCACGTCTCGAGGTTACGTTGTGGACGCCTACGAAGCGATCAAACCGACGTCGACGAGCCGGGCGCGGGCGCGGGCGGCGTCGACGATCTCGATTCCGAGCAGCACCTCGCGCACCGCCTCGGCGGCCTCGGGGATGAGAGCTCGCAGTGCGGCGACGTTCGGGGCAGCAAGCGCCGCGGCGATGTCGTCTCCGCGTAGCGACGCCACCGTCGCGGCGAGGATCGCGAGCACCTCGTCGCCGGAGTCGGCGCGGGCGACGAGGCCCACATCTGCATGCGAGACCACGGCGAGTACGTCGGCGATGCGCCGCGGGGTGTCTCCGACGCGGATGCCCGGGGTCCGGTGGGCGAGGACGACGGCCTCCGCGGTCTCGGCCACGTCGATCGCGTCGAACATCGGGAAGACGACCAGCGGCGAGGGCAATCGCAGCCCGAGCGCGTCGGCGAGGTGCTCGGCCGGGGCGTCGACGTCGAACCGGACGGCCTCGTAACCGCAGGTCCTCCCTGCTCGGAGCTCGTCGGGGTCGATGTCGAGGTCCACCACGATGCGTCCGTGGTCGTCCGAGTCGGACAGCGTGAGCAGGGTCGATGCCCGGACGACGGGCGGTCCGTACTCGGCTCCACGCGGAGCTGCGGCCAGCGAGGATGCGTCGGCGCATATCGGCTGCAGCAGCTCGTGGACGAGCGCGTTCGGGTCGGGTCGGTGGGGCACACCGAGGGTCAGCGGAATCGGCACGCCTTCACGGTAGACCCGGGACGGTCTTGCGATCCTCGCCACACCACGCTAACTTAGGTTTGCCTCACCTACTCGCCTGACCGATCGCATCGGAGGAGCCCATGCTCGGCGCAACCACCACCACCGGACCGACCACTGCCGAACGTGTACGCAGTGCCTGCATGCGCGCCGAGGGCGCCGCCCTGGCCATCGACGGCAGCGACCCGGTGATCACGTCCCTGCATCATCTGCGACCCAACGGCGAGATGATCCTGGCCGTCCCCACCGACTCCCTCGACGACGCGCACACCTGGCAGTCCTCCCGTGCCGGCATCCCCGCCGTCCTCGAACTCACCGATCACGCGCCGCTCGCGCTGCGTGAACCGGTGCGTTCGCTGGTGTGGCTTCGCGGCGATCTACGCCCGGTCCCGGACTCGCTGATGCGCCCGATGGCCGGAGCGGTGGCCGCCGAACATCCGCATCCCGCTCTCCTCGACGTCGGGCACACCACCTCGCTGATGCGGCTGATCGTCACCTCCGCCGTGGTCGCCGACAGCACCGGAGCCGAGCCGGTCGACGTCGACACGCTGCTGGAAGCCGAACCCGATCCCTTTTGGGAGATGGAGACCAGCTGGCTCGAGCACCTCGACTCCGACCACCCGGACCTGCTCGCCCAATTGGCCCGACGCCTCCCGCCGTCGCTCCGGCAGGGCCGAATCCGGCCGCTCGGCATCGATCGCTACGGCATTCGGCTGCGGATCGAAGGCGAATGCGGCGACAACGACGTCCGGCTGGGGTTCGCCGAGCCCGTCGAGGACGTCCTCTCGCTCAGTCGCGCGCTGCGCGTGCTCGCCGGTTGCCCGTTTCTGAACGGACTACGCGCCCGCGGCTGACGCACGTTCGGAGAAACAGGGCAGACTCGTGCGGTGATCGACTTCAAGAGCTGGTTGACGCCACCGCCGCCCGCGAGCACGGCTCCACCGCCCGATGCCCGCGAACGCACCACGATCAAGGTCGAGATCGCGATCGTCCTTCTGGTCACGTTCGGGCTGAGCGGTATGAGCAGCATCCTCTCGCTCGTCGAGGACGCGCTGCAGACCGCTGCCCTGTCCGATCAGACCGTGGCGCTGAACTCGTCACGGTCGAGTTTCAGCCTGATCGATCTGCTGTTCCAGCTGCTGAGCATCCTGCGTCTGTGCGCCTGGGGCGCACTGGGGTTGTACCTGCTGTGGCGAGCAGATCTGGCACCCCGCGCGATCGGGCTGGCCCGGCCGCGGCTGAAGATCGGCCTCGGTCACGGCGTCGGATTGGCCGCACTGATCGGGCTGCCCGGCCTGGCGCTGTACCTCGTGGGCAACGCCCTCGGATTCAACCTCAACGTCGTTCCCAGCGCCCTCGACGACCACTGGTGGCGCGTCCCGGCACTGATTCTGTACGCGCTGGCCAACTCCGGTGCCGAGGAGATCATCGTCGTGGCGTACCTGATCTCTCGCCTACGCAGACTCGGACTGAGCGAGAACGCGTCCCTGCTGTGCTCGTCGCTGCTGCGCGGCAGCTATCACTTCTACCAGGGCGTGGGCGGTGGGGTCGGAAACTTCCTCATGGGTCTGGTGTTCGGCCGCTACTGGCAGCGCACCGGCAGACTGTGGCCACTGCTGATCGCACACGCTCTTATCGACATCGTGGCCTTCGTCGGGTACGCCCTCCTGCGCGAACATCTGTCGTGGCTCCCGTGAATCGGCACGCGAGGAACCCGGGTGTTTCCGTGGCGACGGTTACAGTCGACCCGTGAACGACGACGATCGCTACGGACGGCACGGCGCGCCGGAACGGCGAACGCCGCCCGACCGATCAGAACGGAGTCGTCACGGTCGGCCGGACCCAGCGCCAGGACCCGCACCGCGCCCGACCGGGGGCCAACCGCCGCGCCAGCCACCGCCTTCTCAACCACCGCCTCGTCGACCACCGCCCGGCCAGCAACCACGAGGCCCGCAACCGCCGAGCCAATCGCGACCACCGCAGCCGCCCCCAGGTCAGGTGCCGCCCGGCCGACAGCAGCCACCCCCACGCGGATATCGTCCCGGCCAGCCGCCACCGGATCGGGGCCCGCGTCAGTACGAACCTGGGCCCCCGCGCCGTCAGGGACCTCCGCCCGAGCGTCCGGCACAGCACCGTCCCCGCCCACAGGGTCCGCCGCCGGAGGGCACCGAGTTCATCCGCCGCGACGGCAGGCCCACTGCCGGTCCGGCGCGCTCGGCCGCCGCACAGCAGGCGTGGTCGCAGGCTCCCGAACCCGGATCGGCGAAGTCCGACACACCCACGCCATCCGAATCGACGCGTCAGTACTCGCGTTCCCAGGACGGTCCACCGGGCCGCACCGGGTACGCCCCGCGGCAGCAACCGGAGCCGTTCACCGAGGAGCGCAGGCAACCGGCAGCACCGGCGCAGCGGGCTCTGCGTCGACCCGAACCCGTTCGGCCGCAACGTGACTCTCGGCCGCCGAAGGTCGCGAAGCCGCGGAAGCGCAGACGCTGGGGTCGACGCTTCCTGATCGTGTTGCTGGTCCTGGTGCTGGGAATCGGCGGCGTCGTCTACTACGTCGACAGCTCGTTGACGCGCGTGGACGCCCTCACCTCGTATCCCGGGCGCATCGGCGACACCCCCGGCACCAACTGGCTTCTCGTCGGGTCGGATTCGCGAGCGGGCCTGACGCCGGAGCAGGAAGCCGCGCTCGCAACCGGCGGCGAGGTGGGCCCGAGCCGCACCGACACGATCATTCTCATCCACATCCCCGAGGGCAGCGGCGCGCCGACGATGGTCAGCCTGCCGCGCGATTCGTACGTGTCGATTCCGGGCAACGGCCAGGACAAGCTCAACGCGGCCTTCGCATTCGGCGGGCCGCCACTGCTGGTCCAGACGGTCGAGGGTGCAACCGGTGTGCACATCGATCACTACGCCGAGATCGGATTCGGCGGCTTCGCCGGTATCGTCGACGCGGTCGGTGGAGTCAACGTGTGCGTGCAGAATGCGATCGACGATCCGTTGGCGGGCATCAACATCGCCGCCGGCTGCCAGGATCTCACCGGAGCCGAGGCGCTCGGATTCGTGCGCTCCCGCGCGACGGCACTGGCCGATATCGACCGGATGAACAATCAGCGGGCGTTCATGTCCGCCCTCTTGGAAAAGGCAACCAGCGCTTCGACTTTCCTCAACCCGTTCAAGTTGTGGCCGTTGGTGTCCGATACCGCGTCGTCGTTGAGCGTCGACGAGGGAGATCACATCTGGAACCTCGCCGCACTCGCCTGGGCGATGCGCAGCGGTCCGGTGACCACGACGGTTCCCGTCGGCGGATTCCAGGACTCCGACGTCGGAAACGTACTGCTGTGGGACGACACTCGCGCTCCGGCGTTCTTCGACGCCATCGCGCAGGATCGCGAAATACCTCCGGAACTGCTGACCGGCGGGCCCTGACGACCCTGAATGTAAGTTGTGGACCATGACATCGCCGTCTGCCCAGCCCGCCGCAACACCCGGTACGTCGTTCCACGATCTGCTGCGCGCCCAGGTGCGGCACGAGTTCACTGCTTCGCAGCAGTACGTCGCGATCGCGGTGTGGTTCGACCGCAACGATCTGCCACAGCTGGCCACGCGTTTCTACGCTCAGTCCGCCGAGGAGCGTCGACACGCCATGATGATGATCCGCTTTCTCATCGACAACCGACTCGAGGTCGATGCGTCGGGCATCGACGACGTGGTGACGGAGTTTCAGTCGGTCGTCGAACCGGTGGAACTGGCGTTGGCCCAGGAGTCGACGGTGACCGAGCAGATCAGCGCGTTGGCACGTGCTGCCCGGGCCGAGGGCGACTACATCGGCGAGCAGTTCACCCACTGGTTCCTCACCGAGCAGGTCGAGGAGGTGGCGGCGATGCAGAGCCTGCTCAACATCGTCCGCCGAGCCGGATCGAACCTGTTCGACATCGAGCAGTACGTCGCTCGCGAGATCGGTTCCACGGTGATCCGCGCCACCAATGCCCCCAAAGAAGCCGGAAGAGCGTAGTTTGCAGCCCTGCTCAGAGCGGACATTTAGGATCGACTGTATTAGGCAACGTTCGCCTCAATAAGGATCGACTTGGATGACAACGCTTCTGACCAGGCATATTGTCCTGAGCATGAGCGTAGACATCAAAGAAACCAGCCACACCAAGTTCCACGCACTTCTCCGCGACCAGATTCGCAACGAGTTCAACGCCTCGCAGCAGTACATCGCCACCGCGGTCTACTTCGCGAATGTCGATCTGCCGCAGCTGGCCAAGCACTTCTATGCGCAGTCGGTCGAAGAGCGCAACCACGCGATGATGATCGTGCAGTACTTCCTCGATCGCGACATCACGGTCGAGCTGACCGGCGTCGACGCGTCGAAGTCCGTCTTCACCGATCCGCGTGAGGCCATCGCCCTGGCGCTGGCACAGGAGGAGACCGTCACCGAGCAGATCATCGCTCTGGCGAGCACCGCACGCGAAGAGGGCGACTACCTCGGCGAGCAGTTCATGCAGTGGTTCCTCAAGGAGCAGGTCGAGGAAGTTGCCAGCATGAAGACGCTGCTCAACATCGCCGATCGTGCGGGCCACAACCTGTTCGACCTCGAGCAGTTCGTCGCCCGTGAGATGAACACCAGCGTGACCGCCGACTCGGGCGCACCCACCGTCGCCGGCGGATCGCTGTAGGTTCGCACCGCAACTCTGCGCGGATGACGCGCTCATACGGGTGGCCACTCGAACGAGGATTCCTTGTTCGAGTGGCCACCCGTTTCGCGTTCTAGCGCAGAGTGAGTTCTAGCGCAGAGTGACCTGGCGGCCGCGTAAGCCGTCACGCGAACGCAACTGCGCCGCCGTGAGCGGAGCGTCGACAGCCAGTGCCTCGCTCAGTTTCTCGCCGAATTCCTTTGTAGGGCCTGCCCATTCGGTGGGATGCATCTCGGGATCGAGATCGAACACCGGCACCAGCAGCCCGTGCGTGCGGAACGAACCGGCGTAGCGCGAACCTTCACCCAGGTTCAGATAACCCGCGGCATGCAGGCGCGCCAACGCGAGCATCACGTCGTCTTCGTTCTCCGGACGAACCCACCGGATGTGTGCCTTGTCGCCTGCATCCACCCACCAGGCCGCGACGACGCCGTCGGCCTCGATCCGCGCGGAGGGCATGATCGCCTGGTTCGCACGTTCCACGGTTGCAGTCACATCGGCTGCGGGAGTGGCACTTTCGGGAATCCACCAGTTGAAGTCCTGATGAACGGTGATCTCGAGCAGCGCGGAGGCGTCGAGCACCTCGGTCAACGCGGGCGTGCTGTCGGTGATCTTCGCGGCTTCGAGCGACTCGCCCGCGGACGCGGTGGACGCCCAGCCGAGCGCGCTACTGATATCTGCCGCAACGTCTTTCGACTGATTCTGCACCTGAAGGCCGACGAATCCCTCGACGGTATCGGCGTCTTCGCGCACCAGTGCCGCGACGGCACCGGGTAGCACCGTGGCCAGCGTGATGGTGCGACCGTCCACGGTGATCGGCGCGGTGGCCGTCGCCGACGGGACGAACTCGCGCAGCGCTACCAGGTCGCATTCGGCGGCGAGGCCCTCGAACGGGCGAGCCGACGCCGATTCGATGCTCGCGCGTTCCGCTTCTCGCTGCGCGAGCTTCGCTGCTCGGTTGCTGTCCTGCTTCGGTCCACTGTTTCTTTTGCTCTTACCCACGCCCGAAAACCTACACGTTCTTCGATTCGAGCCAGGCTCGCGTTCGGCCGGGATGGTTGGTGGCGATCCACCCGACGCCGAGCTCGCGGCACAGGTCCACGTCCTCTTTCTCGTCGACGGTCCACACGTAGCTGGCCCGGCCGGACGCGGCTGCGCGGTCGATGATGGCCGGGTGCTCGCGCAGCGCGCGAATCGACGGGCCGACTGCGGTGGCCCCGACGGTCGTCGCCGCTCCCCCACCGAGGTAGTGCGAGCTGTCGCCGAGGAGCACCGTCGGAAGCATCGGAGCCGACCTCCGTACGCGCCAGACGGCCGAGGGCGCGAACGACATGATGACCGCCCGCGAGTGGTCGGCCGACGCGGGCGCGCCGATGCCGAACTTGTGCAGCTCGGCGAGCACCGTGCTTTCGATCAGCGAGCCGTATCGCACGGGATGCTTGGTTTCGATGAAGAGTTTGACCGGCTTGCTGGTCCAGTCCAGGACGAGAGCAATGAGGTCGTGCAACGTCAGGAGTTCGGCGGGTTCGTCGTCGTCGCCGTAGTTCAGTCGTGCCAGATCGGCGAAGTCCATCTCGCTGACGATGCCGGTGCCGTTCGAGGTGCGATCGACGCGGCGATCGTGCACGCACACGATGTGGCCGTCCCTGGTGAGCCGCACATCGCATTCGACGCCGTCCGCTCCCTCGCGCAGCGCGAGGTCGTAGGCCGCGAGAGTGTGCTCCTTCTTCGCCGCCGACGCACCTCGATGCGCGACAACCAGTGGCCCACGGCGATCGGGACTCACGACGCCGTCACCGTCTCGGATTCGTGTTCGGGCTGGTTCTGTTCGCGCTGGTTCGACTTCGACGCGGTGCCGGTGGCGATCACCCAGCGGGTCGGACGCGACATCGCGGAGCCGCGCAGTGTGCGGCCTTCGAGTCGGCGCATCACGGCCAGGGTCAGCACGGCCGAGACCGCGGCCACCAAGGCCACGACTGCCGACAGCAGAACTCCGTCGGCGCGGGCCTGAAGTGAATCGCGCAGGTTCCACAGCAATTGGACGATGACCAGCGCGTTGCTCGCTGCCCAGACCGCCCACCAGATCCGAACCAGTGTCAGCTCGCGGTGCACGTCGGCATCGGCACCGCCGCGGAGACGGACCACCTCGGTGAGGTAGACCCCCGGCATCACGATGCGGACAAGAGGCAGCATCGACAACAGCAGCATCGGGCGCACCGATCGCGGGTCGGTGGAGCCGGCGGCAGTGAAGGCGAGTCTGCGCTGGTCGATCAGCCAGCAGGACGAAGTGATCAGCGCGGCCAGACCGATGACGAGCGCGCCGACCTGGGCGAAATACACCAACGCGTCGGACACGGCGAGGGTGATCGGCGAGATCAGTCGCACGCGGTTGTGCAGCAGGATGCCGTACCGGAACACTTCGGCGAACGCAGCGAGCGCCAGCAACATCGCGGTGACGAGGACCAGGTTCTGCGCGTTCGCGGCGTACCGCTCGACGCGACCTACGCGGCGATCGGCCTCGGGATCGCGCGGGATGTCGCGCAATCCCCAGGTGGGCGTCGAGGCGTAGTGCGGCGTCGGGGTCGGTGCTGCGGATCGGCCGCGGCGTGCGGCTTTCGTCGACGAGGTCGCCGGTCGGGCTACCCATCGGAAGTTTCGGGCACCCTGCGCGGGTGCCCTGGTGGACACCGGCGAGAGCAGCACGCCGTGGCAGCGGGGGCACCAGATGCCAGGCCGTGCGCCGACAGCCCAACGGGTGCTGCAGCGGGCACAGACCTGGAACGCCTGAGCGCGCCCCTGCGGTGCCGACATCTAGATGATTCTCGCTTCGTGGGCGTCGTTCTCGCTCTGGATCGGTCGACCAGCGGCCTGCCAGGCGAGCATCCCACCGTCGACGTTGATCGCGTCGTAGCCCACGCGGTTGAGATATTCGACGACGCGAGCCGAGCGACCACCGGCTTTGCAGACCACGTACACCTCGGATTGGTTGTCGACCTCACCGGCGCGGGACGGAATGTCGCCCATCGGGATGTGCACTGCGTCCGGAGCGTGTCCGGCTTGCCACTCGTCGTCCTCGCGCACGTCGAGCAGGATGGCCGTCGTAGGGAACGGCACCGGCAGGCGATCGACGGTGACGGCAGGCGGCTGCTCGGGATGCGACACACCTCGATCTTGTCACGCGTCCGCGCGGGGCTGCCACCCGTGTCCTCGCGACCGAAGCGCCACCTCGCTATGACCTACGTCACTGCAGTCACAGAAGTTATCCACAGTATCCACAGATCGATCCACAGAATCGGGGTCTGTGCCGGTTTCTATCCACAGGTCAGAGCGTCGAGTCGGTCCCCCGGTGTATCGAATACCAACTCGGCCTGTGGATCGATGGTGATTTGACACAGCCATCGTCTGCGGTCCTGCGAAGCCGCTGTTTAGGCTGGCGAACATGACTAACTCACCGCAGGTCGTTCCGCAGGCTCCCCTCCCGTCCATCGAGCTACGCGTCTTCACCGAACCGCAACAGGGTGCCACGTACGACGAACTGCTGCGCGTCGCGAAAGCTGCCGAGGAGTTCGGCTACGGCGCATTCTTCCGATCCGACCACTACCTCGCGATGAGCGGTGACGGCGGCCCAGGGCCCACCGACGCGTGGATCACCCTGGCCGGGCTGGCCCGCGAGACCTCGACCATTCGGCTCGGCACACTCGTCACCTCCGCGACCTTCCGCTACCCGGGCCCCCTGGCCATCAGCGTCGCCCAGGTCGACGCCATGAGCGGCGGCCGCGTGGACCTCGGTCTCGGTGCCGGCTGGTTCGAGGACGAGCACAAGGCCTACGGCATCCCGTTCCCTCCGCTCGGTGAACGTTTCGACCGCCTCGAAGAGCAACTCGCCGTCATCACCGGACTCTGGGACGCCCCCGCCGGCGAGACGTTCTCACACGCGGGCACGCACTACCCCGTCACGAACTCCCCCGCGCTCCCCAAGCCGGTGCAGACGCCGCACCCGCCCATCGTCATCGGCGGCGGAGGCAAGAAGCGCACCCCGGCACTCGCCGCGAAATACGCCGACGAGTTCAACATCCCCTTCGCCTCGCTGGCCGATACCGAGACACAGTTCGGTCGCGTCCGCGCAGCCTGCACAGCAGCCGATCGCGATCCCGACTCCCTCGTCTACTCCAACGCCCTCGTCCTCTGCTGCGGCCGCACCGAAGAAGAAATCACACGTCGCGCCGCTGCCATCGGCCGCGAGGTATCCGAACTACGCGAGAACGGTGCCGCTGGAAGCCCCGCTGAACTCGTCGACAAAATCGGTCGCTTCGGAGCTGTCGGAGCCACCCGCGTGTACCTGCAGACCATGGATCTCACCGACCTCGATCACCTCGAACTCGTCGCATCCGAAGTTCTCCCACAGCTCTGACCCCCGCCGAAACCCGCCCCCTGAGTCCACTCAACGTGACATTGACTGCCCAAAAGTCCACTGAATGTCACATTGAGTACCCAGGGGGTCGGTCAGGTGGCGGATCGGGCGCGCAGGCGGGCGTAGTGAGTGCTGATATGTCGTGCCGCGGGCAGTTCGATCCATCGGTACATGATTTCGGCGAGTGCGGCGGTACCGGCCAGGAATGCCAGGACGGCGGCGCTGGGGCCCAGGTGTGGTTCGACGGTTGCGTAGATGCGGTACAGCACGAGGGTGTGGATCAGGTAGATCGCGTAGCTGCGGGTGCCGATCCATCGGATGACGGGCCAGCGAGTGATGGGTCCGTTGTATCGGGCGAGTATCAGGACCGTTCCGGTGACGACGAGCAGTGTCCAGAGGTAGGTGTCGCCCATCCAGAAGGTGTGGACTTCGATGGCGAGTCGGATCACTTCGATCTGGGCGATGACGCCGACGACGACCCATCGCCAGGTGATCAGTCGTGCCCATCCGAGGTAGGCGATCTGGCCGAGAAACAGCGTGGGGAGTACGCCCGCGACCTTGGTCAGGAACGGGACTGTGTAGGGCTGCGGTAGGTAGAGGTTGTAGACGATCACCAGGGCGCACAGTGCAGCTCCGACGAGTGGCACCACGATGGGTCTGGTGTTCAGCGTTCCGCGCATCGAGATGCAGTAGAGGTAGAACACGATCTGGACGACGAGGGTCCAGGTGACGCCGAGGACGGCGACTTCGGGTCGCAGGAAGAAGCCGCCGAGGAAGAAGCTGAGGAACGCTTCGCCGTTGGTGATGCCGGGTTGGCCGCTGAACATTCCGTTGAGGCCGAGTTTGACCAGGATGACGGCCATGGCGACGGCGAACCAGAGCGCCGGGACGAGGCGGGCGAGGCGCGCGACCATGAAGTCCCGACGCGATTGCCGCATGGCGGATCGGGTGATCAGCAGGCCGGTGAGCAGCATGAAGATACTGACTCCGACGAACGAGAGGTGCATGTTGAGGCCCGCGTCCTCGATGAGGACGGTGTTGACGACGTCGATCATCCACCAGCCACCGCCGATGTCGTCGAGCAGATAGAACGAAATGTGTGAGTACAGCACCGCGAGGACGGCGATGACGCGGAGGAGGTCGGCACCGTCCATCTGGACTCGGGGCGCGTCGACCGGCTGCGTGGCGGCGGACTTGTCGACCGTATTCTGGCTCGGTCGGTCCCCTTCCACACCCGCGAGTTTAGGTTCCGTTCATCTGTAGGACCAATCCGCGGCCGCTCCGCAACTGATTCGTGATATTCGGAGCAGATTCACAGCCGAATTATTTGCCTGTCTCGTTCACACGAATTTATTCCGAGAAAAGCATCTCGGTTACAACTGTTGCACTGGGGGTAGGAATGAGATTGGGTTGAACCCTACGAAAGATCCGCAGTAGGACGAACGTGCCCGCATCACACGATGGGTACGGCGTCGTTAGAGAAGGGAACCACGTGTCCGAGTACACCTTGCCCGACCTTGATTTCGATTACTCCGCCCTCGAGCCGCACATCTCGGGCGAGATCAACGAGCTTCACCATTCCAAGCATCACGCGACCTACGTCGCAGGCGCGAACACCGCGGTCGAAAAGCTCGCCGCCGCGCGTGACAACGACGATCATGCAGCCATTTTCCTGCTGGAGAAGAATCTCGCGTTCCACCTCGGTGGCCACGTCAATCACTCCATCTGGTGGAAGAACCTCTCGCCCAACGGTGGCGACAAGCCCGAGGGCGAGCTCGCTGCCGCGATCGACGACCAGTTCGGTTCGTTCGACAAGTTCCGCGCACAGTTCACCGCTGCCGCCAACGGCCTGCAGGGCTCCGGCTGGGCAGTTCTGGGCTACGACTCGCTCGGCAAGAAGCTGCTCACCTTCCAGCTCTACGATCAGCAGGCCAACGTGCCGCTCGGCATCATCCCGCTGCTCCAGGTCGATATGTGGGAGCACGCCTTCTACCTGCAGTACAAGAACGTCAAGGCCGATTACGTGAAGGCGTTCTGGAACGTCGTCAACTGGGCCGACGTCCAGGCTCGTTTCGAGGCCGCAACGTCGAAGACCCCGGGTCTGATCTTCCCGTAGGTCCTCGCACCACCGGCTTCACCGACAGCGTCGATGGACCACTGCCCCGCTCAGACGGGTGCAGTGGTCCATTCACGCTTCGAAGGGAGTTCGCTGGCACTCTCCCCATCTTGTGTGCCAGCCGTTTTCGCGTCATTCTCTTCCTACCCAACGTCGTGTACCCGGCTTCGAGCCCTGTACCTGTCTGGGAGGAACAATCGAGATGGACGAGCGAGATCTCATCGGTGTTTCACCGTTTCATGCCGCCGGTCTGCTGCGCGGTTTCGTGATTTCCGGGCGCTGGCCGGACACCACCAAGGAATGGGCGCAGTTTCTCGCCCTCGCTGTACGGGTGGCGTCGATGCCGGGCCTGTTGGCGACGTCGACGGTGTTCGGGGTGCGTGAGGAATTGCCCGACGACCCCGCGCCGGGGACGGTCGGCTTGGTCGTCGCCGAGGGGCCGGTGATCGGTGACTTCGCGTTGGCTCCCGGACGGTTCGCCGCGCATCAACCTGCCGCCCTGCTGATGCTGCATCCACCGTCGGAGACGACACCGACGCTCCCGGAATGTGTCGGCGCGGCGTCCGGCTGCGTTCTGCTCCCCGGCCTTCCACATCTCGGACTCGACCATCGGGCGGCCTGGGTGGAGGCGGAGTCCGACGGCACCGTGACGTCGATGGTCAGTCGGGTCGGTCTCGATCCCATCAGCGATCCCGACACCGCAGTTTTGGCGATGCTCCTCGCATCCTGACCGCTGTCCGCACACGAATTTTCGGGAACCCAAACTTATTGTCGCATTGGACAATTCACGACGACGCCCCTACAGTCGTGTGCAGCGAAGGGGAGTAGCCCCCAATCACCGTGTCGACATACTGGTTGCTCGAATGCAACCCGGCACCTGAACCGGCCAGTTCCGGTGGGCGAGACCTTCGGTCCTGTCGACGACCGAGGAGTCCGCTGTGCTGTCCGCATTACTGTTGAGTTTCGCTGTCATTTTCGTCGCCGAGCTGGGTGACAAGTCCCAGCTCATGGCCATGACGTTCGCCCTGCGCTACAAGTGGTACGTCGTCATCGGCGGCATCACCGTTGCCACCACCGTGGTGCACCTGGTCTCGGTCGCGGTCGGCCACTTCCTCGGTGTATCGATCCCCACCGAGGCGATCTCCATCGTCGGCGGCATCGCGTTCGTCATCTTCGGCCTCTGGACGCTACGCGGCGACTCCCTGTCCGACGACGAGGGCGCGAAGGCCTCTCGGGTCACCAAATCTGCGTTCCTCGCGATCGCGTCGGCGTTCTTCCTGGCCGAGCTCGGCGACAAGACGATGCTGGCCACCGTCACTCTCGCCGCCGACAACGACTGGGTGGGCGTGTGGATCGGCTCTACCGTCGGCATGGTCGCTGCCGATGCACTCGCCATCGTGGTCGGCGCGGTACTCGGAAAGCACCTGCCGGAGCGCATGATCCAGTACGGCGCGGCCATCCTGTTCTTCGTCTTCGGTGCTGTCCTGTTCTTCGAGGGCCTGATGCCCGGCACCGCAGCTCCCTACATCGCTGCCGGAGCAGTTGTCGCGATCTCCGCCGTCGTCGTCGCCGTGTTCGTTCGACGCTCCCGCATCAGGGCAGCGCGGGAATCGGCGCAGCAGACCAGCACCGAACACGCCTGACCTTGGTTTACACTCCTCTCCCGGGAGGGGTGCATGAACAACGAGCAGCAGGTGAGTACGACCGACGCGGCGCACCACTCGACCGACCGGCTGATCAGAATCTTCGGCCGTTTCGTCGGTACCGGCTATCTCATCTATCTGCTGCTGTTGATCCCGGATATCGAACGGAGCAGCGAGGTGGTTCCCGGTTGGTGGACTCCGGTCACCGTTGCGGTCGTGTTCGGCACCGGATTCGCGTTCGCGGCCTCCACCTTTCACCCGCGCATCGGGGTCATTCGCGTTGCCGGTTCCGTGGCCGCGTTGGCGTTCCCGATCATGGCCCTGCTGTGGTGGGTGGCGTGGGACGGTGCCACCTTCGATCAAGCCGGGACGTTTCTCTCGGTGTTTCCCGGCCTGGCGGCACTCGCCGCCGCCACGGTGTGGCACCCCGTCCCGGCGTTCATCCACATGAGCGTCAGCGTCGTTCTTGTGCAGCTGGCCAACCAGGCTGTGCGAGAACCGTTCCCCCGCAGCAACATCATTGCGGAGATCTTCTTCGCGATGATGTTCTGCACGGTGTTCGTTGCCGCGACACTCGCCGCGGTGCGCACCGGACGCATTCTCGACGCGACGATCTCGACCACACACGACGACGCAGCCCGGGCGGCTGCGGCCACCGCGCGTGAAGTCGAGCGCGAACGGTTCGACGCGCTGATCCACGACGAGGTCATGTCTTCGCTGCTGGCTGTTGCCCGCCATGGCCGCACGCCCAGCCTGGCGCGTCAGGCGCGCTCGACTCTGCTACATCTCGATGACCTGACCACCGGCACCGTCTCGGAAGCGTTCTCGGCCGACGAGACTCTGGCTCAGCTTCGTTCTGCCGCAACGACAGTCGACGAAGCGATCGACTTCACCGTGCACGAGGGCGCGCTCGAGCGGACAGAGCACTACCCGGCCGAGACGGTACGCGCCATCGCCGCGGCACTGGCAGAAGCGCTGCGCAACAGTGTGATTCACGCACAGACATCACATCGTTCGGTTTCCGTTGAGCTGGCCCCGTCGTCGATGGGCATCACCGTTCAGGACAACGGCGTCGGCTTCGATCGACGTTCGGTGCCGCCCCACCGACTCGGCGTCGCCGTCAGCATCGAAGGCCGGATGCGTCAACTCGACGGTGGATCGGCCGAGATCCAATCCTCCACCGCAGGCACCATAGTGCGATTGGGGTGGAAGCGATGAACGGCCAGGACATCCGCGACCTGCTGTCGATGAGGTCGGCGGCGGCGTACGCGGTTGCCGGTTTCTTCATCCTCGCGTGCCTGGTGTGCGCATCCGCAACCCTGACCGGGGTGTCCGCAGTGTGGCCCGAGTACGCAGCTGTGCTTGCACTCTCGGCCGCGGTCATCCTGCTGCTCCGGGCACCTGGTGACCCACTGACCGCGCAGTCGACCGCACTGATGACCGTATCGGGCCCGGTGGCAGCCGCGCTGGTCTTCGCCGTCCTGCCGGTGCCGCTGACCGGAAGCTTGCAGACCTGGCCCCTGGGGATGTCGGTGGTGATCTACACCTTCATGTGTGTCCGCGGTCGCACACTCGCCGCGTGGCTCGGGCTGGCACTGACCATGTCGGTGGCCATCGGGTGGGCGGTGGTGACGGGTCAGGGATTTCTGTACGGGCTCTCGTTCAGCGCGATCAACATCGCGCCGCTGTTGATGGCGACGTTCTTCGCCTTCACCATTCGTCCCTTGGCCGCCGCAATTTTCGAGCTGCGCAAGCAGTCGACGGTGCGTATCGCGTCCCAGGCCGCGGCGGCGGCCGTGCTCGAGGAACGCGACGCTCGCCTGGCCAGTCTCGACGCGTTGGCCCGTCCGCTGCTGCAGCGCATCGCCGACGGCCCCGATCCCACCGAGGAGGAAGTCCTCGCGTGTCGACTCCTCGAAGCCGAGCTCCGCGATTCCCTCCGCGCCCGCGGTCTGGTGCGACCCGATCTCGCTCGTGCCGCCAGGTCCGCTCGGGCCCGCGGGGTGGAGGTGATGATGCTCGACGACCGATCCCCGGACGCACTCGACGACGACGCGCGTGAACGCATCGTGGCCGCCGCGTCGGGTGCTCTCGATGCCGCCGAAGCAGGCGCGGTGACGGTCCGGCTCCTACCTCCTGGCCGCCCCGTGGCGGCGACGATTCTGCTCGACGACCTGGGCGACGGTGCGCACCGCGTCGAGTACGACGAAACCGGTCACGTCCGGCACTGAACAGTGGTTTGGACCGCTGCTCCCCTGGCTACTCTGCGGCGGACCAGTCGGTCTGTACAGCTGCATCCGGTGAACGGAGATCTTTCATGGCACTCGATCGTCGCTCGTTTCTGATCGGATCCGGTGCTGCCGCAGTGCCGTTGCTGTTGGCCGGATGCGGCTTCGTCAGATCCAGCCCGTCGCAGCAGACCGAGGGCACACTCACGTTCACCACCTGGGGTACCGATGCCGAGCTGGCCGGCTTCCGCGACTCGATCAGCGCGTTCGAGGCGGCCAACCCCGGGACGACGATCACCCTCAACGCGGTGCCGTACGAGCAGATGTTCACCAACATCGACGCCCAACTACAGGCGGGCAATCCACCCGACATCTTCCGCGTTCCGTACTACACATTCGGTGCGTACGCCGGCCGCGGCCAATTGCTCGATCTGTCGCCGCTGTTGGCGTCGGACACGCGGGATCAGTTCACGCCCACAGCGTGGGCCGCAGTGCAGAACGGCGGAATCCCCTACGGCCTACCGCACCACACCGACACTTCGGCAATTCTGGTGAACCGAAACCTGTTGTCGCAGGCCGGTATCGACTCGGTTCCGACAAGCCTGGACGACGCCTGGACGTGGGACGAGTTGGCGTCGATCGGCGACCGACTGCGTTCCTCGCTGCCGGCCGACAAGTACCCGTGGGCCTACAACTGGCAGGGCAACGGCGTCACCCGCTGGTTGAGTCTGCTGTTCCAGGCCGGCGGGTCCTTCCTGGCCGAGGACCAGAAGACTCCACTGATCGACTCCGACGAGGCGCGCCGAGCCGTCGAATTCTCGTCGTCGTTCTTCTCGAACGGCTATGTGCCGGCGAACAACACCATCGCGTCGTCGAGTTACGCCAGCGAGGCCTGGTTCTCGCAGTCGGTGGCGATGGTGTGGTCGGGTGCATTCCAATTGCCCGACGCCGATGCGACGGCCAGTTTCGATTGGACGGCCACCTTCGCACCCCGAGATCGCCGGGGCGGCGGCGACTTCGGTGGCAACGCACTCGTCGCCACGTCGCAGACCTCGCAGCCGGAGCTGGCGGCGTCGTTCCTCGAGTTCGTCACCCAGCAGGAACAGATGCGCAACTTCTGCAGGGCCGCCTCGTTGCTGCCGACGCGTACCGATCTGCTCAACTCCGACCTCGAGTTCGATATCCGGTCGGAGCTGGCCCCGATCTTCGCAGCTCAGGCCACTACGGTGCAGCCGCAGGATGCCGCTCAGGTCGCGTCGCCGTCGATGTCGGCGATCATTCCGGTTCTCAAGGAGCAACTCGATCTTGCGTTCGCCGGTTCGCAGGATGCCGCTGCCACCGTCTCGGCGTTGCAGAGCGGAATCGCCGGGGTCACCGGCGCATGACGGCTGTAGTACGAGCGAAGACCAAACGCGCCGGGGCCAGGAAGGAAGCGTTCGCGGCCGCCGGATTCCTGGCCCCCAGCTATGCACTGTTGGCCGTGTTCGTCCTCGTTCCTCTCGTCGCCGCGTTTGTCGTCAGCCTGCAGCAGACGGACGGCTTCGGTGCAGGTGAGTTCGTCGGGGCGGCCAATTACGCACGCCTGGTGGATGATCCGCTGTTCTGGCGGGCGCTGATCAACACGCTGCTGTTCACGGCGTTGGTCACTCCGCTGTCGATGCTGTTCGGTCTGATCGCTGCCGTCCTGCTCAATTCCGCGTTGCCGGCGAGGCCGCTGTGGCGTTCGCTGGTGATCCTGCCGATGGCCGTCTCGGGCGTGGCCACCGGACTGATCGGCATTCTGGTGTTCGACCAGAACTCGGGCGTGCTCAACAATCTCATCGGTTTCCTCGGGCTGCCTGCTATCGACTGGCAGTCCTCCCCCGGGCCCGCTTTCGCGTCGATCGTCATCGCCACGGTGTGGTGGCGCACCGGGTTGAACATGCTGATCTATCTGGCCGGTCTTCAAGGTCTCGGTCCCGACCTCTACGAGGCGGCCCGGCTGGACGGCGCGAACGCATTTCAGCGGTTCCGCAACGTGACGGTGCCGCTGCTGGGTCCCACGTCGTTCTTCCTGCTGGTGCTCAACGTCATCTACTCGTTCCAGGTGTTCGATCTGGTCTTCGTCCTCACCGGCGGCGGACCGGGCGGGGCGACGTCGGTACTGGTCACGTACGCCTACGAGACGGGCTTCGTCACCCGCGATCAGGGCTACGCCGCATCGATCGGCATGGTGCTGTTCCTGTTCGCCCTCACCTTCGCCGCCGCGCAGTGGCGCGCGAGCCGAACGAAGGATCTGGTCGAATGAGCGGGCCGAGAAACGCGTCCGCTCGCCGCGCACTGGTGCTGCGCACCGTGATCATCGCCGTCATCGGCCTGATCACCGTCGCACCGCTGTATTGGATGCTGGCCGTGGCGTTCTCGACTCGCGGGGAGTTGCTGGGCGGGGGTGAGCTACGGCTGTGGCCGCGCCAGGTGACGTGGGAGAACGTCACCCGCGTGTTCGACTCGTTCCCGGTCGCGACGTGGCTGGGCAACTCGATCGCCATTGCCGTCGTGGTCACGATCATCACCGTGGTGACGAGTCTGCTCGCGGGATATGCGTTCGCGCACTTGAAGTTCCGATTCTCGACGCCGCTGTTCTTCATCGCGCTGGCAACGTTGGTACTGCCCGTGCAGGTGATCATGGTGGCGCTGTTCCGCATCGTCGTCGGACTCGGTCTGTACGGCACGTACTGGGCGGTGATCCTGCCGAGTTCGGCGTCGGCGTTCGGGCTGTTCCTCGCGCGCCAGTTCATGCTCGGCATTCCCCGTGAGCTGCTCGAGGCGGCCCGACTCGACGGTGCCGGGCATTGGCAGATCTTTCGACGCGTCGTGCTGCCGCTGTCGGGACCGCTGATCGCCGTCCTCGCCTTCATGAGCCTGCTGCAATCGTGGAACGACTTCGCGTGGCCGCTGATCGCACTGCGGGAGAACGAGTTGTTCACCCTCCCCATCGGCCTGCTGTACCTGCAGGGCCAGGCGAACAGCGACTACGGTGCCACGATGGCGTTCGCGCTGATCAACGTCGTGCCGATGGCGTTGCTGTTTCTGTTCTTCCAGAAATACTTCATCGCCGGATTCGCGCGCAGCGGTATCAAGTAGGCCCCACTCCAGGGTGCCTGAGGGCGGGTGAGGTGCCCCGCCGGTTATGGTGCAAGCGACTACGAGGTCGCAGCCTGTGCCGCGGCCCGCCACCGTGAGCGAAGGGGATCGTACGACGTGGAGATTTCAGGAACAGCAGCACTTGTCACCGGCGGGGCATCGGGCCTCGGAGCCGCAACGGCCGCACGTCTGGCCGCCGCGGGCGTCACCGTCTTCGGACTCGATCTGCCACAGTCCATCGAGCGGGCCGGAGACAGCGTCCCGGCCGGGGTGACTCTCATTCCGGCAGACGTCACCAGCGAAGCCGAGGTCGAGGCCGCACTGGACACCATCGTCGAATCCGGAGTGCCGCTGCGCATCGTCGTCAACTGCGCGGGGGTGGGCTGGGCGGGCCGCATCCTGTCCAAGAAGGGACCGCACGATCTAGAGCTGTTCCGCACCGTCATCACCATCAACCTGCTCGGCACGTTCAACGTGATGCGCCTGGCCGCGAACCGGATGCAGTCGCAGTCGACCGTGGACGACGCAGGCCAGCGCGGCGTCGTCATCAACACCGCATCGGTGGCGGCGTTCGAGGGCCAGATCGGCCAGATCGCCTACACCGCTTCCAAGGGCGGCGTGCACGCGATGACCATCACCGCAGCTCGCGACCTGGCGCAGGTCGGCATCCGCGTCAACACCATCGCCCCCGGCATCGTCGACACCCCGATGCTGGCAGGCGTCACCGAGGAATACCGTCAGGGCCTCGAGGCCTCGGTGCCGTTCCCCTCACGTCTGGCGCAGCCCAGCGAGTACGCGCAGCTGGTCCAGATGATCGCCGAGCACGACTACCTCAACGGTGAGACCATCCGCATGGACGGCGCGATCCGCATGGCTCCGCGTTAACCTCTGACCACTGGCGCGGGGGCCCCCCCCCCCCGGCGGGGGGGCCCGCGCGCCCCCCCCGGCCCCCCCCGCGGGCGGTTCGTGTCCCCCCCGGGGGGCCAACACCCCCCCCACACAAAATGTTTGGGGC
>NZ_JAWLKF010000004.1:120321-501313 GCF_033042195.1 Rhodococcus cerastii
AGCACTAATACATCACCGGTGACACCATCCGCATGGACGGCGCTACCCGCTGGGCTCCGCTTTAACCTCTGACCACGGGCGGGTGACCCCGCCGATCGCGGCGGGGTCACGCGCGAGCGCGCAGGTCCGCTACCGTCGGGATTTCCTTCTCCGCGCGGTCGGACATCCACTCGCGCAACACTTTCGTTGCGAGCACGTCGTCCTCGTTGTAGACGAGCAGTCGCTCGCGCTGCGTGTGGTCGGGCTCGGCGTCGTATCCGACGGCCTCGCGGTACCACCCCATCGACGCCTCGCCGCCGGCTTCGTCGTCACGCCAAGCGAATCCTGCGACCGGCGCAATCTTCTTCAGTCCCTTGCCGTTCGGGCAGATGAACTGATCACTCACGGCCTGGTAGATGTCCACCCACTGCTTACTGTCGATGAACTCGCGAATCTGCGCCTCGGTGGGAACCCCGGGAACGTCCGCGAAACGGCGTGCCGAATCGAGCAGCCACTTGTCTTCCGCCTGCCGCGAATAGCAGTACGCGGCAAAGGTTTTACCGCGCGCGGCCGCGTCGGCCCTGGTATCCATCAGCCAGTTCCAGAACACCGCGAACGAGCGTCCCTCGTCGACGGTCGGCAGCGGGTCCCAGGTGACGAAACCGCGATACGACGGCGGCGGACCGCCTGCCTCGGTGAGCAGCGTGCCCCACAGATACGCGCCGTGTTCCTGGTAGCTCTCCATGTCCACGTCCACCTCGACGTCGGCGCGATGCACCGAGACGGTCTCCGAGCGCCGCAGCAACGGCACGTCCGCCCGCCAGGCCAGCGCGGCGGACACGGCGTCGTCGAAGTTTCCGAACGGCCACTCCTCGGGAGCCGGGCCGGTCCACTGCGCCAACTCGTCGATGGTGCGCACGCCCGCGCTGCGCAACACCTCGGCGCGGGACCCGGAGGCGACAAGCGAGACGTCCCGAACGGCTTCGAGTTGCGGCTTGCAGTCGAACCACCATGCACACGAACGACATTCGCTCACCTGGGAGGGCACGGTGAACGCGACGCCCTGGGCCACCTCGAGCCGGTCCGCGAAGCGGGTGTCGTACTCGTCGAGGACCGTCGCGAGATCGTGCACCAGCATGCATTCACCCTTGTAGCCCACCGCGCCGCCGACGGGTGTGGCCGTGGCCAGGCCCTCGTGCGCGAGCATCCGATACAGGTGCGCGAGCCGGAGTTGATCGCGCAGCTGACTGCGCACCTTTCGAGTCTCGTCGATCGCCGGAGACCACTGATCGAGCGGGGTGGTGCGCGCCCCACGGCCGGGGTCGGTGACCTTGTGGTTGACGACGATCACCGGGATGTATCCGCCCGCCGCGTCGCGGACGAGCAGTTCGCTGCGCCCGCGTCGACCGGTGTCGCGTTCGAGGGGCAGTACCGCGTTCCAGATGCGTTCCACGCCGGCCCGGCAGGCGGCGACGGTCGCGTCGGCAGCCTCTCGGGCGGTGGGTTCGTCGATCTCCATCCACCGCGTCGAATCGTCCACGGCCAGCTGCGCGCGAACGTTCTCGCGGTGCGCCTGAGCTGCTTCTCGACGCTGCCGCACCCCTGGGTTCTCGGGTTCACCGCGCAGCAACGATCCGTACGCGGTGTCGAGATAGAGCCGATGCCTGCACCGCGTCAACGATCCGGCATCGAGCAGCACGGGCACAGGTGATGTTGCTGCCGCGCCTCGTTGACCGTTCACACTGTTAGACACTAGGTCAGCCCTCCGACAGCCTGCACAGATCAGCGCCCGATAGGGTGTGGGTAACGCACTGTCCCGCCTAGCAGCACACGTCAGGAGCCTTTTCGATGGGTTTGTTCCGCAAGCGTAAGGGTCGAGCCACTCGCAAGGCAGAGGCCAAGGCGCTCAAGCACAAGGCAACACTCGAAGCGAAGCTGGGCGCGAAGAACGAGCGCAAGCAGTTGAAGTCGATCGCCAAGGCGCAGCGCAAGCTCAGCGCGGTGGAGGCGAAGTCGCAGAAGAACGTCGAGAAGGCCCAGGTCTCCGCTCTCAAGGCGCAGCAGAAGGCCGCGGTACAGGGAACGCTCAGCGTGGCTCAGATCCGCAAGTACCTCGGCATCGCTCGACTGCTGATTCCGGTGCTGGCTCCCATCCTCTACCGCGGTGCGACCGTCGTTCGCGCGCAGCTGGACAGCCGCAAGGCACAGCAGCTCGGTGTCGCTCCCGACCAGCTCAGCGAGTACACCGGCCACGGCGGAAAGCTCAGTGCCCGCATCGCCGGTGCCGAGAAGTCGCTCGACACCATCGGTGCGCGCCACTCCGATCCCGAGACCAAGAGCTTCGGTGCCGCGATCAGCGAGCGTCTGGACGATCTGACCACCGCCGTCCGCGCATCCGAGCAGATGCCGCCCGCTCGCCGCAAGACCGCGCACGCCGCGATCTCCGCCGAGCTCGACGGCATCGAGGCCGATCTGCTCGCCCGCCTCGGCGTGCGCTGAACCCTGCACAACCGATGACCGACAGCTCTGCCGCCCCGCTTCGCGGCGGAGCTGTCGGTATCGTCACCGCGGCGCTCGCGGTGGCCGCTCACGGCATGGCCGGCGGCGGTTGGCCCGACGGTTCCGCACTGGCTCTGCTCGTCGTCGTCAGCATCGGGGTGGGTGCCATGACGGCCCTGCCCAGACGTTCGACCGTCCTGCTGCTTCCCGCTCTGCTGGGCGGACAACTCGTCGCCCATATCGCGCTGAGCCTCGGCAGTGCAGCGGAGATGCACGCGCATTCACTGTTGCCCAGCACAGCGATGATCGCCTTTCACGCGGCCGCCTCGGTCGTCACCGGCCTGATGATCGCCGCGGCCGAGCGCCTCTACGGCCCCATCACGTCCATCGTCCGAGCGATTCTCGCGCTCCTCACTCCCCTGCCCGACGGTTCCGCCGTCGGTCGCGTGTCCATGTCCGTTGCTGTTCCGTCGGTAGACGGCACCGCTCTGGACTGGGTCATTTCTCGTCGCGGTCCCCCGATGTCGTCTTGCTCGTTCCGCGGGCTCCACTCGCGGTCGGCATTCTGACCGACACCCTTTTCCGCTTCTCTGCACAGAAATGACCCAACCCATGAAGAGCTCTCTTTCCCGTGCCCTGTTCGTCTCGGGAGCCACCGTCGGCGCACTGCTGATCGGCGCAGGCGCTGCGTCCGCGCACGTCGTCGTCTCCGCTCCCGACGCCGCGCAGGGCGGCTACTCGGTGCTGACGTTCCGCGTTCCCACCGAGTCCGATACCGCCTCGACCAGTTCGGTCAAGGTGACCCTCCCCGGCCTCAATTCCGCTCGCACACAGCCCGTTCCGGGCTGGACATCCACCGTCGAGAAGGACTCCGCCGATCTCGCGGTATCGGTGACGTGGACGGCGAACCCCGGTTCCGAGGTCGGGCCAGGCCAGTTCCAGCAGTTCCTGCTCTCGGCGGGCCCGCTGCCCGAGCAGGAGACCGTCTCGTTCCCGGCCACCCAGACCTACACCGACGGTGAGGTCGTCGACTGGAACGAGCCGATGACCGAGGACGGTAGCGAGCCCGAATTGCCCGCTCCCACCCTGACTCTCGCCGCGGCCGGCAGTGATGCGCACGGCAGCGCCCACACCGAGACCACCGCCGCCTCTCAGGCGTCGACGTCTTCGGAGGACAACACCGCCCGCTGGCTCGCCGGCGTCGGACTCGTGCTCGGTGCCGTCGGCGCAGGCCTTGGCATCGGTGCAACGATCAGGGCGCGGCGCTCATGAGATCACTGGTCCTGTCCACGAGGGCGCTGGTCGTCTCGGTCGCAGCACTGCTGATGCTGTTGATCGCCGCACCGATCGCCTCGGCTCATTCGCAGGTCACCGGGTACAGCCCGGCCGACGGGTCCTCCCTGGACGCGTCTCCGGCCACGGCGTCCGTGTCGTTCAACGAGGTGCCGCAGTCGCAGTTCGCCACACTCAACGTCGTCGGGCCCGACGGCAACATCTGGTCGAAGGGTGATGCGCGCATCGAGGGCCAGAGCGTCGTCGTCGACGTCGGCGAGCTGGGGCCGGTCGGCGAGTACACCCTCGCGTACCGCATTACCTCGGCCGATGGCCATCCGGTCAGCGGCACAGCGTCGTTCACGCTGACGCAGGAGGGGTCAGGGACTCCGGGGGCACCCGCCGACGCGTCGGGAAGCGCAGAGGAGTCCGAGGGCTCGTTCCTCGGCGGCTACGGTCGGATCGCGCTGATCGCCGTGGCGGTTCTGGCCTTCGCCGGGGCATTGGGATTCGCGCTCCGTAAGCCCAAGACCCGGAAGTAGCACCGACGTGGCTGCGGTGGGCGAGAGAAGTGTTCGGCTGGTACTCGCCGCCGCAGCTGCGGCGCTGGTGGGGGTCGCGGCAGCGTTCGCGCTGGCGTTCCCCACCTTTCCCGGTGGGTCGTCGTGGCTACGGGTGATCGCGGTGGCGTCGGGCTCGGTGGTGTTGGGGTTCGGGGTTCTCGCAGTCCTGGACGCCAGTTCCGATTCCCGACGCCCCGCCGTGGACCCGCCGGTGATGTGGCGCGCGATCGGCTACCTGTCGGGACTGTGGGCGGTGGCCGAGTTCGTTCTGCTGGCCGCCGCGGCAGCCGATTCTGCCGGTCGCACGCCACTGACGTTGTCGCCCAGCGCTTTCGCCACGTTCGCCACCTCGATCTCGGTGGGCCGTCTGGGTTCTGCGACGGTGATCCTGACGCTCACCCTGTGTGCCATCGGGGTGGCCGGGTATCGACTGAGGGCGAGCTGGTCACCGATTCCGGTGGTCGTGCTGGCATCCCTTGCGCTGGTCGCTCGGCCGATCACCGGGCACATGTCTCAGTTCACGTTCGGGTCTTTTGCCGTCGCCGTGCATGTGGTGTGCGCGTCGGTGTGGCTCGGCGTCCTGGGTGCGATGGCGCTGAGCCTACGGAGCAAATCCGCGTGGGCGACGCTGTTGCCGGTCTATTCGCGAGTCGCGTTCTGGTGCGTCGTCGGGGTTGCCACCACCGGAGTGCTCGACGCGGTCCTGAAGCTGGACAGCCTTGCTGCCGTGGTCGAGACCGGTTACGGCCGAATCGTTCTCGCGAAGCTTCTCGTCACGGTGATCCTGATCGCGTCCGCTCACCGAATCCGTGGGACGTGGTTACCCACCGTCGCCGCGCACCGATCCACTGTCGAGCACTCGGTGGGCCGAGCCGCAGCGCACATCTGCCTGCTGGCGGTGGCGTTCGGCTTGGCTGCGGCGCTGGCGACCACTGCATAACCAAGCTTGTCGGTGCTCTGTACTAGCCTGGGTGCATGCCGAAGTTGACTGTGGTGCCGGGTGGTTCTTCGGCACCTGCGCTCGGTCGGATCCATACTGTCGCGGAGTTCTTCGCCGGTATCGGCCTGGTGCGAATGGGCTTGGAGCAGGCCGGTTTCGAGGTGTCGTGGGCCAACGACATCGAGCGCGACAAGCATCACATGTACCGCCAGCACTTCGGTGGCGAGGCCGGCCATTTTCAGCTCGGCGATGTCGCACGCACTCGAGGAGACGATCTGCCCGAGGGGCTGTCGTTGGCGTGGGCGTCGTTTCCGTGCACCGATCTGTCGTTGGCCGGCGGCCGGGCCGGGCTCGCGGGTAAGAACTCGTCGACGTTTCGGCATTTCACGCGGGTACTGAGCGAGCTCGGTGATGCTCGACCCGAGGTGGTGACGCTCGAGAACGTCGTCGGGCTGGCGACCAGTCACGGTGGAGACGATCTGGCCGCAGCGGTCCGGGAGCTCAACCAGCTCGGTTACTCCGTGGATGTCCTCACCATCGATGCTCGACGCTTCGTTCCGCAGTCGCGTCCGCGCCTTTTCCTGGTCGGTGCACAGAATCCCCCGGAGGACGCGCGCGATCCCAACAGTGAGCTTCGGCCGGATTGGCTGCAAGCGGTGTACGGCGATTCGACATTGCTGACCCATCGGGCACCCTTGCCCAGTCCGCCGATTCCGTTGACCAGTGGCCTCGGTGATCTGGTCGAGCGCATGGACTACCGCGACGAGCGGTGGTGGGATGCAGACCGTACCGCAGCATTCGTGCAGTCCTTGTCGCCGATTCAGTTGCAGCGCATCGAGATCCTGAAGAAGGCCCGCAAGGTCAGCTACCGTACCGCCTACCGTCGCACCCGTAACGGCGTCGCCGTCTGGGAAGCTCGCCCCGACGACATCTCCGGTTGCCTCCGTACCGCCCGTGGCGGTTCGTCCAAACAAGCGGTGGTCAAGATGGGCAACGGCCGGTTGCAGGTGCGGTGGATGACGCCACTCGAATACGCCCGCCTGATGGGTGCCGGCGAGTACACACTCGACGGTTTGCGAAACAACCAGGCGCTCTTCGGTTTCGGTGATGCGGTGTGCGTTCCCGTGGTCGCCTGGCTCGCCGAGCACTATCTGATGCCGCTGGTCAGCGGGACCCTGAGTTCGACTGCCGCACATGTCCAGTCACGGTAAGTCCTCGCTGCGGTCGTCCGCCGTCGCTCCGCGCAAGAGCACTCTGCCCGCGGACGACGTGCAGTCCTTTCGCACCGCACTGCGAGAAGTGCTGAGCGAGAAAGACGATCAGGGCCGAGTATGGTCGGCGGCCAAATGGGGCGTGTATGCGTTCTACGATTACGACGGTGAGCCGATCTACGTGGGGCAGACCAAGGAGAAGCTCAGCGTCCGGGTGCAGCGTCATCTGACCAATCAGCGAACCGACGCCGTCGCGATGCGGGTACTCGACGTCTTCGAGGTCGCCGAGATCGAGATCTGGCCTCTGTGGCAGTACGAGGATCTCAAGAAGTCCGACGGCGCAGAGCAGTTCCGCGCAGCCGAGCGCGATCTGAATGCGCACGAGTACACGGCGTACCTCGAGGCCATCGACAAGTCTCGACACAAGGCGATCCTCAACGAGAAGATTCCGCCGGTCTCGGAGCCCATCGCACTCCCCGCGTCACTGCGTCGGTCGCTGATCTCCGAGCAGACCCGCCGCGAGCGCGGGCACCCCGACATTCGCATCGCGCGCCGCGCCGAGACCATCTCACGGCTGGCAGCCGTCACTCGCGAACGCGGCGAGGTCTCCGAGGGTCTACGACGCGTCCTCGTGGTCCAGGCCGTGCGCCTGGCCTACCTGTCGGCCGAGCGACTCGCCTTCGTCGAGGGGCATCCCATTCCCGATCCCGCCGCGATCGACGTCACCGCGCTGGTGGGTTCGGTGCTGCACGAGCGCGCCCCGGACTCGGACGACGAGCCCGAAGACATCGAAGGAGCCACCGACCCAGAAGGCGAGTTGGACCTGTTCAGCGAGTTCTGACTCGGGTCGTCGTACGCTCGCCCTGTGCCGCTCCCCCCTCACGTTGCCGATCTCACCAGCATCGACCTGCTGCTGTCGGTCGCCGAGCTCGGCAGCATCGGGCGAGCGGGTCGAGCGCACGGCATGTCGCAGCCGGCGGCCAGCGCGCGCATCCGTGCATTGGAGCGACGGGTCGGCGCTCCATTGTTGAAACGGGGCGCACGCGGAACGGTGCTGACCGAGTTCGGCGAGCTGGTCGCGAGCTGGGGAGCGCCGGTCGTGCGGTCCGCCGAGGATCTGGCGACGGCCATCGCCACGTTGCACGCCGAACGCGTCGGCCATGTGCAGATCGCCGCGAGTCAGACTGTCGCAGAATATCTTCTGCCCCGATGGCTGGTCACGCTGCACACGCTCGTTCCGCACATCGTTCCGAGCCTCACGTCGGGCAATTCCACAGTGGTCGCCGAGAAGGTACTTGCGGGCGCTGCCGACCTCGGCTTCATCGAAAGTCCCACTGTGCCTGCGGATCTGGATCATCGGACCGTTGCCACCGACGAACTGGTGCTCGTGGTGGCACCGGATCACGCCTGGACAATCACCGCGCCGTCGGCCGCCGAGATCGTCGCCACCGCACTGGTGACGCGGGAGGCGGGGTCGGGAACGCGCTCGGCCTACGAAAGCGCGGTGGCTGCAGCGGGTCTCGGGCAGCCGATGTCGCCGTTTCTCGAGGTCTCCTCGACGACGGCGATCAAGTCCGCCGTCGGTGCGGGAATCGGCGGAGCCGTGCTGAGCTCGTTGGCCGTCGCCCCCGAGTTGGCCGCGGGAACCCTGGTCCGCGTACCGATCCCAGGACTGACTCTGCGTCGTGAGTTGAGGGCGATCTGGCCGTCCGGCCGCATCCCCACCGGCCCCGCCGCAGAATTGCTGTCCGTGGCGGCAAAGACCCAGCCATAACGTCCAGTTATGGGTAACGAACATTTCGGCACCTACCGGACGTGACCGGCTACGCGCACGCTGAAGTCATGACCGTCACCGCCCTCACCCCCGCTGTGCATCCCAGGACTTTCGAGCACATCACCCCCAATTGGTTCGCCGCGGTGATGGGTACCGGGATCGTCGCCACTGCGGCCGCAACTCTGCCTGTGCAGTTTCCTACACTGCACGTCTTTGCCGTTGCGGTATGGGTGATCGCCGCTACGGCGCTGGCCGTGATCGGTGGAGCCTTCGCGCGGCATTGGATCCGGCACCGCGACCGGGCCGTCGAGTACGCCCGACACCCGGTGATGGTGCAGTTCTACGGCGCTCCGCCCATGGCGATGCTCACCGTCGGCGCGGGAGCGGGCCTACTCGGCGCGGACGTACTCGGCCCCACCACAGCCACCACGCTGTTCGCCGGCCTGTGGATCGCCGGGACGATCGCCGGTCTGCTCACCAGTGTCGTCGTTCCGTATCGAATGATCACCGCGTCCGATCATCGTGACGTCGCAGCCCTGCCCGCGTGGCTGATGCCTGTGGTGCCGCCGATGGTGTCGGCGTCGACAGGGGCGTTGCTGCTTCCGCACCTACCCGAGGGCCAGTGGCGGCTGGCGCTGCTGTGCGCCTGTTATGCGATGTTCGGGCTGTCGCTGATCGTCGGGATGATCACGCTGACTCTGATCTACGGGCACCTGCTGCACGGCGGTCTGCCGCCCGTCGACGCGGCCCCGACCGTGTGGATCACGTTGGGGTTGATCGGCCAGTCGATCACGGCGGCCAACCTGCTGGGCACCGACGCATCGATGGTGTTCACCGGTACACAGGCGTCGGTCGCCGTCGGGCTACACGTCTTCGGTATCGGCTACGGGCTGATCATGGGCGGCTTCGGAATGCTGATGTTCGCGCTGGCGACAGCTCTGACCGTGCACGCGGCACGCAGAAACCTGGGGTTTTCGCTGACGTGGTGGTCGTTCACGTTCCCCATCGGGACTTGCGTCACCGGAGCGACTGCCTTGGGTCATGCGCTGAACTTCGGTGCGGTGCAGGCTCTGGCCGTTGCCCTGTATGTCCTACTGCTCGCCGCCTGGCTCACCGTGGCCACCCGAACCGTTCGCGGAATCCGGCACGGAGAGTTGTTGCATCCGGATCACAGGTGAGACAGCACGTTCACGACGTTGCCGCCTGCATCCCGAAAGAAGAATCGGCGGACTCCCCATTCCTCGTTGGTGATCTCGTAGACGATCTCGAGTTCGGCGTCCATCGCTGCCCGGTACGCCGCGTCCACGTCGTCCACTTCGATCGATGCCGACGGATTGACCGGCCCGGTGGGATCGGTGGTGATCAGACTGAGCTGCGCCGCACTGTCGCCCGCCGGAGCGAGCGTGGCGATCCAGCCGTGATTCATCACCACCTCCATGCCGGTGACCTGGACGTACTTGTCCAGCGCCGCATCGAGATCGGTGACCGTGAGCAATGGCATCGCGCGCAGAACATCCATGCCCGGACTGTATCGGCGACAACGTCCCCGCGGGGACGTGCTCGACGAACATCTCACACATGATGGACGATCCTGACGATGCTGACGATCAGGGTGACTCTGGCCGACGTCGAGCCGGTGGTGTGGCGGCGGTTCACCATCGCCTCCGACGCCACACTGCCCGAGCTGCACGACGTCATTCAGGACGTCATGGGTTGGGAAGACCGACATCTGCACATGTTCTTCGTCGGCGACGATCCTCTTCGAAGCACTCGACGCTACGAGATGAAGTCCTCGCTCGAGGAGTGGGACGGCGGCACCGGGACACTCGAAGACGGCGTTCGGGTGGACGACGTCCTCGGTGCCGTCGGGGATCGTCTCGGGTACGAGTACGACTTCGGTGACGGATGGACACACCACCTGGTCGTGGAAGAGGTATCGCCCGTAGCCGGTACTGCAGCCTGCCTGGACGGCGACCGCGCCTGCCCACCCGAAGACTGCGGCGGCTCGTCGGGCTACGCCGAACTGCTGAAGGTTCTCGCTGATACCGACCATCCTGAGCACGACCACATGAAGCTCTGGGCGGGCGACTTCGACGAGCGCTTCGCGGTGGCCGACGCGAACAACAGAATCGCGTTGCGGCGCGCGGTGACGGAGTTGGCCGGTCGCGTACGGGAACGGCTACCCAAACTCGGCTCGCTTCTCGAACGCGGGCCCCTCGAGTATCACCCCGATCTGCCCGATGTCCTCGCGCGCGTCGATGTCGATGTGGATCAGGTGGACCCTGCAGTGGCGGCATCGGCAATGGAAAAGCTGACGTGGATGCTGGCGCGCGTGGGCGAAGACGGAATCACACTGACCGCTGCAGGCTATGTGCCGCCCAGGGACGTTGCGGCGATGCGTACCGAGCTCGAGTGGGGTACCAGATGGTTCGGAAGCTCCAACCGCGAGGTGGACCATCAACAGGTGCACTGGCTTCGGACTGCTGTGACGCAACTCGGACTCGTTCGTGTCCTGAAGGAGCGGCTTCTTCGCACCCGTTTGGGCAACACCCTCGCCACCGACCCGGTCCGCCTGTGGTCACACGCCGCGGCTCGGATGCCCGTTGGGCGCGAGCAGTACGAGAAAGACGCGGACGTCCTGCTCCTGGTGTCGGTTGCGGCGAGTTGCTCTGTAGACGAACGCAATTCGCTGGTCTTCCGAAGCCTCGAGGCGCTCGGATGGATGATCCCCGAGAGGGAGAGACCGTACGCCCAGTACCTCGCTCGACCGACCTTGGACTTCCTGACTCTGATCGGCGCTGTGCCGTCGACCCTGGGTCGTGAAGGGGCCGGGCCGGATTGGGGACGGCAGTTCGCGGTACACGCCTTGTCGTCTCGAGCTGGGTAGTCAACCCCTGCCCCCGAGTCGTTCACCCCGGCGACACGTGCAGTTCCCACAACACATGTCTGCGTGTCGATTCAGGTCGGAAGCATGAGCAACTTCCGTGCTCGATGCTTCCAGGAGATGTACCAAGTGAACACTGTTCGTCGCGTTGCCACCGGTGGAATCCTCGGTCTCGCAGCCGCTCTCACCCTCGCGTCCTGCTCCGAGCCTGCGGCTCCCGATGCCGGTGGAGACGGCGACCGGGCCGGCGGCACTCTCACGGTGTACACCTCGGAGCCGCAGGCGAAGATCGACGCTCTCAACGCCGAGTTCACCGCAGAGAACCCCGGCATCGACGTACAGGTGTTCCGCGCGGGCACCGGAGATCTCAATGCGCGCATCGCGTCGGAGCGGCAGACCGGCTCCATCGGTGCCGACGTCCTGCTCGCCGCGGACGCCCCCACGTTCGAGAAGTACAAGGCCGACGATCTGCTGCTGCAGTACACCCCGGCCGACGTCGACGCCCTCGACCCGAACGTCGTCGATCCCGACGGTTACTACGTGGGAACCCGCATCATCCCGACGGTCATCGCGTACAACACCGGGACCGTCTCGCAGCCCCCGACATCGTGGAAGGACCTGGCGGACCCCCAGTACAAGGGCCGGATCACGCTGCCCAATCCCGATGTGTCCGGCGCGGCAGCGTTCAACACCGCCGTCTGGCTGGGCCAGGAAGACCTCGGCCTTCCGTGGCTCACCGATCTCGTCGCCAACGAACCCGTGGTCGCCGAGAGCAACGGCCCGGTCGCTCAGGCCGTCGCGGCCGGCACCCAGCCGGTCGGGATCGTGGTGGACTACCTGGTGCGCGAGTTGGCCGAGAAGGGCTCGCCCATCGCCGCGTCGTACCCCACCGATGGCGTCCCGTACATTTCCGAACCGGCCGGAATCTTCAAGGACTCGGCCAATCAGGAGGCCGCGCAGAAGTACGTGGACTTCCTGGTCAGCAAGCGCGGTCAGGAGATCGCCGTCGAGCAGCAGTACCTGCCGGTTCGGTCCGATGTCGGCACGCCGGAAGGCGCGCCCGCTCTCGACGACATCGAACTGCTGAACCCGGACCTCGACACCATCACCGCCTCCCAGCCCGATGCCGTCGCCACGTTCAACGATCTTCTTGGCTGACCGCGTCACCTGGGTTCGCGCCTGCCTGTGGTTGGCAGTACTGGCCCTGGTCGGCGCTCCACTGGCGGCCGTGGTCTCGATCGGATTGGGCGGCAACCACATACAGGAGCTGCTCGACGGCGGAATCGCGTCGGCCACTACCAACAGCGTCGTGTCGGCCGGTGTGTCGGCGGCCGCGGCGGTGGTGATTGCGACCATCATGGCCCTCGTTCTCGATCGCACCGATCTGCCGGGCCGATCGGTACTGCGCCTGATTCTGCTCAGCCCGTTGCTGATTCCGCCGTTCGTCGGCGCGATCGCCTGGACAGGCCTGCTGGGCCCGAGCGGGATGATCAACTCGTACTGGAACGACGCCTTCGGCGGCGGACCGCTGTGGAACATCTACGGCGGCGACGGAGTGATCTTCTTGCTGACGGTCCACTCGTATCCGATTGCGTACCTGATCATTTCGGCGGCGCTCCGACGCGTACCCGGCGATCTGGAACAGGCGGCTCGAATTGCCGGGGCATCTCCCTGGCGAGCCATGCGCGATGTGACGCTGCCACTGCTGCGTCCTGCTCTCCTGGCGTCGCTGACGTTGACGGCCGTGTCCAATCTGGCCGATTTCGGCATCCCGGCGCTGGTCGGACTGCCCGAGCGCTACGTCACCCTGTCGACCATGGTGTACCGATACATCCAGTCGGGCACCGTCGATCGACCACTGGAGGTGGTCTCCACCATCGGCATCGGACTCCTCGCACTGGCCGTGGTCGCGGTCGCACTCGACCGCGTTCTGGGGCGTCGCTCCGTTCAGCTCGACGGTGCGGTCACGGCCCCGCAGCTACTTCCGTTGGGCCGCAGCCGAATTGCAGCAGGTCTCGCTGCGTGGATCCTCGGCCTCGTTCTGACGGTCCTGCCGATCCTGGCGTTGGCGACGCAGGCCCTGCTTCCGGCTCCCGGCGTGCCGCTCACCTGGAGCAATCTCACGCTGCAGAGTATCGAGAGCGCGGTCACCGCACCGGGAACCCTCGTCGGCATTCAGAATTCGGTGACGCTGGCGTTGGGAGCCGCAGTCGTCTGCGGATTCCTGGGCCTGGCCATCGGGGTATTGACCACCCGCACCAGGTCTCGCGACAACGTCGGCCTGGATCTGGCAGCGATGCTGCCGCAGGCGATTCCCGGCCTCGTCATCGCAGTGGGCTGGTTGATCATCGGCCGGTACACCGGACTGTTCGACACCAAGTGGGTCATCCTGTGCGCCTACGTGATGGCGTTCCTCGCGATCGTCGTCCAGGCCGTTCGAGCACCGCTGAGTTCCACTCCGACAGCCCTCGAAGAAGTCGCCAGATCCTCCGGCGCGTCACATCTTCGATCGCTGTGGGACGTGCCGTGGAAGATGGCGATCCCCGCTGCAGTCACCGGTGCGGTGCTCGTTGCTCTCACTGCAGTGCGCGAGCTGACCATGTCGGTGCTCCTCGTCGCTCCGGGTACACAGACCCTCGGCGTGTCCATCTTCAACCTGCAGCAGGCCGGCGACTACAACGCCGCCTCCGCCCTGTCCCTACTCGTCGCGCTCGTCGGATTCGCGGGCCTCGGCCTCGTGGCGTCCACCCGAGCCGGGCGACCGTAGATCCAACGCTGAGAAGAGAGAACCGATGTCTGCCATCACGATCGAACGTCTCGGCCTCCGGTACCACGACGGCACGGTCGGCGTGGAGGGCATCGACCTGGAGATTGCCGATGGCGAGTTCGTCGCACTCGTCGGGCCGTCGGGCTCCGGTAAGACCACGCTGCTGCGTACCGTCGCCGGCTTCCTGACCCCGACTGCCGGTTCGATCTCCATCGGACCGGATGTGGTTGCAAGCGAACAACTCTCGACGCCTCCCGAGTCGCGCAAGCTCGGCATGGTATTCCAGCAGCACGCCCTGTGGCCGCACCGCAGCGTCGGGCGCAACGTCTCCTACCCACTCGAACTGGCCAAGGTCTCCAAACCGGAGCGCACGAAGAAGGTCGCCGACGTGCTCGAGCTCGTCGGGCTGCCCGGGCTCGAGAACCGGGACCCGTCGACGCTGTCCGGTGGTCAGCGGCAACGCGTCGCCCTCGCGCGCGCTCTGGTCGGCTCGCCACGGGCACTACTACTAGACGAGGCGCTCTCGGCATTGGACGAGCCACTGCGAGACCGGCTTCGCCTCGAGCTGAGATCTCTGACGTGCGCAGCCGGTCTGACCGTCGTACACGTCACGCACGATCGCACCGAGGCCCTCGCCCTCGCAGACCGGGTGGTCGTCCTCGATCGGGGCAGCATCGCGCAGATCGGTACACCCGAGGACGTGGTGCGCGCTCCGGCGTCGGCGTTCGTCGCCCACTTCCTGTCCGACGCCACCCTCGTCGACGGCACCGTCGCCCACGGCACCTTCACCTCGGGCTCCCTGACACTCGCGGCGGAGGGCTCCGGCCCCGGGACGGTTGCAATCCTGCCGACCGATATCGAGCTCGTGCCCGACGGCGAGCGCGAGAGCACCACCAAGGGAACCGTCACCTCGTCACTCTTCGGCCGCGATGCCAGCGATGTTCTGGTGCGCTCCGGCGATGTGGACTTCCGATGCTCGGTACGCGGACCGCGTCCCGAGGTGGGTGACACCGTCGCGCTGACCGTCCGGCGGTCGTTCTTCTACCCGCGGTAGCCAGCCTCGACCGCGGATCCACCCGATCAGCAGCCGACCGACCACTGTGACCCACCAGACAGGAATATTATTTGCTTAGCACATGTATTTATATATATGGTTGCAGACAGCAAGTAAATGGACATCGGCGTTGGAGTACTCATGGCAGTTCAATCCACGACAGCGGAGTCGTTGGTCGAAGAGGTCTTCCTCTTCGGGCGCACGCTGAAGCGGGCCGTGACCACCGGAGTCGAGGATTCACCACTGCCGCAGGCCCTGACCGGAGTTCTGGCCATCCTGGCGACCGAGGGTGAATGCAGGCAGACCGACCTCGCCAGCAGGCTGTGCGTCAGTCAGTCGGCCCTCAGCCGGCAGATCGCGGACCTCGTCGACCTCGGCTACATCGATCGACATCCCGATCCCGACGACCGAAGGGCGTCACGGGTTTGTGTGTCGGACATCGGTCAGGTTCGACTGACACAAATTTGGAACAGACGCGCACGCCGCCTGGCAGAAATGTTGAGCGGCTGGAGCGAGGACGAGGCACTCGATGCACTCGACTCGATCCGCAAACTGAACGACACCTTCACCGAAGACGCCCACGCCCAGCATCAGGACGTGGCACGTATTGAATCGATTGCGAGATAAGACATGACCACATCTGCGGATACTCCGCCCAATCAGGCAGTCGTCGATCCCGACGCGATGTCGCATCGCCAGATCCTCGAAGCCCTCACCGGCCTGCTCGCCGCGCTGTTCACCGCGCTGCTGAGCACCACGATCGTCTCGACGGCACTGCCCACCATCATCGGTGATCTGAAGGGTTCGCAGACCGCGTACGCCTGGGTCATCACCACTGCCCTGCTGGCCAATGCCGCGTCCACTCCGATCTGGGGCAAGCTGGCCGACCTGTTCAACAAGAAGGTGCTGGTCCAGAGCGCGATTCTCATCTTCGTCGCAGGCTCACTGATCGCCGGCTTCGCGCACAACGTGCCGGTCCTGCTGGCCGCTCGCGTGGTGCAGGGCATCGGCATGGGTGGTCTGACGGCTCTCGTCATCGCCATCATCGGCACCATCGTCTCCCCGCGTGATCGCGGCCGCTACTCCGGCTACACCGGTGCCGTCATGGCCGTGTCGATGTCGGGTGGCCCGATCCTGGGCGGCGTCATCGTGGACAGCCCGCTCGGCTGGCGCTGGTGCTTCTTCGTCTGCGTACCGCTGGCCGTCATCGCCCTCGGCCTGCTGCAGAAGACCCTGCACATCAAGACCATCCGCAAGGACAACGTCTCCATCGACTGGCTCGGTGCACTTCTGCTCACCGCAGGTGTTTCCGTTCTCCTCGTGTGGGTCTCGTTCGCAGGCAAGGCCGACTACTACGCCTGGCTCTCCCGTGAGACGGCCTACCTGGTCGGCGGCGGAGTGCTGCTGCTCATCCTGACGATCATCGTCGAGGCGCGTCACAAGTCGCCGATCATCCCGCTCAAGATCGTCACCGAGCGCACCACCGGCTTGGCCATCGTCGCGTCCATCGCCGTCGGCGTCGGCCTCTTCGGAGCCACCACCTTCCTCGGCCAGTACTTCCAGACCGCTCGCGGCTACACCCCCACCGAGGCCGGATTGCTTTCCATCCCTCTGGTGTTCGGCATGCTCGTCGCCTCCGTCGGCTCCGGTCAGCTCATCACCAAGTTCGGTAAGTGGAAGCCGTTCATCGTCACCGGATCCGTTCTGTTGGTCGTCGGATTCCTGCTCCTGGGCACGATCGACCACGCGACCAGCCTGGTAACGGTCGGCATCTTCATCACCATCGTCGGCCTCGGTACCGGCATGTTGATGCAGAATCTCGTTCTCGCAGTGCAGAACACGGTCAGTGTGCAGAACGTCGGTGCGGCATCGTCGACGGTGGCGTTCTTCCGTACCTTCGGCGGCGCGATCGGCGTCTCGGTTCTCGGCTCGCTCCTGGCAACTCGGGTTGCCGAGAAGTCCGCGGCAGGCCTGGCCCAGCTCGGTGTCGACAGCTCGTCGGGTGGCGGTGGATCACTCGATCTCACCGCACTGCCCGCGCCGGTCCTCGAAGTCGTCCGCACCGCCTACGGCGACGCGACCGGACGCATCTTCATGATCGCCGGCTTCGTTGCGATCGTCACGCTGATCGCGGTGATCTTCATTCCGAATCGCCCACTGCGCCAGACGATCGACATCGCGACGGCCCCTGCGCAGGGACCCAAGGGCGAGCCGCAGGACCAGCTCGCCGAGATTCCGTCCTTCGGTGACACGCAGGAGTACGTCTCCGCCGAGCGCGAGGCCGAGTACGACGCCCATCGTCGCGCCGAGGGTCGGCACGAGGCTCAACCGGGACAGCGCCCCTTCGAGGGTCTGAGCACCGACGCACGTGATCGACTGCTCGCACTGCTGCTACCCGAGCCGAAGGACACGTTGGCCGCACTGGACGAGGCCGAGACCATCCGCGCCGAAGTGATCGAACTGCAGCAGGAACTCGACGCCAAGATGCTCGATTTCGATGCAGTGTGCGAGCGACTCCGTCGCCTCGGACTCAGCGAGCAGCAGATCGCTCGAGTGTTGGGAGACAACCACATTCCCGACAGTCGCAATCACTACGCACACGCAGGATTGAACGGACACAGCGTCAACTAGGCCCAACGCCGACCAGGCCAAGCGTTACGGCAGTTCCCCGCACCCCCACCGGGAGTGCGGGGAATTTTCGTTCTCTATGCTCCAAGAACGGACCGGCCACCTTCTTTCGGTTCTGCACAGGCGGGAGAATCGCTCATGACACGTCGCCGCCAGATCTCTGCCGCCGCAGTCCTGGTAGCAGTGCTCGTCTGTGCATCGTGCGCCACCGAACAGCGGACGCCCGGCACCCCCATCGACGGTGCAACGGTGTCCGCTCCCGGACTCGGGTGGACTCTCACTCCCTCGGATGCGGGTATCGAGGGCGGCCAGTTTCGCGATCCCGTCCAGGGCAGCGACACCGATTCGATGCACTCGGGTTCCATCTCCGACGGGTCGACGGTCGTCACGCTCGTCGGCCGCCTGGACGGCAGGGAGTTCGTCGACGCCACCCTGGTGGGCGCGAGCATCGCAGACGGCTCGGTGCGCTGGCGCACCCCCGCGGACGATATCGTGGGCTGCGGTGAGGAATTCGTCGACGGGCAGGTCGTCTGCTACCGCGCCAACACCGGCACGACATCCGAAATCCTCGCTGTCGACACCGAATCCGGGGAATCGAGCACTCGGGACGCGGCCTTTCCGATCACGAGTCTGACCACCGCAGACGGCCACGTGTACACCTCCCGGGCGGTGCGCGATGGTGCGAGGGCGACGGTGTCTCGCGGCACTGCGGACGCCCTCGACGCGGACTGGTCGGTGCAGTTCGATTCCACGGCCTCGCCTGACGCACCGTTCGCGTCCACACTGCACACCGAGAACGGAATCGGGTTGTTCGACGACGGCCGGGGAGTGTTCGCCTTCGACCTCGACACCGGCGACAACCTCTGGTCCAGAACGGTTCCCGACTGCGCCCGATCGGGCGTCGCCTCGCGCGACGGCGCAGTGCGGGTGGCGCGGGCCGACTGCTCGGACCCGAATGCGATCGTGGGTTCGGAAATCATCGCTACCGACGGAACCGTGCTCGCTGCAACGGATTCCGTGACCCTGCAGCAACCGACGTTCGATTCCCCCGCCGGGTCGAGTCCGCTACTGCTCGGAACGGGAGGCTATCGGCCGCCGAATCCCGACCCCGTGTGGACCGACGAGAGTCTGGTCTGGGCCGTTCCGTCGGACATCACCGGCCCCGCCGCGGCGTTCCTGTCCACCAACGGCCTTGCCTACGCCGTCACGGGTTCGGTTGCACTGCTGCGCAACACCGACACGGCCACCGAATCCGCGATCGACCTCGACACCGGGACCACGCTGTGGAGTCGAGAATCGGGGGCTTTCGCGGAGGTCGGTGCCCTCGACGGCGACGTCGCCACGCTGTTCGGACCGGAAGTGCTGCGCGGAATCGACGTCAGAACCGGATCCACGGTGTGGGACATACCCACGACCGCACTCGACGACGAGGGAATCGATCGGCAGTCGTGGCCGATGTTCGATCGAGTCGACACCGACTCGATCTACACCGATTCCATTTACACCAGGGCACTGAGCATCTCGCTGCTACGAGCGAGATAGATCTTCCCCCGTCGTCGACGCTGCTTACCGACCCGGAATGTACTTCAGCGCCTTGACGAAGGGCGGCATGATCTTTGCCCACAGCTTCGGCGGAAGTCCGCGCGGCCCACCGAGATTGAGCAGACGCGTCGTCGCGATGGTCTGCGATTCCGTGTACTTGAGCAGCCCCTCGGTACCGTGCCTGCGTCCGACACCGGACACACCCATGCCGCCCATCGGGGCGCCGGTGGTGCCCCACGTCGGCGCGTAGCCCTCGTCGACGTTGACGGTGCCCGAATGCAGCCGCGCCGCAATGGCTTCGCCTTGCGCCTTGGTCTTGGCCCACACGCTGGCGTTGAGTCCGTACTCGGTGTCGTTGGCCTTCTCGATGGCCTCGTCGACGTCGGCGACGGGGTAGATCGACACCAGCGGCCCGAAGGTCTCGGTTGCCGCGCATTCCATGTCCTCGGTGACGTTCGTCAGCAGCGTCGGCTCGTAGAACAGCGGGCCGATGTCGGGGCGTGCGTTGCCGCCTGCGACGACGGTCGCGCCCTTGACCTTGGCGTCGTCGACGTGGGCCGAGACCGTCTTGATCTGATCCTCGGAGATGAGGCTGCCCATCTCGATGCCGAATTCGTAGTCGGCTCCGAGGCTCATGTTGCGCACCCGCTGACCGAACTTCTCGGTGAACTCCGCGGCGATCGACTTCTCGACGTAGATACGTTCGATGGAGATGCAGAGCTGGCCGGAGTTGGAGAAGCAGGCCCGCACGGCCGCGTCGGACACTTCCCGGAGGTTGGCACCCTTGGCGACGATCATCGCGTTCTTGCCGCCGAGCTCGGCGGAGAATCCGATGAGTCGACGCCCGGCCTGCTCGGCCAACAGCTGACCGGTGGCGGTGGAGCCGGTGAACATGACGTACTCGGTGTTCTCGACGATGGCGGTACCCACCACCGAACCCGGGCCGGGAACCACAGCGAACAGGTCACGGGGCAGTCCGGCCTTGTAGAGCAGTTCGACGCAGGCGAGCGCGCAGTACGGCGTCTGGCTGTCCGGTTTGAGCACCACGCCGTTGCCTGCCAGCAGTGCCGGGATGGCGTCGGACACCGCGAGGGTCATCGGGTAGTTCCACGGGGAGATGATTCCGACAACACCCTTGGGCTGGTAGCGGATCCGGGTCTTGGTCAGCACGGGCAGCATGCCGGTGACCTTCTTCGGAGCCAGCAGCTTGGCGGCGGTCCGCGCGTAGTGCCGAGCGGTCATCGAGATGTCGAGAACCTCTTCGAGAGCAGCGGCGCGAGACTTGCCGGTCTCGGCCTGCGCCATGTCCATCAGCTCGTCGCGGTGCGCGAGCACCAGGTCGCGGTAGCGGTGGAAGATCTCGGCGCGCTCGGACACCGGACGCTTGGCCCAGGCCACCTGAGCTGCGCGTGCGCGCGCGATCGCAGCGGTCGCGTCGGCGGCGGTGCCCACCGGGATGGTCGCCAGCTCCTTGCCGGTGAACACCTCGGTGATCGTTTTCGTCGGCCGCGATTCGGCGTCGGGGATGGCGATGAGATCGGCGAGCCGGGAGAAGGTCGAGGCGGACGGTGCTGGCATGGACTGGTCCCTACTGGTGAGTAGTGTTTTGAGTAACAGACAACCTACCTGGTCTTCGGCTCACTTCACAGGGCCGAAATTACCGAATCCTGTGGCACGATGGTCAGTGGTCTACCGGACGTCGGGGCGTACGGAGCTACAGGGTGGGAAATATATGCGCAAGGCATTCGTTCTGGCCGGAGCCGCGGCACTGATGCTGTCGTTCGCAGGGTCGGCCCAGGCCGATCCACTGCAGGATTTCATCGCTCCGCCGAGCGATCCGGATGCGTATCTCCCCACCTCACTCGGTGATCCATGGTTCGACCCGCCTGCCGGGTACGAGAACCTGCAGCCCGGCACAGTGCTGAACCGTCGCGACGTCGCGGTCACGCCCGAGGCGTCGTCCGTGCAGTTGCTCTTCCGCTCCACCGATTCGAAGAACCGACCCATCGCCGCGGCGACGACGGTCCTGACGCCCACCGCGCCGTGGACCGGAGCCGGAGATCGTCCGGTCATCGCGTACAACGAGGCAACGGACTCGCTCGGTAATCAGTGCGCGCCGTCGTACACGCTGCCGCGCGGCAACAACAAGGAAGTCGATCAGGTCCGGATTCTGCTCGACCGCGGCTACACGGTCGTCGTCACCGATTACCAGGGTCCTCGGCAGGCCTATTCGGCCGGTCTCGTCTCCGGACACACAGTGCTCGACGGCTTACGCGCATCCCAGAGTGCAGGAGTGGCTGCGGACGCGCCGATCGGCATCACCGGTTACTCCGGCGGTGCCATCGCCTCGGGTTGGGCAGCGCAGTTGGCTCCCGAGTACGCGCCCGAGTTGAACATCGCCGGTGTCGCGTTCGGTGGCCCGCCGACCGACTACAAGATTTTGCAGACCTCACTGAACGGCCAGATCGGTTCCGGTCTGTTCACTGCGGCGACGATCGGATTGTCCAGGGAGTACCCGGAGATGCGGGAGCTCGCCAACGACAACGGGAAGCGACTGGCTTTGGCGCAGAAGGATCAATGCGTCGATGTGTTGTCGTATTCGGGCCTGTTGTTGCTGGACCAGCGAAACCTCTCCAACGTGCCTGATGTCTTCGACCACCCGATCACCAAGGCCGTCGTCGAAGAGAACCGGATGGGCCAGACGACGCCGGACGCACCGATCTACATCTACCAGGGGCTGCAGGACTTCCTCATTCCCAAGGAAGGTGCCGAGGCCGTGCAGGACCAGTGGTGCGCGGCGGGAGCGTCGGTTCGCCTCGAATTGGTTCCCGGAGATCATTCGGTGGCGCAGACCAACGGCCGTCCCGGTGCGTACGACTGGCTCGGGCAGCGCCTCGCCGGAGAATCCACCTCCGGGTGCGAACGTGTGACCCGGTAGGAGTGGAGCCTGCGGAACGACCATGGAAGCTCGTCAGCAGTGGAGCCTGCGGAACGACCATGGAAGCTCGTCAGCAGTGGAGCCTGCGGAACGACCATGAAGGCCAGCAGCGCTTGACCCTCACGCCACGGGAGGCAGCACAGTGTCTTTCGTGAGTGATTCTTCCTTCGTCGGCAACGAGACGTTCGGCAGCGACCAGGACAGCATGCAGGTCGGTACTGTCGCACGGTTGGTGGGTGTCAGCGTCCGGACGCTGCATCATTACGACGAGATCGCGTTGGTGGTGCCGTCGGGCAGAACTCCGAAGGGCTATCGGACGTACTCGTCGGCCGATGTCGAGCGGCTGCATCAGGTGTTGACCTATCGCGAGCTCGGGTTTGCGCTCGACGTCATCGCGGCGTTGCTCGACGATCCCTCGGTCGACGCCATGGCGCATCTGCGTCGGCAGCGAGAGTTGTTGAACGAGCGAATCGATCACTTGCACGCAATGGCTGCGGCCGTGGACAAGATGATGGAGGCGAAAAAGATGGGTATGCAACTGACTCCCGAGGAGCAGCGCGAGATCTTCGGTGACAACTGGACCGGCGAAGAGTACGCAGAGGAAGCCGAGCAACGCTGGGGCGAAACCGACGAGTGGAAGCAGTCGCAGGAGCGGACGGCGTCGTTCACCAAGGACGACTGGAAGGCCATCAAGGACGAGGCCGATCTCCTCGAAGCGGATCTCGCAGCCGCGATGCAGCGGGGTGTGTCACCGGATTCCGCCGAGGCCGGGGTACTGGCCGAGCGTCATCGGGCATCGATCGAACGGTACTACGACTGCGGTTACGAGATGCAGGTGAACCTGGCGGAGATGTACATCGCGGACGAGCGATTTGCCAAGCACTACAACGAGATTGCGCCAGGCTTGGCGCAGTACCTTCGCGACGTCATCGTTGCGAACGCCGCTCGCCAGGGTTGACGCGAGCCATCACTGACCGCTCGTGTGCGGTCGATCCACCCCAGACTCCGTACTTTTCGTCCGAGTCGAGTGCGTGTTGTAGGCAGCGCGCGATCACGGGGCATCGATCGCACACGAGCTTCGCCTGTCGCTCGAGGTTTCTCAGCGAGTATCCCCGCAGTCCCAGGGGCGGGTAGAACATCGAGACCGGCATCGAGCGGCAGGCAGCGTTCATCTGCCAATCCCAGTGCTCGGAGATCGGTTGCATTGCTTGCGTTCTCATCGGCAGCATCCACCCCTTTCGATCAGAGATTCAGTAGTCGGCGGGTGTTGCCGGATGTGACTGCGCGCCAGTTCCCGAGTCCGCCGTCCGCGGCACGTGCGCTGAGCAGGGTTCTGCGATCGATCACTGTCGAAGTCCTTCGGTCCGCCTCACAAACTGACGTTAGCGTCACATATGAGATAAACCGCAGTCAACGGTGACATATACCAAGACAGGTCGGACTAGCATTGCGCGATGACAACCGATCGCTCTACCCCGAGCCCCATGCAGTTCCTCGGGTACACGTTCGGACGCGTCCTGCCCGCGTCGATGCAAGACTGGGTTCGAAACGATCTGGTGGGTAATGGCGCCCAGGTTCGCTACATCGCGCGCTTCGTTCTTCCGATCGTTCCGCTACTGCTGCTGTTCCTGCTGATCCCGGGACCGCTGTGGATGTCCCTGGCGATGATGTCGCTGCTGTTCATTCCGCTGGTCTACTTCTCGATCGCGCTGATGAACGTCTATCGGCGGCATCGGCTACTGATCCACGGCCTCGACCCGCAGATGATCAACGCCAAGGCCCAGAGCCGGGTCGACCGCACTCGTGACGACTACGAACGGCGTCACGGCCGCGGTTGATGTGCGAGCGATAGTCTGTGCCGCATGACGTCACCTGTGGAATTCAAGGCAACAGCTGATCTGGCCGACGAGATCGGTCCCGATATCCGCAGTTGCGACACCCAGTTCATCCAGTTCGGCAAGCACACGGAGTTCGCGGGCCCCATCACCACCATTCGCTGCTTCCAGGACAATCTGCTGGTCAAGCAGACCCTGAGCGAACCCGGCAACGGTGGCGTACTGGTGGTCGACGGCGATGCCAGCGTGCATACCGCGCTGGTCGGAGACATCATCGCCGGACGCGGCGTCACCAACGGTTGGGCGGGTGTCATCGTCAACGGCGCGGTGCGCGACTCGGCGATCCTGCGCACACTCGACATCGGCGTCAAGGCACTGGGCACCAACCCGCGCAAGAGCACTCAGACCGGCTCGGGCGAGAAGAACGTCCCGGTGAGCTTCGGCGGAGTGACCTTCAACCCGGGCGAGATCGTCTACAGCGACCACGACGGCGTCGTCGCGGTCTGACCCACGTACGGCGGCAGGCCAGAATGCCTGCCGCCGCAATGTTCTTACTTCACGAACGCGAGCAGCGCGTCGTTCACTTCCTGGAAGTGCGTCCACAGCAGCCCGTGCGGTGCGCCCTCGACCTCGACGTACGTCGCCTCCGGGAACACCTTGTGGAACTGCCGGCCCGTCGAATCGATCGGCAGGATGTTGTCGGCCGTGCCGTGCAGGATCAGCGTCGGCTTGCCCGATTCACGGACCTTCTCCACATCGCCGCGGAAATCCTCGAGCCAGGTGGGCACGACGGCGTAAGCAGCCACGGGAGCGCTGCCGGTCGCGGTGTTCCAGCTCGCCCGGACCGCGGCCTCGCTGATGCGGGTCCCGAGGTTCTCGTCGAGGTTGTAGAAGTCCTTGTAGAAATTGTCGAACCAGGCGAAGCGGTCCTCGCGAGCAGCACTGTCGATGCCGTCGAACACCGACTGAGGAACGCCGGTGGGGTTGTCGTCGGTCTGCAGCAGGAACGGCTCGAGCGAGGCGAGGAACGCGAACTTCGCGACGCGATCGGTGCCGTACTTCGCGGCGTAGCGCGCGAGTTCGCCTGTGCCCATGGAGAATCCGACCAGGATCACATCGTTCAGATCGAGCTCGGTCAGCACCTTGTCCAGGTCGGAGGCGAAGGTGTCGTAGTCGTATCCGACGGTCGGCTTGCTCGACTGACCGAATCCGCGGCGGTCGTAGGTGATGACGCGGTAGCCGGCGTCGAGCAACGCCCGCGACTGACGTTCCCAGGAGTTGCCGTCGAGCGGGTAGCCGTGGATGAGCACGACGGGCTGCCCGGTGCCGTGATCCTCGTAGTAGACCTCGACGGGTGTGGAGTTCTCGGTTCCGACGTTGATGTGCGCCATGATCCTGCCTTCCTGTGGTCCTGAGCCGAGCAGGAGAACGGTCGTTCTCGCCGCATGTGGACTACTGTAGAGAACGTTGGTTCTCTCGGCAAGGGGTAGACGATGACGAATACGGAACTCGGGCGAGACGACGTGATCCGAGCAGCGGACGCGCTGTTCTACGCCCGCGGAATTCAGGCCGTCGGCATGGACGAACTGCGCACTGCGGCTGGCATCTCTCTCAAACGCATGTACTCCCTGTTCCCGTCGAAGACCGCCATCGTGGCCGAGGTTCTTCGCGGTCGCACCCGCCAGTGGAACGACGGCATCCATGCCGAAGCCGCCGTTCACGAGTCTCCTCGAGAGAAGCTGCTGTCGATCTTCGACTTCCTGGACCACTGGTTTCGCGAGGACGACTTCCGCGGTTGTGCCTTCATCAACTCCTTCGGCGAATTGGGCGCAACCATGCCCGAGGTCGCCGACGCCGCGCATCAGCACAAGAAGAACTTCATCGAGTACGTCACCCGATTGGCCGTCGAAGCCGGCTGCGCACCGACCGTCGGACTGCAGATCGCGTTGCTCGCCGAGGGCGCTCAAACCACGGCGGCCATCACCGAACTGGCCGAATCTGCCGCTGCGGCCAAGACTGCGGCCGAGGTTCTGCTGGATTCGAGCGCGGGGCAGGTCGATCGCTGACCTCTCCCATCGAGAATCACTGACATTTGACACTGAAATCCTTCGCGGGGCGGCGTTAGCGTCGAAGGCATGAGCAAGCTACGAATCCTCGCCGCCCTCACCGTGTCGACGTCCCTGCTGGTCAGTGGATGCTCCACATCCGACGAGCCGTCAGCCGTCGAGTCGACCACCACCACGCCCTCGACCGGAACCATCAGAACCGACGATGTCCAGGCGGCCTTGGACGCGATGGTCGACGCCGGGTCCGTCGCCGCTGTCGCGCAGGTACGTGACGGCGAGGATTCATGGTCGGGAGCCGCAGGCCTCGTCGAACGCGACGGCACCGAGGCCGCGTCCGCCGACGACCCGGTCCGCATTGCCAGCGTCACCAAGGCAATGGTTGCTGCCGTCGTGCTTCAGCTGGTGGACGAGGGGAAGCTCGAGCTCGATCAGCAGGTCGACGAGTTGCTTCCCGGCCTGCTCCCGAGGGCGGTGACCGTTCGCCAGCTACTCGACCACACCAGCGGCGTTCCCGACTACTTCACCGGTTTCGACTCAGCGGAGCAGATCGCCGCCCGCGCGAACGATGCCGTCACCGACGACGAGTTGCTCGCCCAGGCTGTGGCCATGCCCTGGACGAGCGAGCCCGGGCAGGAGTTCAGCTACGCCAACACCAACTACGTCCTGCTCGGGAAGATCATCGCCGATCTGGACGGCAAGTCCATCGGACAGTCGTTGCAGGACAGGATCTTCGATCCCCTGGAGATGACCGACACGGCGTACCCCACCGATTCGACGCTCGACGCCGATGCCCTGCACGGTTACGTTCTGGACAACGGGACGTACACCGACGTCACCGAGTACGACGCCAGCATCTGGTCGGCGGGGGCGGCAGTGGTCTCCACCGTGGCCGACATGAACACCTTCTTCAGAGGGCTGTTCGACGGCACGCTGATCCCGCAGAACCTGATCGACGAAATGCAGGTCGTGACGCCGTCCACGTACGGACTCGGCCTGCTGCTCGGCGGAGACGCGTGCAACCCCGGCTCGGGCGAGCTCGTATTCGGCAACCGCGGCAACGGCTTCGGCTACCGCACCTACGCGTTCTCGAGCCCGGACGGTCAACGTCAGGTATCGCTGGCCTGGACCACGGCCGGTCCGAACCCGGCCGCCGATCCACTCGAGCAGCCGGCCGCCGAAGCGTTGATCGCCGGACTCACCTCGACCTGCCCGGCGTAGAACTCACAGCACGCTCACCCAGCCGTGCACCTCGTCGCTGGTGAGCGCGGCCTGGTGTCGCTTACGCAGAGTCAGCGTCACCGGGCCGGTTTCCTTGGTTCCTAGTGCGCGACCGTCGATTTCGTACACCGGAGCAACTCCGGCCGAGGTGCCGCAGACGAACACCTCGTCGGCGATGTACAGCTCGGTGAGATCGACCGTCCGCTCCTGAACCGTCAGCCCTTCCTCACGCGCCAGGGTCAGAATGGGTCCGACGGTTGATGCCGTCGAGAATGTCGCTGGTGACGTCCGGGGTCACGAGCACGCCGTTCCGGACGAGGAAGATGTTCGCGGCACTGAGTTCGCACACGTGGCCGTTGATGTCGAGGAAGATGCAGTCGTCGAAACCGCTGTCGATCGCATCCTGTTTGGCGAGAACAGAATTGACGTACGCACCGTTGACTTTGGCGCGCGATGGAATGGCGTTGTCGGGGATTCGACGCCACACACTCGTCTTCAACCGCATGCCGTCCTGCGGGACAATGGGATTGGCGTCGTACAGAAAGATCGACACCGTGGTGTGCAGCCCGCGCACCCGAGTTCCGGGAATCGATTCGTCCACGTGGACGGTAGCTCGAACGTAGACCTCGGCCGTCGGGGCGTTGGCGTCGACCACGTCGCGTGTCGCCTGTACGAACCGCTCGAACGTCCACTGCGACGCGAACGTGTCGATGCCGATGATCTTGCAGGACTCGACCAGTCGCTGGTAGTGATCGAGCAACCGGAACGCGGTACGCCGATCGCCGTCCACCTGCACGGGGAAGACGGTGTAGACGCTGAGCCCGTACAGAACGGCCGAGGTCGCTACTCCGAGCGTCGCATCCTGCGCCTCGACCAAACGGTCGCCGAAATACACCTTCGAGTGTGGAAGAGCCATGCGGCGATGCTAGTCGCCCGGCAAGTCCGAGCGACAACACATTTCTCGTCGTATGGTCGAGTCCATGAGCGCACGAACAGTACAGACCCGAACCCTGTGGAACGACGGCCCCGAGGTGGGTGCCATCGGCCTGGGATGCATGGGAATGACCTGGGCATACAAGGCCGACGACCGGACGGAGAGCCCCGATCACGTCATCGGGCACGCCCTGGACCTGGGTGTGAATTTCATCGACACGGCCGATGTGTACGGACCGTTCACCAACGAGGAGGTCGTCGGCACGGCCATCGGTAGCCGACGCGACGAGGTGATCCTCGCGACCAAGGGCGGTCTCGAATCTCATATCGGCGACGCCGGAGAGCCGGTCATTTCGGGCCCCAACGGCAAGCCCGAGCACCTGCGCTCGGCGATCGACGATTCGCTCCGTCGCCTGGGCGTCGATCACATCGATCTGTACTACCTGCATCGCCCGGATCCCGAGGTGGACGTCGAAGACAGCATCGGCGCGATGGCCGAGGCCGTGCAGGCCGGAAAGGTTCGTGCACTGGGCGTCTCGGAGTTCACCGTCGAGCAGCTCGATCGGGCCCAGCAGGTGCATCCGATCTCGGCCGTGCAGTCCGAACTGTCACTGTGGACGCGCGACCACCTCACGACCTCCCTGAAGTGGACGCAAGACAACGGTGCGGCATTCGTCCCGTTCTCACCGCTGGGCCGAGGCTTCCTGACCGGCAACTTTCGCGGAACCACACCTGCCGCAGACGATTTCCGTTCACGATTGCCGCGCTTCAGCCAGGACAACCTCGATGCCAACCTCGTGATCGTCGACGCCATCGCGGCCGTCGCCGACGAGCTCGGTGCGACGCCTGCGCAGGTGGCCTTGGCGTGGGTTCTGGCGCAGGGTGAGCACGTGGTCCCGATTCCCGGCACCCGGCGCACGTCGCGTCTGGACGAGAACGCAGGAGCGGCCCAGTTGACCTTGAGCGCCGATCACCTCGCTGCACTCGACGCTCTGCCGGCTCCCGCTGGTGGTCGCTATTGAGATCGTCGGTGTCGACCCTGCCGCCGACCTCGGCCTCGCCGAGAAGATTCTCGCAGTGCAGAAGAGTTCGTATGCGGTCGAAGCAAGACTGATCGGCGACAACAGGATTCCGCTGCTGCACGAGTCGGTGGACGATCTGTGCGCCGCACAGGTCCACTGGCTCGTCGCGCGAGAAGGTGACGAAATGCTCGGTGCCGCTGCATGGTCCGAGGCGGAGATCGATCGCGTGGTGGTGGCTCCACACGCACATCGCCGGGGTATCGGACGCGGTTTGGTGGACGTGATGCTGGATTCGATTGTGGGACAGCGAGTTCAGGTTGCTACCGGACGAGACAATGCACCGGCCCGCAGGTTGTACGAGTCACTCGGCTTCGTACACACCGAAGATCAAGAAGTACTGCCGGGACTGTGGCTGGCTCGCTACGAACTCGTTCGCTGATCGTTGTCGGAGTTACGCGGGCGAGCGACGAACCAGATCAGTGCACCGGTTATCGGCATCAGCAATACAAATACGCACCACCAGAATTTCGTGCCCCTACGCGACTGAGTGCTGCGAATTATCGACACCCACGCAACAACGACGAGCACCAGCCACAACACGACCATGGACATCCAGGCAAGGTCGAACGCCAGCGGAAGTGTGGGATTGACCTCGGCGCTGATTTTCACCCGACTCCCTTCGACTCCGAACTCCACCTTGTCGAGTTAGATCGCACTAGGCTGCGGCCATGACCGCGTGGATCGAAGTGCTCACGGCTATGACAAGTGAATCGAACATACCGTTTCGCGGCACTATCGAGGAAGTCCACGAAGCGGGCAGCCCCGAGTCCTTTCGTCACGGATTCGCCTACAGCGGAACGCCACCCGTTCTGATCGCGCCCGAAGACAGCTGTCGGGTATGGCGATCCGGGCGAAAGACCCGCGTGGAAAGCATCGACGGCAGTCCCATCTTCATCAGCGACGGCACGAGCGCCTGGGACTTCACGGGCCCGGCCGACCGGCCTCGCGTCGGCCCTCTCGGCAGAGTGATCTACCTGGGTCCCAGCCAATTCTTGTTGCAGCAACGCAGTACCGCAGAATGGGCCGGCAACGAGTTCGCCCAACCCACCGGGCCGGTAGAGACGGTCGAGTTCGCCAGGCGCAAGTGTTGGACGGTTCGGTTGGCTCCGCCGGAGGGCAAGCCGTATCCGCTCCGAATCTGGGTCGACGTCGAGTCCGGCTTCATCCTGGGTGACCGCATCGACGAAGTCGGAATCGGTTCGCAGTTCGTCGAACTCGCAGTGGGCGAACCGATCGACGAGGCGTTGTTCGTCTGGGACGGGCCCGCATACACCACCGAGGAGTACCAGAAACTGCTCGAGGACGAGTCGAGGGCGTTGCGTCGCGAGCACGTCCAGTGGTTCACCGAGCAGGTGGCGTCGACGCCGCTGACCGTTCGCGCACCTTTGGATTTCACTCCCGAGGACGTTCGCATCGCCGGTGACGGGGGCTTCGATACCAGTTCTTGCAGAACGTTCCTGGGCCGCCGTCCCCGCAGTGACGAGGGATGGGCACCGAAGTGGAGGGTGACGCACTATGTGTGGTCCACGCAGGACTGGGACTGGGCGGCCGGAGCGTTCGACACGGAGTTGGATGATGCTGCAATCCTCGAATTGCAGCAATCGTTGCACCCAGGGGATCCGGTGGACCGTGGTCGACGAGTCGCGGTACGTCGCGATTCTCTGCGCGGAACCAACTGAGTCGCGTCTCGACAGATGACCTCTACCGGTGTCGCTGTCGCGCTCGCCCTGTTCGCCATGGCTGTTTTCTCGATCGTCCGTGACCGCTACCTGGGATTCTTTGCCAAGTTGGCATGGATTCTCGTTGCGTTCGTTCTGCCCATCATCGGGCCGATCCTGTGGTTCACAATCGGTAAGCGGTATTCCTACGGGCCGAGCGGCGGCAACGGCTAACCGCCGCTAGTGACCGAGTGCGCTCCTGAGATCGACATTCACCAGATGGCTTGCCTGAGCGCGCAACCATTCGATCGTCTGCAGACTCGGCGTAGGTGCGTGAGCCAGCAACGTCCATCGGAGCCGGGTATTCGGTCGTAAATCGAACTGCACCAGCACTTCCGGAACGGTAGGCCACGGTGAGCTCCACACGACACGGTCGAACTCACTGCTCTCGACCACCCGAGGCGGCGGCGCGTCCTGGAACATCACCGGCCAGGCGAAGCCTCGATTGTGCGGGTGCAGATCGGGATGCATCAGCGCATTCCACACGAAGCGCGCAGGCGGCGACAACGAAGCCGTGCCGCTCCCGAGAACCATCATCGACCCACCGTACGCAACGGCCGACCTCCGAGTCCGTCCTGCGGGCAGGCAGGTTGTGCTGATTACAGGCAGGGCTGTGCCCTGAGACTGGTGTGGGTCGTTATGCGGGTTGTCGTGGTTCCTCGTCGCCGGTGTCGTCGTGGTGGTCGGGCGGGTACAGCACTTCCTCGGGGTGGTGTGCGTGATTGATCAGCCCACGCCTACGCGGGTCCATCCCGGCCGGTGGATGCCACAGGGTCCGGCCTGGGTAGCGATGTGCTGCTGTGGTTTTGGTGGTCGCCCACTTTCCGGGTCCGGTGCCGACGAGTGCGTGGTGCATGTCGCAGCCGAAGGTCAATCCGTCGATGTCGGTGTTGCCGCCGTCTATCCAATCGGTGAGGTGGTGGGCTTGGCACCAGGTTGCGGGGCGGGTGCAGGAGGGGAAGCTGCAGCCGCGGTCTCGGGCGATGAGCACGATGCGTTGGTCTGCGGAGGCGATGCGTTTGGAACGACCCAGATACAGGGCTCTGCCGTCGTCGTCGAAGATCGTCAGGTAGTGGTGGGCATGGGAAGCCATGCGGATCGCGTCGCGGATCGACACGCGGGATCCGGTAGCGGTCTTCGCGTAACCGCAGCCGGCTTCGAGATCCTTCAGGTTCATGGTGACGATCGCGGTGACGGGCAGGCCTCGGTGTGTGCCGAGAGTCCCGGAGGCGAGGGTGTGCCGGAGCGCCAGTTTCAGGGCGTCGTGACGACGTTCGTTCTGGGTGCGGATGTCACGCTGGGCTGCGGCCTCGCGCGTTGACGCCGCCGCCTCGGCCCGTGCCTGACTGCTCTCGGTATCGCCGTGCCCGGCAGCGGTACGACCGGCAGCAGAGGCGTCGGAGTAGGCGTCGTCAGAGCCTGTACCGCAACCGCATTCGATGCCGCCTCCGCATTCGTCGTGACCGCATTCGTCGTGACCGCAAGGGCCGTCACCGCAAGGGCCGTCACCGCATGGACCGTCGTTCCAGAGTCCCGCATCATGTCGCCACCGGTTTTCCCGCTTGGGTAGCGGTGGTGTTTCGGAATTGGAGTCCCCCGATCCTGAATCACTCGCTTCTGCTTCGCGGGGCGTGGTCCCGGGCTGCGGTCGTGCGTGGGCATCCTCGCCCGAGGTGTGGTCGTCCTCGTCGCTTCCGGTGTCGTCGTCGACGATCGGTTTGCCGTCGGCGGGGTTGTACATGCCCGGTTTCGCGGCTTTGGAGAACAGGGCCTCGAGGTAGGCGCGTAGTTCGGGGTCGACGCAGAATTTTCCTTCCGACATCCCGTCGACCCCTTGCTCGCCGAGATAGAAGAACGCATCCCTCCGCTTCCGCGGCTTCGGCGGGTTTCCGTCGTCATCATCATCATCATCGTGGTCGCCGTCCGGGTTCACCATCGCGTCCAGGCACGCCACCACCGGCGCGAAATCGTCCGGCCGCAATTTCACTGCCTGTTCCACCAACTGTTGTTCGGCGAGATCGCGGGTCTGCGGATCGACACTCGAGGGCAGATGGCGAAAGAACTCGCGAATCATCTGCACATGCTTGGCATCGAGCAACCCGGCCCGTAATGCTTCGGCAGTTCGCGGTAGCAACGGGGCCAGTACTTCTCCGGACAACGCAGTCCGGTCACCCAATTCCGCGGCCAGACGGACTCGTGCTCCTGCTGCTCGAGGGGTGATCCGCAGCATCCACGCCACCGAGGACGGGACCGAGCCCGGATACACGTCGAGGCCATGCTGAGAAATCAACTCGTTCAGCCAGGTGTACGAGTACGCGGTCAGCGACCGTGTCAGCATCTCCATGCGTTGGATCACCGCACGCCGATCCGGGTTCGTCCACGACGCCGACGCCTGCTCCGCCAACTCCGCAACCACGGACTCGACCCGCTCCACCAATGCCGACAAGTCGGGATCGGACACGTCAGGGGCAGGCGGCACCACATCGATGCCGTCCACCCCTGATCCGCCGTCCCCCGAAAGCATGAACAAAATCTACCGCGACCCACCGACAAGTTTTCGAACAGATTTACGAACAGGGCAAGACGACTGTCGACGGCTCCGCCCATCATCTACGCAGTCACGGTGGTAGGAACTGACGTGAGCCATCCGAACCGCATGATCGGCATTCGGAGCTGAACGATCCTGGCTTGAACAATTCGCCTGGCAGGTGGTGGCTCAACCTGTCAGCGGGCGCACTCGATGTCGGTAGCGTGAGGGCTATGGCATCGAGCACGTATCGCCCGGAATGGTCGAACGACGATCTGCAGCAGAATGTCTCGGAAGCGCAGTGGGTGGACTACAACCTCGACGGCCTCGCCACAATCACAGTGGGCTCGCTGGTCCCCACTGCGTTCGACGCCTTTGCCCGTGTCCTGTATCCCGTACGTGCCAGCACGACCCAGCATGCATCGTCGAAAACCGTTGCACCCTGGCGTGATCAGCTGGAATCCGTCAGCACCGTACTGACTCGACACACGACAACGCCGGACGAGTGCTGGTTCGCCGTCTGGGAAGGCAACACCGCACTCGACGACATTCGCGCGACGGCACCGACCGCAGCCATCGCCGGCTACAACTATTTTCTGTTGAAGGGACCGGTCTCACGCGCAACCGACACACTCGAACGATTGTCACCGAACCTGTGGTGGCCCAGCGATCACACATGGTGCGTGGCTCAGCACTTCGACTTCCCCTGCGCGTATCTCGGTGGCAGCACAGAGACGGTCTCGGACATCCTTGCGCTCGCCGAAGTCGAGTCCCGGCCGGTCCGCGTCAATCAGAACATCACTGCCGGCTACGACGAGAGCCACTAGCCATTCGGCGGCAAATCTCGACCACCGCGCTGCGTCAGAACTGCGCTCTCGGCGCTCCCATTCCCGGGTCGATTTGGAATGGTCCGCTGGCGGAGGGCGCTATCGGGAAGTCGAAGATCGCGGTGGGGATGTACACGGTGGCACAGGAATTGGGGATGTCCACCACCCCGGACAGGCGTCCTTCGATCGGGGCCGAACCCAGCAACAGGTACGCCTGCTCGGGGCTGTAGCCGAACTTGGTGAGGTAGTCGATCGCGTGCATGCATGCGTTCTGGTACGACAGGTCGGAGTCCAGATACTTCTGCTCACCGTCGACGGTCACCGAAATGCCCGAGAAGGCAATCCATTCCGAGTACTGCGGTGCCGTGTTGCCGGGCATGAAAATCGCGTTTTCGCTCACCCCGTAGGTCTCCATGCCACCCTTGATCAGGTCGACGTGCAGGTCCATGAAGCCGCCCATCTCGATGGCGCCACAGAACGTGATCTCTCCGTCTCCCTGCGAGAAGTGCAGGTCTCCGAAAGACAATTTCGCCCCCGGCACGAACACCGGATAGAAGACGCGAGTGCCCTTGGTGAGGTTCTTGATGTCCTGATTTCCGCCGTTCTCGCGGGGCGGTGCCGTGCGCGCGGCTTCACCTGCGACACGGGAGAATTCGTCGCCGCTCAGTGATCCGAGAATTGCCCCGTCGAGTTCTGGGGCAAGTGCCAGTGGCGGAACACGATTGGGGTCGGTAGCGATCAAGGCACCTTCACGGGCGTTCCACTTCGCCAACAACTGCGCCGAGGGCGCGGTCCCCATGAGGCCGGGATGGGTGATGCCGGTGTACTTCACGTGCGGAACGTGACGAGATGTGGTGGTCTGCCCCGAGAAATCCCAGATTGCCTTGTACGCGTCGGGGAATCGATCGGTGAGGAACCCACCGCCGTTCTCCTTGGCGAAGATTCCCGTGTAACCCCAGCCCTGACCGGCCAGCGGACCCGAATCCTCCTGCGGGATCGGCCCTACGTCCAGGATGTCGACGATCAACAGGTCGCCGGGCTCGGCTCCCTCGATGTGGAACGGCCCGGACAGTGTGTGCACGTTGTTGAGCGGCGCATTCAGAATGTCCTCGGCGGAATCGTCGTTGTGGATGGCCCCGTCGAACCATTCGCGGCAGTGGGCCCGAAAAGATGTGCCGGGTTTGACCGTGACCGCCGCCGGAATGTCGGGATGCCATCGGTTGTGGCCGACGATCTCCTGTTCGGTGAAACTCTTCGTCGAGTCGAGCGGAAACAGCAGTTCGGGCACTGGACACCTCCGGTTGCGCGGATTCCCCTGCCTCGATCATTGCACCGTCGTGGTGCATCCGGCCGCATATGGCATGTAAATCTTGTATGACGTTGTGCCGGAACGTCGCTGATGCGACATCTAACGCTACCCTCGGATACGTGCCCACCTACAGCTTCCGCTGCGCACAGCGTTGCGCCCCCGTCGAGCAGCGATTCTCCATGGCCGACGTGCCCTCCGAGGTGCCGTGTCCGGCATGCGGGCAGGCGGCAGCCCGAAAGATCTCCTCACCCGTTCTCGGTCGGGGTAACAGCGCTGCGATGCAAGCGCACGATGCCGCCCGCGCCACCGCGGACACGCCCGCCGTCGTCTCGTCCGTACCTCACCAGGGTAGGGCGGCGACAAGAACGACATCGAACCTGCTTCATCGACGCCTGCCGCGACCCTGACCCCCGCGTTTCCCTTTCCTCCCGACGGGGAAGTCCGACGGCATGTCCGAGCTACCTCCTCCCCCGTCCATCGCCGATGGCGCCGCCACCGATGACGTCGTCGCCTGGGTTGCCGAGCACCTGGGCGATCTGGCTCGCGAGGGGGCGGACGGGGTCACCGCCGGTGCCATTCCAGGTGGGCAGTCCGCTGCCGATAGCGCGCTGGCCGGACTCGACATCACCGGCTATGCCCGCGATCGAAGCACCGTTCTCCCGGTGAACCGCCGAGGTGCGAGTCGCATGTCGCCGTACATCCGCCACGGGCTGCTGACGCTGCGCGAAGTGTGGGACGCGGTCGCCGACGCTCCCTCCCGCGACCGTTCCCGCTACCGCGACGAATTGATGTGGCAGGAATATGCTCGCCACCTCTATGCACGGGTCGGAACGGATCTCGGCCGTTCGCTCCGCCGTGAGCAGCCGCGTCCGCAGGGCTGGACCGCGCAGCCGTGGCCCGAGGAGATGAACTGCATGTCCTCGGTGGTCGGTGAATTGCACGACGACGGCTGGCTCGTCAATCAAACTCGCATGTGGCTGGCGTCCCAGTGGGCAGTCCGCGCCGGTGCGACGTGGCGCGATGGCGAGGACGAGATGTTCGCCCACCTACTCGACGGCTCTCGCGCAGCCAATCGCCTCGGCTGGCAGTGGACCGTCGGCACCGGAAGCGGCAAAGTGTACGGCTTCAGTCGATGGCAGGTGAACAAGCGAGCACCGTCCCTGTGCGGCAACTGCGCACTGAAAGATGCGTGCCCCATCGAGAATTGGCCCGATGACGATCTCGGCCCCGCGGTCGACGGCCCGGATCTGAACAAGGCGCCGATTCCCGCCGGTCCTGCAAACGTGGAAGGACAAGGTGCGGAACAAGTCTGGCTGACAGCCGAATCTCTCGGAACCGCAGACCCCGCCTCGGCTGCGGATACCGACCGACCTGCCGTGTTCGTGTTCGACGAACCACTCCTGCGGAAACTGCGGCTCTCCGGCAAAAGGCTGGTCTTTCTTGCCGAGACGCTCGGTGAGATCGCGTCGACCCGCCCGTTGGAGGTGCGCCGCGGTCGAGTGGCCGACGAACTCTCCGGGCGCCCCCTTGGCCACCACCTGGGCGCCCGTTCCCGGCTTCTCCCGCATCGCCGACGCCGTGGCCCCGGTCGAGTTGCATCCGTGGCCGTGGCTGGTGCGTCCCACCACGTCCTCGGTCAGATCGTTCAGCGCATGGCGTCGGAGTCATTGAACAGGTAAGTCGCTGACCGAAACTATCTCCGCTGCACCGAAATTTGGCCGTCTTCACTGGTGATCGACACCGACCTCGGGGAATTCGGATCGTCGACGACGTCGATGTCGACATCGCCCTTCTCCGACGTCGCCTCGACGTCGTAGAAATCGGCCGCCGGTAGTTCGATCATGCTGTCGCCCTGCATGTTCTGTACGCGGACCGAGTCCGGTGGCACCCTCGAATCCAGGGCGACCCGACCGAATGTCGTATCCACCTCGACTGTCGACACAGCCGCGTCGGTGATGTCGACGTCACCGAATCCGGTGGTGATGTCCAGGGTTCCGGCAGATCCCCGAGCTGTCACGGATCCCGCGGACGTGGACACCGATGCCTGCGCGTCCACGTCGGAGAGCTCCACGTCGCCTGCTGCTGCGTCGATGTCGACAATCAAGCCGGCGGGTATCCGTAGTTCGAGGCCGATGTCGCAGCTGCCTCGCTTGCGGTAGGAACACTCCACAGCGATCGTCGAGCCGTCCTCGCTGATGTCGACCGTCGGAGTATCTCCTCGGTACGAGCCGTCGGCCCGTACGTGCAACTCCGAGTCGGGGCTCATGGACACCGACACCTTGGCGAATCTCGTTGTGACGGAAAGATTATTTCCGGCGATCGTCGTATCGGCAGAGTAATCGAAAGAGTGCATCTTCGGGGTGGTGAAGCCGACGGCGAGGGTGGCCGTCGTGGCCGCTCCTGCGGTACCGACCGCTACGACGGCAACCGACACGGCGACAGCAGTGCGCCACAGAACTTTTCTCACTGGATCGCTCCCAGATATCGCAGGACGGCCATGACACGGCGGTGATCGGCGCTGTCGCCGAGCAGCCCGAGCTTGGCGAAAATGTTTCCGATGTGCTTCTCCACGGCTGCTTGACCGACCACCAGAGCAGCGGCAATTCCGGCGTTCGACTTGCCTTCGGCCATGGCGGTCAACACTTCCCGCTCGCGCGGGGTCAGCGAGTCGAGTGGATCCGATCGTGGGGCCCGAGCCAGGATCTGCTGCACCACTTCTGGATCGATGACCGTGCCGCCGGTGGCAACGGTCCGCACAGCATCGGCGAATTCGTCCACGTCGGCTACCCGGTCCTTCAACAGGTAGCCGACGCCGTCCGTGCTCTGCCGGATGAGCTCGGCCGCGTACCGTTCCTCCACGTACTGCGAGAGCACGAGAACCCCTGCAGCGGGCCACCGTTGGCGAATGACCAGCGCTGCGCGCAGACCTTCGTCCAGGAAGGTGGGAGGCATGCGTACGTCGATCACGCAGACATCGGGAAGCGGATCGGCAGCGGACATGGCCGCGAGCAGTTCCGACGCGTCGGCCACCTTGCCGATCACGTCGGCTCCGGCATCGGTCAGCAGGCGAGCGACTCCCTCTCGCAACAGAACCGAATCGTCGGCGATGATCACTCGCACGGGATGCTCACCTCGAGCCGCGTCGGGCCACCGGACGGCGACGTGATGGACAGGGTTCCGTCGATTCCGCTGAGCCTGTCCTCGAGCCCGGCCAGGCCGCCTCCCGGTGCCGGATGCGCTCCGCCACATCCGTCGTCGACCACCGTCACCCGCACTGCGGACTCGACTCTCGCGACGTCCACACGGACGTGGTTTGCCTTCGCGTGCTTGCTGACGTTGGTCAGGGCCTCCGAGACGACGAAGTAGACCGTCGACTCGACGGTGGCGTCCGGGCGTCGATCACCGGATAGGGCCGGGTCTATCCGGAACGTCACCGGTACCGTGCACAACGCCGCGACGGACGACAGTGCGGCGTCGAGGCCACGGTCGGTCAGGATCGGCGGATGCAGACCGCGGGTGAGGGTGCGGATCTCGCCGATCGCGTTCTTTGCTTCTCGATGTGCGTCGTCCAGCAGTTCCTTCAACACCGCGTCCTCGCTCGCAGAGACGCGCGACTTCGCCTGCCCCAGTGACATTGCCACCGAGACGAGACGCTGCTGGGCCCCGTCGTGCAGATCGCGTTCTATACGACGGCGTTCGGCATCCGCAGCGTCGACGACACGAGCTCGACTCACCGTCAATTCGTCCACTCTCCTACTGGACTCCGATCGACCCAGAAGGGCTGCGGCACTCCACCAGTCGAGTCGCGCCAGGGCGGTGAGCAGCAGTGGCACCCCCGCAACGAAAGTCACCAAGGATGCGAAGCCGACCAACGCGACGAACGGATAGCCCACCCGCTCGCCGATTTCGAGCTGATTGGCGACCGGATTCGTCACGATCCAGGCGACCGGGGCCAGCGCGAGAACCGGCAGGGCCACGAAGAGCGCCGGCAGCAAGAACAGCAGAACAGCCGATACCGGAATGCGGATGAGCCAGTAGCACAACGACTTCCACAATCCGATGTCGCGGAGGCACCAGACGAACTTGCGCCAACTGGTCGGGTACACGGTCACTTCGGGGCCCTCGATGGCAATTCCACCGGTGAAACCGATTCCGGCACGCGCTGCACGGTCCATCCACTTGAGCGCCACTATCGTCAGCGCGAAGACGAGCACACCGCTGAGCGCAAACGGCAAGGCGCACACCGCCAGAATCAGCAGACCCAGGATCATCCAACCGCCCAGCCCGGCGACCGTCGATGCCAGCAACGACGCCACCGCAAGCCACCAGTGCGGCGATATCCACGCCCTGAGTGGATTCACGGGAATCGGTAGAGCCTCGTTCATGCGGATCAGCCTAAGTCGGGTGTCGTCGGCTTGTCCGCAGTGTGAACCCACGGCCCGAGGTAGGGCTGGCCCTACCGTCGATCCGTGGGTCGATCGTGGTGTTTTCCGTGCCACGGTCGACCAGATTCGACAAGTATGAACCTGAACATCCTCGACGTCGACCGCTTGTCGTCCGTGCCCGTATGGGTCGTCTTCGCCGTCGTATTCGTGCTGCTGGCGTTCGAGTCCGCGTCGTTGCTCGGTCTCTTCACACCAGGAAACAGCGTCCCGATCACGCTCGGGGTGCTGACGTCGATCGGCGTCGTACCGTGGCTCCCTGCCGTCGTCACCGCCGCGGTCGCGTCGAGCCTGGGGGCGCAGTGGGCGTTCTGGCACGGTCGCCGCACCGGCACGGTGTTGGGTCTCGGGCGCGCGGAGTCGGCGCTGCCCGCCGCGGTGATCAGGGTTGTCCACGGGCTGGCCACACACGCACGATCACGACCACGCGCTGTCGCCACTGCCGGTCACCTCATCGGGGGTGTCCGCACCATCACGCCCCGACTCGTGGCGACCTCCTCACTGCGGCATCGCGAATACGTGGTGCTCAGCCTGCTGGCCGCTGTCGTGTGGGCAGGTGTACTGGTGTCGGCCGGGGCGTGGCTGGGCGACCGGACCATCATCAGGACCGCCCTGGGATACGCCTGGATTCCGGCTCTGACGATCATGATCGCGACCCAGCTCAGGCGTCGAACACGCTCGTCTTCTCCCGAACTTGTCGGAGCCCGGTGATATCAAGGATGTAGAGAGATACGACAGAAAGGGATTCGCATGTCCGCACGCTTCGATACCTGCCACGGCACACTCGTGATCCACGCGGTCGGCGGTGCGGAGTGCACGGAGCCGGACTGCGTGGACCTCGAGTACGTCCGCCACTTCCTGGTGCTCGAATGCGAGGAGGTCACCGGCGGCTGCCAGTGCACCGCCCTCGTGGAGTTCGCTCAGGCGTCCTGACGTCGAACCACCGGCTGCTGCAGCTCGGTGACCCAGTTCTCCTGCGGCTGCGGCTCCGATACCAGGTAGTACTCGCGGCAGACACCCGAGAGTTCGTAGCCGTTGGCCTCGATCCACGCCATGAACTGTTCCCACGTCTCACCGATCGTGGCCATCGAACCGTGGTGAACGGTGGTCACCGCGAGTTCGACGGGCGGAAGCTCACGAACCTCGAAGCCCTCACCCGAAACGACCTCAGGTGTCACCTCGAATGCGGCATGCACGGTGATGCCGCTGCCGTCCCCGTCGTCGACGGCTTCGTACATGGCGATCGACGACGGCCCGAACGTCACGCCGTGCCCAGCGAGCGTCTGGGCGAGTCGGGCGTACATCGGGCCGATGACCGGGCCGATGTTCTCGGGCCCGAACCCGGCGGCGGTATCGGTGACGAGGGCAACACGGGTGGGTGGCAACGACTTGGTGTCCACGGTGATCATCGAAATCCCTTCGGTGTGGGAGAGACGCGCATCGATGCGACGCAGACGAGCGGCATCGAGATCGAGTCGACGCGCGACATCATCACGCTTCGCGGCGAGCATCTCGCGTAGCCGATCATCATCGACCTGGCCGTGCACGATCTGCGTCACCTCGTCGAGCCTGAACCCGAGGTCCTTGAACATGAGAATGCGTCCCAGAACCTCGAACTGCGAACCGTCGTACGAGCGATAGCCCGTGAACGGATCCACCCGTGCCGGCGTCAACAGCCCGATCTCGTCGTAATGCCGAAGCATCCGAACCGACACCCGGCCGATCGATGCGAACTCTCCAATGCTGAACATGACCCTCCGAGGTTCTCGTCTCACACAGTGTGAGGGTCAAGAGAACAAAATCGGGTGCACTGGACCGCGGTGAGCGCGGTCAGCTGCACCCGATTCTTCAGGGCACGGGAATCGAGAAGCGAACCGCCGACCCGATGAAGTCGACACGTACGCCTCCGGCTCGCTCCAGCGTAAGCCTCCCAGGCGGCGGCGAAGTCATCGGAGGGAACGACGAGGTGCACCGGCCGACGGTAGCACCGGATCGAGGCGCACCCCGATCCGACGTCCGCTCATCGAGGGGTGATGGAACCGAGGAACGAGGTGGTCCAGATGGCCGAGTTTGCCGATCCTGCAGCATCGTTCGTCGGAACCAGACCGTTGAGTGTCACCTGTCCGCCGGTCAGACCGAGAGCAGGCTGCGGCGGCAAGGTGAAGCCGCAGGACTGCTGCACGGTGCCCGGTTCGATCGGCAGATCGATACGACGGCACTGTCCGGTGGACGTGGCCGTGAGCGCAGGCGTGACACCGTAGCTCGTGATGCTCAACGATGCGCCGAAATCCGGAGACGACGGGTTCTGGTAGCAGATCGATGCGGTGGCTGCGACGTCCGCGGAGGGCTCGGTCGATGCCGCGCCGGTAGCGGCGTCCACCGACACCGCGTGAATCTCCGTCGTGCGCACTCCACCCGGGCATGCGGGAGTGCTTCCGGTCGAGACCGAGTTCACCTCGCGCCCGACGCTGTACTTCACCGAACCGGTCGGTTGCGGTGTTCCCGCAACGGGTTCCGGCACGGGAGCAGTCCCTTCACCGAGCGTGTAGAGCGTCCACAGCGAGCCGGTGCGTCCGTCCGGCAGGCGAAGCGGGTTGGCGATCGAGTTGCTGGTCGCGACACCGTCGATGACCCCGGAATCGTTGGGGTTCACTCGCAGAACACAATCGACGGCCGCGCGACCGGGCAACCCGATCATGAACTCGATCCCGCACGGCCCATACATCGACAACTCGCCCAGTCCCGGGGCTGTCAGTGCGCCCCACTGGTCGAGGAAGGCCTGGCCGTCGATGATCGGCCCGGCGCACACGTAGATCGGTCCGACGTTCTGAGCCGTCGGGTTCTGCAAGAAGCCCGTCGACGGGTCGTGGGTGAAGGTGTACATCCGCGCGTCGAGGCGTTCGACAACGGTCGACGAACGCGGGGAGCCGAAGTAGTCGTTGCACGCCGCGTTGTCCTCCGCGGTCGGACGCTGGCCGCTGTCGACGGTACGGAAAACGCTGAAGTGACCCGGCCCGTTGTCGATGGACCCCATGATGGTCGCTGGTGCCGGACTCGGCGCAGGATCCGCCGAGACCGTAGCAATCGGACACAACGCGACCGCCGCTGCAGACACCACGACGCCGCGCAACCACTTCTTCGACATTTCGTATCCCCCGGAAAATGTGGATCCGCAATCGGTGCAGATCGGACTCACCCCGCCGAGGAGACTAACGCAACAGCCGTTGAGAAGCGAGAGGTGGCCCTAGGGGCGCAGGTTCAATCCTGTTGTCGTCGAGAAGTAGTGAGCGGACTCGGCGCGTGGAGCGATTCGGAGGACATCGCCCTGCGACGGGGTTGCGATATCGGGGATGCGCGCGATGATCTGTGCCCCGACGGTGCCGAGGTTCGACGCGTCCTCGACGGTCCGGCCGTAGATGTAGGCGTCCGCACCGAGTTCCTCGACGACGTCGACGACGATGTCGGTTCCGGACTCGGAGAGCGTCCACGCTTCCGGTCGCACGCCCATCGTGACGCGGCTGCCGTCGATCCGGTCGGCGATGGCGCGCTCGATGGGGACCGACAGCGAGCCCAGCTTCGCGGCTCCGGCGACCACGTCCACCTCGAACAGATTCATCGCGGGAGAGCCGATGAACCCGGCGACGAAGGCGTTGACCGGGCGCTCGTACAGCTCCTTCGGGCTGGCACACTGCTGCAGCACACCGGCTTTCATGATCGCCACGCGATCACCCATCGTCATGGCCTCGACCTGATCGTGGGTGACGTAGACCGTGGTGGTGCCGAGCCTGCGTTGCAACAACGAAATCTGCGTGCGGGTCTGAACGCGGAGCTTGGCGTCGAGGTTGGACAGCGGCTCGTCCATGAGGAACACCTGCGGGTTCCGCACGATCGCGCGGCCCATCGCGACACGCTGACGCTGACCGCCGGAGAGCGCCTTGGGTTTGCGGCCCAAGTAGTCGGTGAGGTCGAGAATCTTCGCCGCCTCCTCGACGCGTCGGCCCACTTCGGCCTTGTCCATGCCGGCGATCTGCAGTGCGAAGCCCATGTTCTTGGCGACGGTCATGTGCGGGTACAGCGCGTAGTTCTGGAACACCATCGCGATGTCGCGTTCCTTCGGTGCCAGCGAGGTGACGTCGCGATCGCCGATCTTGATGGCACCGTAGTCGACGTCCTCGAGCCCGGCGAGCATGCGCAACGAGGTGGACTTTCCGCAGCCGGACGGACCGACGAGAACCAGAAACTCGCCGTCCTCGATGGCGAGGTCCAACGATTCGACCGCCGCGACGTCCGATCCCGGATAGAGCTTGGTCGCTCCTTCGTACGTGACCTGTGCCATGGGAGTACTCCTTTGTAGAGGTTAGAAGAATCGATGCGCGGAGCCGGAGGGCTCGGCGGTCAGAAAAGTGGGTTCCGGCAGTTCGGATCGCGCTGCACCGGTAGCGATCTCGTCCGCGACGGCCTGGACCAGCTCCGAGGGAACCAGCGCAATGGCAGAGCCGCCGAATCCCCCGCCGGTCATCCGGGCCCCGTATGCACCCGCGCGCAGCGCCGCATCGACCGCACTGTCCAGCTCCGGTGAGCTGACCTCGTAGTCGTCTCGCAAGGACGCGTGCGAGGCCGTCATCAACTCACCGAGTTCGACTCCTGCGGCGCCGCGGTCGAGCAGTTCGGCAGACTGTTCGACTCGGCGAATTTCGCTGATCACGTGGCGAACTCGCGCGATCAGGGTGTCGTCGACGAGTCCCGATACCGCCTTGTCCAGATCGAGACCGCGCAGCGTCGTCACCCCCAATTCGGCGTACGCGGTGTCCAGCGACTTCCGGCGTTCCCCATACTGGCCGTCGACCAACCGATGCGGCGCATTGGTGTCGATCACCAGCAACCGAGTTCCCGACGCGGCGAGATCGAGGGGAATCTGACGCGTCGAACCGTCGAGACAGTCGAGTAGCAGCGCATGTCCCGACTGGGCCGACATCGCGATGTTCTGATCCATGCCGCCGGTCGACGCACCGGCGATCTCATTCTCGGCCCGAATACTGGCGTTGATCAACACTTTCCGATCGACCTGCAGATCGAAGAGGTCGTCGAGCGCCAGCGCGAACGAGCATTCGAGGGCCGCCGAGCTCGACAGGCCCGAGCCCACCGGTACCGAGGAGTGCACGGCAACATCGACTCCGCCCACACCGTGTTCCCGCAGTGCCCAGGACACACCTGCCACGTACGCGGCCCAGCCCGACGGCGTGCCCGGCCCGATGTCGCCGAGCTCACCGGTCCACGGCTCGTCGGTGTGTGTGGACACGGCACGCATCGTGGTGTCCTCGCGCCGCCGTACAGCGACTGCGGTTGCGTACGGCAGCGCGAACGGCAACACCAGTCCGCCTGCGTAATCGATGTGCTCACCGATGAGATTGACGCGTCCGGGAGCGATCCAGACGCCGTCGGGTTCGCCGCCGAATGCGCTACGAAACAGCGCGGCGGCACTATCGGCGAGGTCCTCCTCGGCAACGACGTCGAGCCAGTTCACGTCAACACCTCGCGCAACCGATCGGCAATCCGCTCGGGTGTGGTGTCGTTGACCCACGCCCCCATCGCCGATTCGGATCCGGCCAAGAATTTCATCCGACCCGGTGAACGCATCATCGAAAACAGTTGCAGGTGCAGACGTCCCAGTTCGCGATCAGCTCCGACGGGGGCCTGATGCCACGCCGAGATGTACGGCACTTCGTCGACGCCGTCGAAGAATGCATCGACGCCGCGCAGCAGATCACGATAGACCCCGGCCAGTTCGTCCCGCTCGGGACTGTTCAACTCGGCCAGGTCCGCAACGTCGCGACGAGGAGCGAGATGTACCTCGACGGGCCAGCGCGACGCCGCCGGGACGTACGCGACCCAGTGTTCGGCATCGACGACGATGCGTCGACCCGAACGCAGCTCGGCGGCGAGTACATCGGCCAGCAGCACTCGACCGGTGCGCTCGAAGTGTGTGCGCGACTGTCGCATCATGGCGTCGGTGCGGGGCGGAAGGTAGGGGTAGGCGTAGATCTGACCGTGCGGGTGCGTCAGCGTGACGCCGATTTCCTTGCCACGGTTCTCGAAGCAGAACACCTGCTGCACGCCCGGTATTGCCGACAGAGCCGCTGTGCGATCGGCCCAGACGTCGATGATGGTGCGGACGCGGGAGAGCTCCAGCGAGACGAAGGAAGCCTCGGGATCACTGGCGAAGCAGATCACCTCGCAGCGTCCGGTGCCGGGCGCGAGCGGCCACAGCGCCTCGCCGTCCACCTCTGTCGGAAGCGTCTGTTGTGCAGCAGTTTCGGACAGTGATGGGAACCGGTTCTCGAACACCACCACGTCGTAGTCCGACGCCGGGATCTCGGTGGCCGGGCGGCCCGGCCGGCTCGGTGCCAACGGCGACGCGTCGGCCGGGGGCAGGAACGTGCGGTCCATTCGCTGCGCGGCGATGACGATCCATTCGCCTGTGAGGACGTCGAATCGCATCTGCGACTGCGACATCGACGGCGAGAGTGCCCGGGTATCGACCAGGTCTCGGGTGGCTCCGCCGGAGACGTAGGGCTCGGTGTCGTCGTAGTAGATCAGCTCGCGGCCGTCGGCCAGAGTGGTCGACGTCTTGCGCAGTGCGTGCGTCGTGGCGTCATGCGCGGTCATCGAGTACTCGTTCCTCGTTCGTGTCGACGGGTCCTCCGGCGATCACCACGTCGTCGACCACCTCGGACAACGCGTCCTGCACGCCGGGGTCGAGCCCGGCATCGGTGACGAACACGTCGACGCGGGAGAGCGGAATGGTGTTGGCGAGCGCGCGGACACCCCATTTGGTGTGGTCGGCCAGCACGATGACGCGTCGAGACGATGCCACCAGCGCCTGATTGGTCTGTGCTTCCATCAGATTGGGGCAGGTGAGCCCGGATTCGATGTCCACTCCGTGCGTTCCGAGGAACAGCATGTCCAGGTGGATGCTCTGCAATGCGCTGACGGTGAGTGGTCCGACCAGCGCATAGGAGGGCGTGCGTTGTCCGCCGGTGAGCAGGACGGTCTGATCCGTTCGGCCACCGGTGTGGAAGACCTCGGCGACGGGAAGCGAATTGGTGACGACGGTGATGTCCGGGATGTCGAGTAGTTCCTGAGCGAGCGCGTGAGTCGTGGTACCGCCGGAGATGCCGATGGAGGTCCCCGGTCGCACGAACCGCGCTGCGGCCTTGGCTATGTCCGCCTTGGCATCTCGATCCAGTTCGGACTTCGCGGAGAAGCCCGGCTCGAACACGCTCGCCGATCGTGGCAGCGTGACACCGCCGTGCACCCGCTCGACCAGACCGCGCGCCACCAATTCGTTGACGTCGCGTCGAATGGTCATGTCCGACACCGACAGTGCAGTACCCAGATCTGCGACCTTGACCGCACCCTGCGCGGTCACCTGGTCGAGGATCTTCTGCTGACGCTGATGGGCGAGCATCAGCTGTTCTCGGCAATCACTGCACTACCGCCCGCAGCCACGATCAGCTCACCGTCGACGTGTGCGCCGCTGACCAGATCGGTACCGGTGGCCGGCACACTCACCTTGTCACTTCCGTGATTGAGCACGAACAGCCAGGACTGCTCCCCCGCCGAGCGCCGCACGATCTCCACATCGGATCCCAGGTCACGTCGAGTCTCGATACCGGCTGCACCGCAGAGCTTGTCGGTCAGTGCCACCCAGCCGTCCGCGTCGGGAACGGTGGCCGCGTACCAGGCAGCGCCGGTGCCGACGGTCCGCTTGGTCAGCGCGGGAACGCCGCGCAAATGGCCCTGCGTATGCCGCGCGAGAACATCGACATCCTCGGATGCGGTGAGATATTCACTCCAGATCTCACCGACGGTCTCGTCGTCGAGGGACAGGGTCTCGCCCTCGGCGAGCGGGAAGAACTCCTCGACGCGGACTCCGAGCAACTCTCGGAAGGCCCCCGGGTAGCCGCCGAGTCGCACGTGGTCGTCCTCGTCGGCGATTCCCGAGAAAGCAGTGACGAGCACCTGCGCACCCGCCTCGGCCGCGTCGGCAATCCGTGCAGCGGTCTCGTCACTGCACAGGTACAGGGCCGGAACCACGATCACGTCGTAGTCGCTCAGGTCCATCGAGGACGGGACGACATCGCAGGTCACGCCCGCGGAAGTGAACCCGTGATGGGCGCGGCGGGCAATCTCCATGGGCTGCATCGCCATCGACGGATGGCCCTCTTGTTCGCACGCCCACTGCGAGGCCCAGTCGAAGAGCACGGCGACCCGCGCGTCGACGGTGCTGCCTGCCACCGGGGCCATGCGACGCAGTGCCGCACCGAGTTCGACGACCTCACGCCACCGGGCGGAGTCCTCGCCTGCGTGCGGCACCAGTGCGGAGTGGAATTTCTCCGCTCCGGCCTTGGAGGCTCGGAACTGGAAGTAGGCGATGCCGTCTGCTCCACGTGCCATGTGTGCCAGCGAGTTGCGCATCATCTCGCCGGGCACCTTGGCGCGGTTGATGTGCTGCCAGTTGACGGCGCTGGTGGAATGTTCCATCAACAACCAGGGTCGACGCCCCGCGACGCCGCGTGTGAGGTCGGCCGAGAACGAGAGCTTGTGATGCGCTGCGCCATCACCGGTTTCGGGTCCGACCAGGTAGTGGTCGGTGGAGACGATGTCCTGTTCCGGAGCCCAGGACGCATAGTCCATGTTGCCGGCGAGCGCGGGTCCCTGCCCCATACCCACCATGAAGTTGGTGGTGACCGGCACGTCAGGGGTGATGCGGTTCAGCACTGCCTTCTCGGCGCGGTACTGCTCGAGGAGTGCGTCGGAGCAGAATCGACGCCAGTCGAGCTGGTGCGTGGGATTACCGAACGTGGTGCTCACCGACGGGGGAACGATCTCTTCCCAATCGCTGTAGCGCTGGCTCCAGAAGTCGGTGCCCCACGCGGTGTTGAGGGTCTCGAGGTCGATGTACCTGGCGCTGAGCCACTCCCGGAATGCGTGTGCGCTGTCGTCGGAGTAGCACAGTGCGTTGTGGCAACCGAGTTCGTTGGAGACGTGCCACATGGCGAGCGCCGGGTGTTCACCATAGCGGTGCGCGATCTTCTCGACCAGTACCAGTGAATGTTCGCGGTACACAGCGGAACTGGGACTCCAGGTCTGACGGCTACCGATGGCGTAGCGGTAACCGCGATCGTCCACCGGACGCATCTGCGGGTAGGCAGTGGCCAACCACGGCGGCGGCGACGCGGTGGCCGTGGCCAGGTCCACGCGAATGTCGCCCTCGTGCATCAGATCCATGACGCGATCGAGCCACTCGAAGTCCCACGTCGTGGCGGTCGGCTGCAGGCGAGCCCAGGAGAAGACACCGACGGTCACGAAGTCGACGCCGGCCTCGTGCATGAGTTCTACGTCGCGTCGCCAGACGTCCTCGGGCCACTGCTCGGGGTTGTAGTCGCCCCCGAAGGAGATTCCCTGGGTCGGCCAGGTGCTGCGTCGCGCTGTGTCCATGCTCACAATATGAACGAGACGTCCTCAGATGTCAACATGAATGAACATTTTCTTACTGACGCTGGTGAGCGGGCGTCGAAAAGCTTGACAGACGCCATTGCGTCGTGTTTCTGTAACCTGCATCACCCCGAACGGTCAGTTGAGTACCGCGGAACGCACAGCGGAATGTTCACTTCTGATCGTTATCGATATTTTCCGTCGAAGGACTCTCATGAACCCACACGAGTGGCCGCGTACCTGGCAGCCGTCTCGGCGCGACTTCCTCAGGTCTGCGCTCGTCGCCGCGGGTGCGATCACCGCAGGTGGCGTGCTGTCGTCGTGCTCGAGCAGTCTCGATCCCAACACGATCACGCTCGGCTCACGGCTGTCGGACAAGAACTCCAAGGTCGGCGTCGAGGACGTCGTCGCCATGTATCGGCAGCAGACCGGTGGCGACATCCGCGTCAACACCGTCGACTCGACGTCGTTCCAGGAGAACGTCAACAACTACCTCCAGGGCACGCCCGACGACGTGTTCACCTGGATGGGCGGCTATCGAATGAAGTACTTCGCAGACAAGGGTCTGGTGGAGGACGTCTCGAGCGTGTGGGCGAGCAACGGCGGCGGATACAGCGACTCCTTCAAGGAGAACTCGACCGGATCCGACGGCAATCAGTATCTGATTCCGTTCTTCTACTACCCGTGGGCAGTGTTCTACCGCCCGAGCCTGTGGGCCGAGCGTGGGTACGAACCACCCAAGACCTACGACCAGTGGGTCACCCTGAGCAAGCAGATGCAGGCCGACGGCGTCACCCCGATCGGCTTCGGTGCCCGCGACGGATGGCCGCCGATGGGGACGTTCGACTACCTGAACCTGCGCCTCAACGGAGTCGACTTCCACCGCACCCTGCTGGCCGGTGACGTCAGCTGGACCGACAATCGCGTCCGCACCGTATTCGACACGTGGCGTGAGCTTCTACCGTTCCATCAGCCACAACCGCTGGGTCGAAAGATCGCCGACGCTCAGACGGCGTTGCTCAACAAGAGCGTCGGGTCCTTGGTCGCCGGCATGTTCGTCGCGCAGAGTTTTCCCGCCGGGCCCGACCGCGACGACCTCGATTTCTTTCCCTTCCCCGAACTCGACTCCGCCATCGGCAGTTCCGCGGTCGAGGCACCGATGGACGGCTTCATGATGCGGGCCGATCCACGCAATCGCCCCGGTGCCGAGAAGCTGCTGACCTTCCTCACCGGCCCCGAACCTGCCGTCGCCTACGCGAAGCAGGATCCGCAGGCCATTCCCGCCCACCGCGACGCCGACCTGTCGGATTTCCCTGCGCTGGTGCGCAAGTCGGCAGACCTCGTCCAGAACGCCGGAGAGATCACGCAGTTCTTCGACCGCGACACTCGCCCCGATTTCGCGTCGATCGTCATGATCCCGGCCCTGCAACAGTTCATCGGCAACCCGAACGACGTCGACGGATTGGTCCGCAGTATCGAGCGTCAGAAGTCGGCGGTGTTCGGAACATGAATCCCGCTCGCCCCCACACCATTCACCCACGTCGAGATCAGGTAATGCCATGACCGCACCCGAACGGGTCAAGTCGCCGAAGATCAGGCGCAGTGTTCGCGAGAAGTGGACCATCGCGATGATGCTCGGCGTTCCCGCGATGATCGTCATCGGACTCGTCTGGATCCCCACGGTCTTCACGGTGATCCTGTCGTTCGCACGGTGGGACGGCATCGGCGGCACGTCGAGTATCGAGTGGATCGGTACCCAAAACTACGTCGACGCGGTGCAGGCGTATCCACCGTTCCAGCAGGCGTTGCAGAACAACGTGCTGTGGCTGGTGTTCCTGTTCCTCGTCCCCACCGTCATCGGCATCCTGCTGGCGATCCTGCTGGACAAGAACCTCAAGGGATCTCGGCTCTACCAGAGCATCTTCTACATCCCCGTGGTGCTGTCGATGGCCCTCATCGGCTTCATCTGGCAGCTCATCTACTCCACCGAGGGCGGCGTCCTCAACAGCCTGCTCGGTACCGACGTCGACTGGCTCGGCGATCCGGACATCAACATCTGGGCCGTCATGGTCGCAGCAGGCTGGCGGCACACCGGCTACATCATGCTGTTGTATTTGGCCGGTCTCAAGGCCATCGACCCGTCCGTCCGCGAGGCCGCGGTGATGGACGGTGCTGGACCGATTCGCACGTTCTTCAGCGTCATCTTCCCGCTGATGAAGAACACCAACCTGCTGATCATCGTCATCACCGTCATCGAGGCGCTACGCGCTTTCGACCTGGTGTGGGTGATCAACAAGGGCCGCAACGGACTCGAGCTGATCTCGGCGCTCGTGACGGCGAACGTCGTCGGTGAGGCGAGCCGCATCGGATTCGGTTCGGCACTGGCCACCATCATGCTCGGCATCTCACTCGTCTTCATCGCCCTGTACCTCGCCATCGTTCTTCGGAGCAAAGACTGATGACCACTTCACTCACGCGCACAGCACCTCCCGAGCGCGATCCGCTGACCCGCAATCGCGCGGCCGTCGCCAATCGTCGACGCGCGGGCACTGCGCAGATCGCGATCTACGTGCTGCTGACGGTCATGGCACTGGCCTGGCTGTTTCCGCTGGCGTGGGCGGTGTACAACTCGTTCCGCAGCTACGACTATGTGCTGCTCAACGGGTACCTGTCGGTGGGCGGATTCACGTTCGACAACTACATCGACTCGTGGCAGATCGGCGGCATCCCGCACTACTTCCTCAACTCGCTGATCATCACCGTTCCGTCGGTGCTGCTCATCCTGTTCTTCGGCTCGATGGCGGCGTTCATCCTGGCGCGGTTCAGCTGGAAGTTCAACATCTTCATGTTGGCGGTGTTCATCGCCGGCAACCTGCTACCCCAGCAGACTCTGCTGACCCCACTCTTCCGGCTGTACAACGCAATTCCGGTTCCGTACTGGATGAGTTCCTCGGGCTCGCTGTACGACAGTTACTGGGGACTGATCATCGTGCACGTCGCATTCCAGACCGGGTTCTGCGTCTTCGTGCTCAGCAACTACATGAAGACCGTGCCCCACGAATTGCTCGAGGCCGCGACCGTCGACGGAGCCGGGTTGTTCCGGCAGTACTGGCAGGTCGTCATGCCGCTCTGCCGTCCCGCGCTGGCTGCCCTCGCGACACTCATGGTGACGTGGATCTACAACGACTTCTTCTGGGCCCTGGCCCTGATGGTCAGCGGCGACAAGCTCCCGGTGACGACGGCGCTGCAGAATCTGCAGGGCAGCTTCTTCACCGACACCAACCTCCTCGCCGCCGGTTCGGTGCTGGTGGCACTGCCGACGGTGTTGGTTTTCATTGCGCTGCAACGACATTTCGTCTCCGGTCTGACGATGGGTGCCAACAAGTGAGTTTCACCGTCCTGCGCCGTGACGGAGTCATGGTGATCCTCGGCCCGTCGTCCACCGCGGTTCCGGCCGTGCTGCACTGGGGTACCGATCTCGGTGAACTCTCCGATCACGATCTCGCCGAACTGCGCCGGGCCGCAATACCCGCGGTTCCGCACTCGAGTGTCGACGTACCTCGGTGGCTCACCCTGGCACCTGGTGGCGACGACGCCTGGCAGGGCACCCCCGCTCTGGCAATGCATCGCGACGGTTCGGTGCAGTACCCGCGGTGGGCAGATGTGACCGTGTCCACTACCGAATTCGGTTGCACTGTGGACGCTTCCGACAGCGAGCTCGGCATCTCGTGGTCGATCGAACTGTCGCTCGAGGTCGGTGGATCACTGCGGGTCCGTCAGGGTGTCCGGAACGTCTCGGGCGGACCCCTGACCGTCGACGGCGTCGTGACCCTGATGCCGTTGCCGGACACTGCAACCGAACTGCTCGATCTGACGGGCCGGCACTGCCGCGAACGCACCCCGCAGCGTCGACGGTTCGATCACGGCACGGTGGCGCGGGCCTCGCGTCGCGGAAGAACCGGGCACGACGCCACCCTGGTACTCACCGCAGGCAGCGAGGGCTTCGGCTTCCGCAGCGGCGAGGTGTGGGGTGCCCATGTCGCCTGGAGCGGCGATCACCTGCACCTGGCGGAGCGCCTGCCCGAGCGTGCCGGTCAGGCCTCGGGCGTGCTGGGCGGCGGTGAGCTGCTCGCCCCCGGCGAGGTAATTCTGCAGGTCGGTGAACCCTACTCGACTCCGTGGGTGCACTTCGTGTACTCCGCTGCTGGACTGGACGGTTCGGCGCACGCGCTGCATCGCTGGATGCGTTCCCGCTCGACGCATCCCACGTCGCCGCGTCCGGTGGTGCTCAACGTCTGGGAAGGCGTCTACTTCGATCACGATCTCACCCGCCTTCGGGACATCGCGGACGTCGCCGCGCGCGTGGGCGTCGAAAGATTCGTGCTCGACGACGGCTGGTTCCGCCACCGACGTGACGACAAGGCAGGCCTCGGCGACTGGCAGGTGGACGAGGGCGTCTGGCCCGATGGGCTGGCTCCGCTGTTCGACCACGTCCGAAAGCTCGGCATGAGTCCAGGGCTGTGGTTCGAGCCCGAGATGGTGAACCTGGACTCCGATATCGCTCGGACGCATCCCGATTGGCTGCTCGCAGCACCGGGTCGAGTTCCACTCGAGTGGCGTCATCAGCATGTGCTGAATCTGACGCGACAGGATGTCTTCGACTATCTCCTCTCGGCCATCGATACGGTGTTGGCGAACGAGCGGCCGGACTACGTGAAGTGGGATCACAACCGCGACTTGATGTTGGCGGTCGACTCCGACGGACGCGCTGCCGTGCATGCTCAGACCTCGGCGTTCTATCGGTTACTCGACGCCTTGCGATCCCGACATCCACAGGTCGAGTTCGAGTCCTGCGCATCGGGCGGAGCCCGCATCGACCTCGAGGTCCTCGAACACACCGACCGGGTATGGGCGTCGGACACCAACGATCCGCTCGAACGTCAACGGCTGCAGCGGTGGACCACGCAGTTGCTGCCGCCGGAGCTGATCGGATCCCAGGTCGGGCCGCAGATCGCGCACACATCAGGCCGGTGGTCCACGCTCCAATTCCGGTGCTTGACAGCCCTGTTCGGCCACGCTGGGTTGGAGATGGACGTCACCGAACTATCGTCCGAGGATCACGAGTACCTGGCAGCCTGGACCACGTTGTACAAGGATTTGCGCGGGCTACTGCACACCGGCGACGTGGTGCGCTCCGACCACCCCGACCCGAGCGTCTGGGTCCACGGCGTCGTGGCATCGGACTTCTCCGAGGGCGCGTACGCAGTGGTGCGGATGGACACCTCGGCCGAGGACCGCACGGATCGCGTGCGCCTCCCGGGTCTCGATCCCTCTCTCAGGTATCGCGTCGATTTCGTGCGTGAACTGAGCGATCTCGGCAACGGTATCCAACTGCCGCCGTGGATCGCCGACGGCGGGGTACTGGAACTGTCGGGTGCGATGCTCGCGCAGGCCGGTGTGGCACTCCCGGTGTTGTTCCCGCAGACCGGAGTGCTTCTGCGAGTGCGAGCCCTCTGAGGCGTATCGGCTCCTCAGTTCTGTATTCCCGCCTGCGATCGGAGGCTGGAATCCGAATCAGAGGAGCTGATTCGCGGCTCAGTCCCAGTTCACCTGCGACGCCATACTCAGCAGCTTTGCTCGTCGCGTCTCGTTGGTCTCGCCGATGCGGGCGATGCGTCCGTAGACATGGGCCCGAAAGTCGTTGTGGTCGTTTCGGTTCTGTTCGGCAACGCCGGCGGTGATGCAGTTGTGCAGCAGCGCCCTGAGATTGTCGTACTCTTCTCGCGGCACTGCCGGCCACGAGTTGACCACGAGTCCGGTGAGCTGTTGTCTCTGATGCGCGCGTCGGACCCTGGTCTTGTCCGGATGGATCGTGAAGCCTTCGTCGTGAGCGATCTGGGAGATCAGCCAGAGCAGTCTGTCGACGTCGACGTCCGCACCGCCGGAGAACGCCAGGTCGTCTGCGTATCGGCTGTAGCGGGCTCCAACAGATCGGGCCAGTCCGCTCGCTCGGATATCGAGTTGTCGTGCAGCGAGATTCGCCAACGCAGGAGACGTGGGCGCACCCTGCGGCAGATGGGTGGCACGAAGCCTCGCTGCGGTGGGGCGGTCCATCCCGATCAACTCGCCGGCCGGGGTGACCGTCGTACACAGCGCTGCGAGATTTGCCGCGACCCTCCGTGGGTAGCCGACCGCCTCGAAGATCGCGACCACTCGATCGAAGCCGATCGACGGGAAGAAGCGTCGGAGATCCACGGAGATCACCACGTCGCGTTCGGCGTGGGGCATCGCAAATGTTCGCGGGCTGCGCGCCTTTCGGAAGCCGTGCGCCGCCGGATGTGCCGGTATTGGATCGAGGATGCGGCGCAATATCTTTCGCTGGATCTCGCGCAGTCGTGGTTTCGGAACCTCCAGCAGGCGGATTCCCTGCCGCTTGTCGAGTCGCGCAGACCGATAGTGCTGCAACGGGAACGGTGCGGTTCGGAGTCTGCCCTGCAGATCGGCGAACCATTCTATTTCGGAAATCGTCAGGTCGAGGGAACGAGCGAGCTGACCGGTCGTTTCGTAGCGCGGCACCTCGAATCGCCAGGGTTTGCGGCCGGTACGCACTTGCGGTCGCTGCGAAGACCTCGAAGGCTCCGAGATGAACGGGAGATCGCGCAGCAGAACGAATATCGATGCCTCGTCGAACGGCGGGCTCGGATACAGATTGATGATGCGATCGGCCAACCACGACGCCTTCTCAGGCGTGAGACGCGCGAACGCGACCTCGAGGCCTGATCGCGTCCACTCGGCATCAGCCGCCAACCGAGCCAGTGTCGCAGCGGCCCGTGGGGACAATTCGCGTTCGGTCATGGACGGCTGTCGATCAGATGCAACGCTGTGACATGCAACGGCGCGGGGCGACCGAAATCTTTCGTCCTCGGAGCAGTCAAGCACGCGAAGCGTGCCGAGCTGCTTCGGACGCAGTGCTCGCTTCTCGTGATGTACCCAGGGGTTACCCCTGAGACCGGTCCCGCGGACCAACTCTCGCCCGCGCGCCGCTGCATACCTCCACCATGCCAAATCGACGCCGGTCTGTCAGCGGGATACGCGACATCTCACCGGCTGTGCGATACCCATGCGGGTATGCTCGGCATTGTCAGCCTCGACAACCGAAGGATCGGAACATCATGACCGAATTGGCCATCAGCACGCGAGTGAACACCACGTTCGAGGACACTGTGGACGCCACTCGAAAAGCGCTGTCCGAACAAGGTTTCGGCATCCTCACCGAAATCGACATGCAGGCCACGTTGAAGTCGAAGATCGACGCCGACATCGAACGCTATGTCATCCTCGGTGCCTGCAATCCGCGATTGGCGAAGGGAGCGATCGATACGGATCGGCAGGTCGGGTTGCTGCTGCCCTGCAACGTCGTCGTCCGAGCCGACGGAGGCAGCACGATCGTGGAGGCGATGAATCCGCAGGTCATGGTCGGATTGTCCGATGCCTCCGGGCTTGCCGACGTGGCCGATGAGGCCACTGCGCTGCTGCAGGCGGCAATCATGACGTTGGGCGGCGACAGCGCCGTCGTGTGAACCACCACTCGACCTGACCGCTATACCCCCTTGGGTATAGTGGGAGTCAGGTGTTCGAGTGACAGAGGAGAAATCATGTGTAGAGCCGTCACGTGCAAGAAGTGCGGAAAGACGACGTGGGCAGGGTGCGGCCAGCACATCGACCAGGTGATGCGGGGCGTTCCCTCGTCGAATCGATGCAAGGGTCACGACGCCGATCCGCCGTCTCCAGGGTTTCTGTCCCGCATGTTCTCCAGAAAATAGTCCTGCCCACCCCGTTCCATTGCGGGGTGGGCAGAAGAATCTCAGGCGAGGGCGAGAAACAACTTCTCGAGTTCCGCTTCGCTCATTTTCTCGCCTGTCTCCGCTCCCGTGATGCACTCACGGAGTCCGGTGGCGACGATCTTGAAGCCTGCCCGGTCGAGAGCCTTCGACACCGCGGCCAGCTGGGTGACGACATCCTTGCAGTCACGACCGCTCTCGATCATGGCGATCACCCCTGCAAGCTGACCCTGCGCACGCCGCAGACGGTTCAATACCAATGCGATGCTTTCGGTGTCACCGGTCATGTCGTTCAGTCCTTCGTTCGATGAAACTCCAGTTTACCCCTAGGGGTAAGAGTGGTCGTGGTGGCCGAAGCCGGACGGCCTCGGCCACCACTGTGTTGCTCTGGATCGGTGACGACTCAGCTGTGCGAGAAGCCGATCTTGGGGAGTACCGAACGCAACCACGCGGGTGACCACCATGCGGCGTGGCCGGTCAAGCGCAACAACACCGGCAGCAGCACCAAGCGGATGAGAATCGCGTCCAGCAATACGGCGACACCCAGAATGATTCCCATCTCCTTGGGTGGCAGTGGTTCGGCGAGCGCGAACGAGAAGAACACCGCGATCATCACCGCTGCCGCCGCGAAGATCACGCGTCCCGAATGCGCCATTCCGTCGATCTGAGAACCGTGCGGATCACCGGTGTTCTCGTAGTGTTCCTTGACGCTCGACAGCAGAAACACCGTGTAGTCCATCGCGATTGCGAAGATCATCGCGAAGAAGAACACCGGGCCCCAACCGTTCAGGAATCCCTGCGGCGTGAATCCGAGCAGCGACGAGCCGTGACCGTCCTGGAAGATCAGCTTCGCCACACCGAATGCCGCTCCGGTGGACAGCAGGCTGACCACGGTCCCCAGCAGGGCGATCAGCGGCGCCTGCAGCGCGATCAGCAGCAGCAGGAATCCGAGCACGAGGATCACCGACACCACGATCGGCAGATACTCGTTCAACGCTGTCTGCAGGTCCAGGTTCTCCGCGGGTGCACCGCCGACGATCGCTCCCTCGGGCAGCTCGGCGCGCAAGGCGTCGAGTGTGGTCTCGAGTACGGGGTCCGACGGGTCCACGTTCGGGATGGCCTGCAGCATGACGAAGTCGGATCCGTCCATGGCGGGCATGGGCGGCGTCACCATCGATACGCCGTCGACGCTCGCTGCGATCTGCGCGGTCTGCTCCGCCTCCGATGTGGGGGCGATGATCTGCAGCATTCCTGGTGCACCTTCACCCATCTGTGCCTGCACCAATTCGTAGCCCTGCCGAACCGGAGCATCCTCGGGCACAACCGAAATGGATGGCATGGCGACCTTGAGACCCAGTGCCGGAATCGACAGCGCCACCAGAATCAACAGCGAGCCGATGGCGAACGGCCACGGATGCTTGTGCAGCAACTGACCCCAGGACGCGAATTTCGGCGAACGGTGCACCTGACGCTTCGCGTACGGGAGGGAGCCGGCATTGACCTTGGGTCCGAGCTTGCCCAGCACTGCGGGGAGCAATGTGAGGGTGGCCGCGAGCACGAACACCACCGCGAGCATGATGCCCACGGCCATCGTGCGTACCGCAGGTGCCGGTACCAGAAGCACGGCAGACAAGCTGATCAGCACTGTGAGACCGGACAACAGGACGGCTTTGCCTGCCGTGTCCATCGTTTCTGCCACTGCACGCTGCGGGTCGATCCGTCCGGCGTCGATGGTCTTTCGGAGCGCATCCCGGAATCGAACGACTAGGAAGAGCGCGTAGTCGATACCGAGCGCCAGCGCGAACATCATCGCAAAGTTCATGGCCCACACCGAGATCGGCGTGATTTCGTTCAGCAAAACCAGCCCGCCAGCAGATGCGACGAGACCGGCCAGCGTCAACAGTAGGGGCAGACCTGCCGCGACGAGCGATCCGAACGCGAGCACCATGATCGCCAATGTGACGGGCCAGGAGATGATTTCGGCCTTGATCATCGCGTCGTGGTTGGCCTTGTTGAAGTCACTCCACAGCGCCGATGCTCCGGTCGGGTAGACCTCGATCGAGTCCGTGGAGGCTGCGGTCAAGTCACCCTTGAGATCGTCGACGGCCTTCACCATCTCGTCGGTCGTCCCGTTCGCTCCACCGATGAGGATTCCGGTGTGCCCGTCGGGACTGATCGACATCCCCGGTTGCGGGGGGATCACCTCGGAAATCCGCGAGTCGGCGGCCAAAATGTCGGTGACCTCGGAGATGACTGCCGCGACAGCGGGATCCGTCACCTGCTCGGTGTCCGAGTGCACGACCACCTGTATCGCGGCAGAAGAGTTGCCGCCGAAGTGCTCCTGTGCGAGTTCGCGAACCTGGACCGACTCCGATCCGTTGGATTGCCAACCGGCACCGGCGAGAGAGCCGAACACCGACGGGGCAAACGCTCCCAATCCGATGATGACCACGAGCCACGCGGTGACCACCCACTTGAAATTGCCTGCCATGCGCGCACCGAAGCGCGCCAACGGCCCCCCGGTGATCCCTGGCGGCGAGCTGTCTGCAGAACTCTCGTCGGTTCGAACGTCCGTAGAACTCACTGTGTGTCCTTAAAGGTCGGGGGCGGTGACCGAACGGTAGCACGGTACCCCCGGGGGTATCAATGATTGAGTTTTACGTACCCCACGGGGTATACATGACAGGCGCGACACGACGCCTACCTGGAGGCCTGACCTATGCCGTCACATCCGACCGATCGGCATGACAGGTGGCAGCGATACTGGGACCAACAGTCGGTCCACTACGACAAGCACATGAACTTTCTCGACCGCGTTCTGTTTCGAGACACCCGATCCTGGATCTGCTCTCGAGCCACCGGCGAGGTACTCGAGATCGCGGTGGGAACCGGCCTCAACCTCGACCACTACCCGGAGCGGACGGCCTTGACCGGGATCGAACTGAGCCCGGACATGCTGGCGCGCGGTCGAACTCGTGCAGAGTCGGTGATGCCCGATGCCAATCTGATGCTAGGCAATGCGCATGGACTGCAGTTTCCCGACGCATCGTTCGACACCGTCGTGTGCACCTTCTCCCTGTGCGCGATCCCCTCACCCGACGTCGCTCTCGCGGAAATGACACGAGTGCTGCGGCCCGGCGGAACCCTTCTGCTGGCCGACCACGTCCCCTCGTCCTTGCGGGTCGTTCGATGGCTCCAGCGCCTGGTCGAATTGGTGAGCATCCCCGTGGGCGGTGAGCACTTCCTGCGACGCCCCTCTTTCGCACTTGTCGGCGACGACACCTTCACCGTCGAGGACATCGAAAGATTCAACCTCGGACTCGTGGAGCGTCTGCAAGCGCGAAAGCGACTGTGACACAGCCCGACACAGGGATCTTGGAGTCGAATCGTCGGTGGCGTCTGTTCGATCATGCAGTCATCGAGTCTGTTTCACCGACGCCGCACAGTGACGCACCTATGATGGCAACCCATCGGGCGATCGCGCTCGAGTACCGCCGATCTACGCCCCTCGTGGGAATCCGCACCCCCTGGACGCGGTGCGAATCCCCACGAGGGGCGTGAATTCGACCGTCTCGGGAACCGGACGAGGCGGAACTGCGTCCAAGAACATAGGTGTTCTCGAGGAATGGACGACAGCGATGCACAGGGCACGTCGATGGCTCCCGGCAATGGCGATACCTCTGCTGCTCACGGGCTGTGCGAGCGCTACAGAAGATGACGCGACTCCGACCGCGGCCAGCACCATCATCTCGACACCCACAGGGCCATGGAATCCCTGCACCATCCCCGACGAGGCCATCGAGCAAGCGGGACTGAACGCCGAGACCGAGGAATCGGGGATATTCGGACGCGATCAAAACGGATTCAAGATCTGCGGCTGGGAGAACCAGCCGCCGGCGAGCAAGTACTACTTCTCGATATTCGTGGGGTTCAAAGGTATCGACTACATCGGCGATGCGACCACCTTCGACCGACTCCAGCCGACTCGAGTGGGAACGCGGGACGCCACCCAGTACCAGCAGGTCGGTGCCGATGCATCCCTGAATTGCGCCCTTGCCTTCACGGTTGGAGCCGAATTGATCATGACGACGCTGAACACGAGCGCACTGGCCCATTCCCCGCAGTACGACCCATGCACAGAACTCAATGAACTCGTAGTCCGGCTCGATCCCGAGCTCCCGAGCTAGAAGTATCGAAATGAAGGATGCCGAAACCGTGACCGATTCACAGCCGGACCTGATTGCGTACTGGCGAGATCTCCATGCCCAAGCCGACGACGGCACTGTCACCATTCCCGCCGACGTTGCCGCGAAATGCGATGCAGCCTGTGCTACCTACCTTGCGCACCTCGACAAAATGAAAATTGACGCGACGAAGCTGAGCATGACGACATCCTGGGGCGACCTCAAGTCCGCTCAGGATCTGCAGGCAAAGTTTCTTAGCGTGGCCACCGGCACAGATCGCTCTCTCGACATCATTCTTCAGCAGCACATCGACGTCATCGAATCGATGCGGATGCTTTTCCGTCGCTACTTTCAAGAGACGTCCGACACCGATGAGCGGACGTCGGCGAACATCAGTGCGCTGACTCCGGAGAACTGATCGACCGCAACACAACGCGAAAGGGGTGGCCCCAACCGGACCTGACGGTTCACCATCGACATCGATGCGCGGGAAGTCGCCGATCGGATGCGATGGTGAACGCTCAGGTGCGGCCTGATCAGCCTCCGTGTGCCTCGACGGCCACGGGCTGCCATTCGCGCCAGCTCGCGAGTCGCGATTCGTAGTCCTTCGTCGCGATCTCCAGCGGAGCCTCGCCGAAAAAGACTCGCAGCGGCGGCTTCTCGGCGTCGACGACCTTCAGCAGAGCCGACCGCGTTGCACTCGGATCACCAGGAGTCGCCTGCCGGGCGCTGCGCAGCTTCGTGGCCTTGTCCCGAATCGGGTCGTATGCGGCGATGTCGGTGGACTTCTTCGCAGACGGGCCGGACCAGTCGGTGGAGAACCCGCCCGGCTCGATCAGCGTCACGTGAATACCGAAGTCTTCGACCTCCTGCGCCAATGCCTGGCTGAATCCTTCCAGGGCCCATTTGGAGGCGTGGTAAGCACCGACGTTCGGGAACGCGGAGATACCGCCGATGGACGACACCTGCAGAATGTGGCCGCTGCCCTGCGCACGCATGAACGGCAGTGCGGCCTGGGTCACCCACAGCGCACCGAAGACGTTGGTCTCGATCTGCGCCCGGGCGTCCTCTTCGGACAGTTCCTCGATCATGCCGAATTGGCCGTAGCCGGCGTTGTTGATAACGATGTCGAGTGAGCCGAACGTCTCGTGAGCCTGCTGCACGGCCGCGAAGTCGGCCGCCCGGTCGTTCACGTCGAGCTCGATCGGCAGAATCGCGTCGCCGTACTGCTCGACGAGGTCCTTCAGCGTGTCGGTGTTGCGAGCGGTCGCTGCCACCCGGTCGCCGCGTTCGAGGGCCGCGATGGCCCACTCGCGTCCGAATCCCTTGGATGTGCCGGTGATGAACCACGTCTTCGCTGCCATGAATCCTGTCCCTTTCGATCAGCGGACAAAAGTAGGGACGACGTCCGCTGCAAACGCCTCTCGGCGAGTGGTCGCTCGAAGCGACAAATGGGGTGAGGCCCGGGGCTTGCCAAGCGAACGCCGTCGAAAGAGTCCAACGAGGCATGCCCGCCGACTATTCCCCCTACGTCAGCTGTGTTCCGTGATCATCACTGCCATGGTGTTCGGCTCCAGGGCCTCGAAGATGTGCGGCACGTCGCCGGGGTAGGCAACGTAGTCGCCCGGCACCAGTTCGACGGCCTCCCCCATCGGGCCCACCATCGCCCGTCCCGCGCTGAGCACCACATGCTCGACGACATTCGGCGAGTGGGGGTCCGAGCGCCTCGGTTCACCGACGTCGGCGCTGATCAGATAGATGTCCCGCCGAGCGTTCGGTGGAGACGACGCCAGCAGCGTCGCCGTGTAGTCCGCCCTGTCCGACGCGAATCTCGGACCCTCCCCCGCACGAATCAGGCGGACCGACTGCTTCGCGGGCTCGACCAACCTGGAGAACGGCACGTCCAGGGTGACGCTGAGCGCCCAGAGAGTTTCGAGGCTCGGGTTCCCGGTACCCGATTCAAGCTGCGACAGCGTCGATTTGGCAATACCTGCTCGGCGGGACACTTCGGCGAGAGACAGTCCCACGCGTCGTCGTTCCTGCTGGAGAGCGGCAGCTATCGCCGCGATCGGTGGACCGGTATCCGCCATTCGTTCACTCCATCGGTACGTTCGTTTGATTTGACGAACAGCCTAACATCGCCCACTATAACGACCATGCGTTCGACATGGCGAACCCTGCACGGGGTCAACATCCGCGACATCGCGTTGGTCTGCCTGGCCGACGCTCTGGTCGGGGCTTCGTTCGGTGCCATCTCGGTGGCAGCGGGTCTGCCCCTGTGGCTGCCGGTCGTGATGTCACTGGTGGTCTTCGCCGGGTCGTCCCAATTCATTTTCGTCGGCATTCTGGCGGCAGGCGGCAATCCCGTTGCCGCCGTCGCCAGCGCGTTGCTCGCCAATACGCGACTGGTGCCGCTCGGCTTCTCCGTCGGCGAGGTCTTTCGCAACGTTTCTCCGTTGAAGCGACTAATCGGAACTCACCTCATCACCGACGAGGCAGTGGCCTTCAGCGTTGCCGAAAAGGACGAGGGCAGCCGTCGAACAGCGTTCTGGCTGTGCGGGATCGGACTGTTCGTCACTTGGAACATCGGCGTCGTGATCGGCACGCTCGGCGGCGGTGCGATCACCGATACCGCCGCACTCGGTCTCGATGCCGCATTCCCTGCGATCCTGCTGGGACTGATCATGCCCGCGCTCCGAGACCGGGCCACCCGCAACGCAGCCCTCGTCGGAGCATGCATTGCGCTCGTCGCCTCGATGTTCCTGCCCAGCGGACTACCCGTGCTCTTGGCACTGGTCGCCGTCGTACCGGTCATGCTCTCCAATGCTCCTGTTGCACAGAAGGAATCCGCATGAACCTCACGATTCCCCTGCTCGCACTGGTCATCGGCACCTACGCGCTCCGAATCGCCGGCCCGGCACTGAGAACCCGAGTCGCCATCTCACCCCGGATCGACAGGGTCATGACCACTGCCGTCGCCGTCATCTTCGTGGCACTGGTCGCCACATCGACCCTCCTCGTGGGCAAGGACTTCGCCGGATTCGCGTTGCCCGCAGGAGTCGCCGTTGCCGCCGTACTTGCCTGGCGACGAGCGCCGTTCGTCGTCATCGTTCTCGCCGCGGCTGCCACTACTGCGGGACTTCGATGGGTCGGCGTCAGCTGAGTCTGCAAGACTGGGTTGGTGTCCGAGTCCCCTGTCCAGTCCGTCGACCGTGCGATCGAGGTGCTCGAATACCTGGCCGACCACGGCGAATCCGGGGTTCAAGACGTTGCGGCGCACCTCGAGGTCCACAAGTCCACGGCCTTTCGCCTGCTCAGCGCACTGGAATTTCGCCGACTCGTCGAACAACCGGGTGAACGCGGCAAGTATCGCCTGGGCATCGGCCTGATCCGCCTCGCCACGTCCGTATCCGCTCAACTCGACATCACCCGCATCGCCCGACCGATCCTGCAGGAACTCGCCGACACCATCGGCGAGACCGTCAACATCGCTGTGCCCGACGGCAACGTGACCGTCAACATCGATCAGGTGCGGGGCGGCTCGTCGATCATCAGTCACAACTGGCTCGGCGAGAGGTCGGCTCTGCACGCGACGTCGAGTGGGAAAGCCCTGATGGCGTACGACGACTCGCTCCTCAAAGCCGGCGTCGACGGTCATCTCGAACTGTTCACCGCGAACACCATCACCACCAAGGCCGATCTGCTCGACGAGATCGAGACGGTCCGTGCCACCGGGATCGCCTACGCCCGTGAAGAGTTGGAGATAGGACTCAACGCGACAGCAGCCTCCATCATCAGCTACGACGGAACAGCAGTGGGTGCCATCACTGTCTCCGGTCCCGCCTACCGCCTCGACGAGGACCGTCTCACCGCTGCTGGATCCTCGGTTCTCGAAGCAGCACAGCGTGTCTCGACGCTATTGGGCTGGTCCGGCCACGCGTGATCCGACCCAGTCGTGGAACACCCTGATGTGATGCTCGGCCGGCACCAGGACCCCGCCGTCGCGATACATCCGTGACGACATCGCCGGCTGACACCGCTCGCACGCCTCGAAATCCTGCTCGTTGACGCGATGGAACAGCTCCACCGACTTGTCCATCGTTGCCGCATTGGTCGGATCGGCGACCACCCCGGGCGCATACAGCCAATCGCATTCGACGACAGTGCGATCCACGGCCATCGGGAACATGCGATGGATGATCACGTGATCGGGGACGAGGTTGACGAACACCGTCGGCCGAACCGTGATCGCGTAGTACCGCCGATCACGGTCCTCGCTCACACCGTCGAGGGCGTCGAACCCGTGGGAGCCGTCGACCGTGAAACCGGCTATGTCGCTGCCGAACTCGGCACCGTGGCCCACGTACGTCTGCGCTGCCATGCCGTCGGCGAACTCCGGCAGCACCTCGGTGAGCTCGGGGTGAATCGTTGCGCAGTGATAGCACTCCATGAAGTTCTCGACGATGAGCTTCCAGTTGGCCTTGACGTCGTAGACGATCCGACGCCCCAGGGCGAGCGAGTCCATGTCGTACGAGTCGATGGCACCCACACCGCCGAGCCGTTCGCGAACATCACCCTGCACCGTGTCCTCGAACGACGGCGCATCCTCGGCGACGCACACCCAGACGTAGCCGAGCCATTCCCGAACGTGCACCTTCCGCAGCCCGTACTCCACCCGGTCGATCATCGGCATATCGATCAGGTTTGGAGCTGCGATCAGCTTCCCGTCGAGATCGTACGTCCATGCGTGATAGGGACATTGGAAGTTTCGACGCACCGTTCCCGACGCCTCGGTGCACAGTGTCGCGCCGCGATGACGGCAGATGTTGAAGAACGCGGTCACACCGCCCTTTCGATTGCGACTGATCAGAACCGACTCTCGCCCGATCTGAACCGTCCGGAAGTTGCCCGGCTCGACGATGTCGTCCGACCTGATGGCACAGAACCACATCTGCTCGAATATCCGATCCTGCTCGCGAACGAAATATGAAGGATCGACGTAGGTTTCACCTCCCAGCGTCGGAAGCAGAGTCGGCTGCAGTTCGGGATCGACCATGGTCATGCCGACACCGCGCATCTCGCCGGGTCGAAGAGCGCGATGGGATGCTTCGTCGCGCCGTCGATCGCGAGATCGGCGAGGACTTCGCCGATGACGGGGACGAATTTGAAGCCGTGCCCCGAGAAGCCGCACGCCACTGTCACATTCGCGTGATCCGGGTGCTTGGCGACAACGAAGTGCTCGTCCGGCGTCGTGGTGTACATGCACGTCTTCGCATCCTGATGCGGTCCCGACAGCGCCGGAAACGTGGTGACGATGCGCTGCTGCAGTCGCGCGATCTCCTCAGGATGCACGGTGCGATCGATGGTGTCGGGATCACACGGCGTTCCGGCGCGGAAGAAAGAGATCTTCACGCCGCCGCCGTCGCCGTCGATGGCCGGAAATCCGTAGATCTGATCGGGCCCGTCGCCACAGATGTAGACCGGGTGGTGCGAACTGTCGAACGGTGCCTCACCCGACTCCGGGGTGATCCAGTGCATCACCTGCCGTTCGACCACCATCGGTACGCCGATCTCGGCCAGCAGCTTCGGTGCCCACGCTCCCGGTGAGATGACCAGTGCACCAGCGGTGTACGTGCCGGCGACCGTCGTGACGGTCACCGACGAGTCGGACGATTCCCAGCCGAGTACCTTCTCGTCGTAGCGCAGTTCGGCACCGGCCGCCTCGGCCAGATCGAGATGTGCGGCAACCGTCGTCTCGGGTCGCGCAATTCCCGCCTTCTCCTCGAAGAGGGCGAACTCGTCGGGCTGCAGTCGGACCGTCGGGAAGCGCCGCTGCGCCTCGGTGGGGTCGAGTACGTCGTGCTTCAGACCCCACTGCTCCGAGGCACGCAGGCTACCGCCGAACGTGAGCCCGTCCGGCCTTCCCACGTAGAGACCACCGGTTTCGGTGAACACGTCCCGCCCACTGTCCGAGGCGAGGTCGTGCCACAGTTCGTACGCGCGCAGGAGCAACGGTACGTAGGCCGGGTCCTCGAAGTACGACTGCCGGTAGATGCGGGAGCCACCGTGACTCGATCCGAGCGCATGCGCGGGACCGAACTGGTCGATACCCAGCACCCGCTGTCCGCGTCGGGCGAGGTGACAGGCGGCGGCACTGCCCATTCCACCGATACCGAGGACAATCACGTCATACGTCATATCAACACCTGATCTTGTTCATGTCGGGATCCACCAGCGGTTCGGCCATGACCGTCGCGGGTAGTAGGTCACGGAAGTACTGCACTGCAACGTGATCGCCGGGTTGCAGCCCTGCCGGTAGCCAGGCGTAGGCCACCGTCTTGCCGATCGTGTATCCGTAGGCGGCACTGGTCACGTACCCGACCACCGTCCCGTCGTGCACCACCGGTTCCTTGCCCATCACCACGTGCGACGGGTCGTCCAATGTCAGGCAGGTCAGCACCGGTCCGTTGCCTCCGTCCTGCAGTGCCGAGGCTCCAATGAAGTCGCCCTTCGCTTTTCGCACCGCAAACCCGAGCCCCGCCTGATACGGATCGTGTTCGGTGGTCATGTCGGTACCCCACGACCGGTAGCCCTTCTCGAGCCGGAGGCTGTTGAACGCACTCCGTCCCGCTGCCACGACGCCGTGCGCCTGCCCGGCCTCCCACAGCGTGTCCCACAGGCGCAGTGCGGTATCGGCGTCGGTGTACAGCTCCCAGCCGAGCTCGCCCACATAGGACAGTCGCAGCGCCAGGACGTCGACTCCGCCCACAGCAATCGCTCGGCCGTTGAAATACTTCAGACCCGTATGCGAGATGTCGGCCGAGGTGAGGGGTGCCAGCACCTCTCGGGCCAGTGGCCCCCAGAGTCCGATACAGGCTGTGGCACCGGTGATGTCGCGGACGTAGACGTCGTTCCCGGCATGACGGAGCATCCAGTCCTCGTCGAGCGGGCCGTTCACTCCCACCTGGAAACGATCCACGGCCACCCGCGCCACGGTCACGTCGCTCCGGATGCCGCCGGTCGCGTCGAGCATCAGAGCATAGGTGACGCTGCCGACCTTCTTGTCGAGCTGGTTGGTCGTCAACTTCTGCAGCAGCGCGAGTGCACCGGGTCCGCCGACCTCGAGGCGTCGTAGCGGCGTCATGTCGTACATCGCGACGGCTTCACGAGTGCGCCAGGCCTCGACGGCGCTGATCGGTGACCAGAACTGCGCCGACCACGGCTCGCGCTTGGGTGCCTGCCACTGCTCCGGAAGTTGTTCGAGCAGAGCGCTGTTGGACTCGTACCAGTGCGGTCGCTCCCAGCCGGCCCCGTCGAGAAACATCGCGCCGAGTTCCTGCTGGCGACCGTAGAACGGGCTCACGCGCAGTGGTCGTGGTTCCACTCTCGGCTGAAGCGGGTGAATGATGTCGTAGACCTCGACGAAGTTCTGCGCACTCGTCCGCGCGACGTTGGACGGCACCAGGTCGGTCTTCTCGAATCGGTACAGGTCGCACTCGTGCATGTCGATCTCACTGTGCCCGGTGATCATCTGCTCTGCGAGTGACTTTGCAACGCCGGCAGAATGCGTCACCCAGATCGCCTCGGATACCCACAGTCCCTGGACTTCTCGGGATTCGCCGACGATCGGTGCTCCGTCCGGGGTGAAGGAGAAGATGCCGTTGAACGCGTGTTCTATCTTCGCGTCTCCGAGCGTGGGAATCAGCTCGGTGCTGCGCTGCCAGGCGTCGGCGAAATCGTTCTCGGTGAACGGCATCGACGACGGCATGTTCTCGGCGGTCACGTTCTCGCTCGATCCGAGGTCGCGCGAATCGACGGGCATCGGCCGATGGTGGTACGAGCCGATACCGAGATGGTCACCGTGCTCGCGGTAGTACAACCGCTCGTCCTGATGCCGGAGGATGGGCAGCGTGGCCTCGGTTCCGGCTCTACGCGAGGGCAGGTCCAGTGCCGTGGTGTGTGCGTATTGATGCGCCAGCGGCTGCAGGGGTACCTGCATGCCGAGGAGGTCACCGAGCTCCGGCCCCCAGAACCCGGCACAGCAGACCACGATGTCCGCCGCGAACGTGTGCTCGCCCGCACGCACGGCCGTCACTCGGCCGTCGCTCTGGTCTATCGATGTGACCTCCATGCCGCCGATGAAGCGCGCGCCGAGGGCGGTGGCTCGCTCGGCCTGCACCCTGCTGGCCTCTACTGCCTTGGCCAACCCGTCGTCCGGTGTGAACAAACCGGCGAGCACTCGGCTGCCGTCGAGCAAGGGGTAGAGCTCGAGGCATCGCTCGGCGTCCACCACTTCCGATGTCAGGCCCCAGGACGACGCGAAGCCGTGGCGTCGATGCAGCTCGTCGACCCGCTCCGGCGTCGTGGCCACTTCCAGTCCGCCGACGTCGAGAAAGCAGCCGAGCTTCTTGAACTTCGACGCCGTGTAGGCCGCGAATCGCGACATCGATCGAGAGGAGTTGGTGGCGAACACCAGGCCCGGCGCATGCGAGGTGGAACCGCCGGTGAGCGGTAGCGGGCCCTTGTCCAGGACTGTGACGTCGGTCCAGCCGCGCGCGGTGAGTTCGTCGGCGAGGCTGCAGCCGACGATTCCGGCACCGACGATCACAACCCTCGGGATGCTCGAGGACATGACACGCTCCTAGGGGGTGTACGTCGAGTTGATTTAGTTGCACAATACGAACTGCACTTCGTATAGCGCAACAGATTCACACGATCGAAACTCGAGCGTTCCATCGCCGCAACGGGGTGATCTCACGCTGGGTACAACACGAGCACTGCACACCCTCAGGTCCCCGGAGGCCCGACCATGACCGCAACGTTCTCCACCCGCGTCCTGCTCGACGTCGGTCGCGCCGAGGATCTCCCCGACGGGGAGGCCCTGCGCGTCATCCCGGCCGGGGCACCGCCGATCGCGATCTTCAACGTCGAGGGTGAGTTCTTCGCCATCGACGACACCTGCACCCACCAGGACGCCTCACTGTCCGAGGGTTGGGTCGAAGGCTGTGCCGTCGAATGCCCCTTGCACACAGCATGTTTCGATCTCCGCACCGGTGCTGCACTCGGAGCGCCCGCCAAGGTTCCGGTGCGAACGCACGCCGTACACGTCGAGGACGGGGTCATCCGCATCGCGGTCACCCCGTGAAATCGGTGACCGTGGTCGGGGCCTCGCTCGCAGGAGTGGCCGCGGCGCGGGCACTGCGTGATCAAGGTTTCGACGGCCGCATCACGATGATCGGCGACGAGTTGCACCAGCCGTACGACCGTCCCCCGTTGTCCAAGGCTTTTCTGCTCGGCGACGAATCTGCCGTACCGCTGGACGTCGACGATCTCGATGTCCACTGGCAACTCGGATGTGCGGCGACGGGCCTATCGGGAACGACGGTCTCCACCGTCTCCGGCGATGTGACGTCGGATGCCGTGGTGATCGCGACGGGTGCATCCGCCATCCGTCTGCCGGGGACCATCGGCGTCGACGGAATTCATGTGCTCCGCAGCTTGGACGATGCCCGTGCGCTGCGGTCTTCGCTGTCGTCGGGAGTACGCGTCACGGTGGTCGGTGCCGGATTCATCGGCAGCGAAGTGGCCTCCACGGCGCTTCGATTGGGCGCATCGGTGACAGTTGTCGAGGCGTCGGAAACCCCGCTTGCCCGCGTGTTCGGTGGTGAGTTGGGCTCACTCATCGCCGGTTGGCATCGGAACGCCGGTGCGACGCTCCTGACCGGGGTGTCGGTGGCCGGATTCGGCGTCGAGGCGGGGCGGGTGCGTGCGGTGGAATTGGCGGACGGCATGACGATAGAGTCCGACGTGGTCGTGCTCGGAGTGGGCTCGGTGCCCAACGTCGGCTGGCTCGATGGGTCCGAACTGGAGATCTGCGGCGGGGTGGTGACCGATCAGCGCGGCATCACCTCGAACCCGGCTGTGCTTGCCGTCGGCGACTGCGCTGCGGTGCGAGATGCCGCGGGGGTGATTCGACGCGACGAACACTGGACCTCCGCCGCCACCCGACCGGCCGTCGCCGTCGAAGCGCTCCTCACCGGTGGGTCCAAGAGATTCACCGGACTGCCCTACGTGTGGTCGGACCAATACGCCGCACGAATCCAATTCGCCGGACACCACGAACCCCACTGCGTCGCCGAAATCGTCGAGGGCGACCCCGCCACCGGACCCTTCGTCGCTCTCTACCGACAAGACAATCACCCGGTCGCCGTACTCGCAGTGTCCTCGCCCCGATCATTCGGCAAATGGCGTCGGCAAGTGGTCGATACCGCGAACCTGGTGACCTGAGCATCCACACTTCCCCTCCGCCGACAACCTCCCGCAACCGCTCCCCGAGTCCACTCGATGTGACATTGACCCCCGAAAAGGCCACCAGATGTCACATTGAGTACCCACGAACGGGAACAATGGTGAAAGAACACGGGAATCGATTGTCGACTTTGGGAGCAGCAATGACCGCGCTGGATGCAGTACGACGACGTTGGCCGAAGACGATGCCGTTGCAGCCGCTGCCGTCGGAGTCGTGGGCCAAGCAGGAGCCCACCTGGAAGGGTGCGAATCCGCAGGTCATCGAGTCTGCTTTGAAGCGTGCGAAGACGCGGACCTCGGGCAATTGGTTCGTGTTCGCTGCCAGTCGCGACGTCAAGGCCGACAAGCCGTTCGGCCGCTACGTGGGCACCACCGAACTGGTCGCGTGGCGTGACTCGGCAGGCAAGGTGCACATCGGGCCGGGCGCATGTCCGCATCTCGGTGCCGCGTTGGACACCGCGAAGATCGAATGCGACACGTTGGTCTGCCGCTGGCACGGTCTTGCACTCGGGCCGAAGGGCAAGCCCGGTTGGCGTCCGGTTCCCGCATTCGACGACGGGGTTCTGGTGTGGGTTCGTCTCGACGAGCTCGGCGGAGAGGAGCCGACGCCTGTCCCCGTGGTCCCGATCCGCCCGCCGGCCTCGACTGCCATCGCCGGAGTGGTCACCCTCGTCGGCAAGTGCGAGCCCGACGACATCATCGCCAATCGACTCGACCCCTGGCACGGTGCGTGGTTCCACCCGTACTCGTTCGCGAGACTGAAGGTCGTCAGCGCGCCCACCGACATCGATGTGCCCGACGAGGACGACCGCTTCCTCGTCGACGTGACCTTCCGTGTCAGCCGGGGCGTCGGAGTTCCGGTGCGGGCCGAGTTCGTCTGTCCCGGTCCCCGCACCATCGTCATGCGCATTCTCGACGGCGAAGGAGCGGGCAGCGTCGTCGAAACGCATGCGACGCCGCTCGCTCCCGCAGCCGACGGCACACCGCGCACCGCCGTCATCGAGGCCACGATCGCCAGCTCGGATCGTCCGGGATTCCAGATGGCACGCAAGGCATCCGGTCTGTTGCGGCCGGCGATGAACTTCACTGCTGCACGGCTGTGGAAGGACGACCTCGACTACGCCGAGCGACGCTACGAGTTGCGGTCGCAGGGCCGCGCCTGACCCTCGACGAACTCGGCGAGTTGTGCGATGACGGTGCCCCAGCCGTCGTGGAAGCCATACTCCTCGTGCATCTTTCGATCTTCTTCGTTGCGGTGCATCACGTGGGCGTGGTACTTGGTTCCGTCGGGGTGGTCGGAGAGGGTGATCACCGCGGTCATGAACAACTGCGGTGCCGGCCGCCAACCCTCGACGAGCGAGTTGGTGAATACGATGCGCTCACCGTCGTCGACGGCGAGAAAGCAGCCGTCCATGTGTGGCTCGTAGGCACCGCCGGATTCACTGATCAGTGTGCGGAATGCTCCCCCGGGCTTCGGATCCCAGGCATCGACACGACACAGTGCTGGTGCGGGAATCCACCACTTCTCGAACTTCGACGGGTCCGTCCACGCACTCCACACTGCTGCTCGTGGAGCCCTGATGACGCGGGAGATGGTCAAGTCCGTAGCAGGATCGATCGATGTCATTGCGGTTCACTTTCATTCGAGGTCGTGGTGACGAAGTCTTCGAGGCGATCCGTCCGGGATTCCCAGACGGCGCGTTGTTCCTGCAGCCAGTGACCGGCTGCATCCAGATTGGTTCGCTCGATCGTGCACGCACGTACGCGGCCCACCTTGCGCGTGCGAATCCAGCCACTGCGCTCGAGCAGGTGAATGTGTTTCATGAACGACGGGAGAGTCATGTCGAACGGTTCGGCGAGCTCGCCCACCGTGGCCGGTCCGGATCCCAACCTGCTCAACACTGCCCGCCGGGTCGGGTCGGCCAGTGCCTGAAATACATCGTCGAGAACGGTCGAATACTGAGCCATAAGGCACACTATCGCTCCCGCAATACTTAGCGCAAGGGCTAAGTGTTTGAACGAGCTCGTGCGATCGCGACGCCCACTGCGGCACAGCACTATTGGATTTGAAAAATTTCTGAGAACCTTCGAAATCCCTCTTGGCACTCCACGGGTGAGAGTGCTAATTTCTGTTCTGCACAGTTGAGGAGCGACTCACCACAGGGGTGAGTGCATCTGGGTACAGGAGGTGGTTGCTGTGCTTCGTTTCGATCCGTTCCGTGATGTCGATTCCCTCACCTCGGCCATGCTGGGTGCCTCTTCCGGTTCGGACCGCGCCCCGCGATTCATGCCGATGGACCTCTACAAAGTCGACGACCACTACGTGCTCAGTGCCGATCTGCCCGGCATCGACCCCGGATCGATCGATGTCGACGTCGATCGCGGTACGTTGACGCTCACCGCTCACCGATCCGCTCCGGAAAGCACTGGCGTGCAGTGGATCACCTCGGAGCGATTCGCCGGCACGTTCCGTCGCCAAGTATCGCTGGGCGACGGCGTCGACACCGAGCGCATCTCCGCGTCGTACGACAACGGCGTTCTGTCGATCACGATTCCCCTCGCAGAACGCGCGAAGCCGCGCAAGGTCGACATCGCACACGGCGACATTGCAGCCGAACAGAAGTCCATCGCACACGAGTCGACCTGATCCGAGAACACACGGGCATCCCAAACACTCCGGCGAACAGATCACGAAAACCATTGGGGTGATGCATTATGCAGTCCGAGGCGGTGGTGTGGACGGAATCGACCGACCGTGAGCGCTGGTGGCGCACGGTTGTGGGCGTGGAGACGAGCATGAGGGAATGCTCGACGGCGGATGCGCTCGATCAGTGTCGAGCCGTACCTCTCGACGACGATCTCTACCCGCACACACAGCACGCAGCCTGATGAGAAGGGGCCGCCCCCCGGGGTGGGGGGCCGCCCCTGGGAAGCGCCACGCGCCAGGGCCCCCCCCAAGCACCCCCGCGCTGGGGCCCCCCCCGCGGGGCCCGCCGGCGCCCCCCCACCCCCGCCCCGCGGGGGGCTGGGGTGGGCGGCCACGGGGTGGGGGGGGCGGCCCCTTCTCATCGGAACGTCTACAGGGACAACGAAAAGAACGCACTCGATGGATCCACCACGTAGTCCGCGAACGGCGGACACTCGACGAATCCGTGTCGCACATACAATCTGCGGGCGGCGGCGAAGTAGTCCTGAGTTCCCGTCTCCAGGCTCACCCTGACGTAGCCCCGTTCTCGAGCCTGGTCCAATACGAAGCCGAGCAGCCGCGATGCCACACCCTGTCCCCGCGCTACCGCCGAGGTGCGCATCGACTTCAGCTCACCATGATCGGGTGAAAGCTTCTTCAAAGCAACGATTCCCAGCAGTGCATCTGCCTCCCAGGCGGTCCAGACGGTAACGCCAGGCCCGCGTAGGCCCGACAGATCGAGGGCGTGCACACTCTCGGCAGGCGAGGTGGCGTGCATGTCCTCGAGATGCTCGGTGAGTAGCGCGTGCACGTCCGGACGCGACAGATCGTCGAACTCGATCCGCATGTCCGAAGTCACCTGTTCATGAGTCTCTCGATGGCGTCGAACATCTTGAATCGTCCACTGGTCGGCACTGTTTCGATGTCGTGTCCGGTGATGCCCCAGCTCGCCAACAGTGTGTTCGCGGCCTGCAGCCCTGTGGTGGCCGCACGTTCCATCAGCGCCACCGGCAGATCGATACGAATGCCGTCACCCGCAAGTACCAGAGCAGGTTCCGGAGTGCGGACGGTCGGCCGCTCGGCGAACGCGCCGAGGCCGAACATGGGGCAATCGTCGCGCCACTCGGATCGCTCGGCGATCACCTCTGCATCAGCGGTTTCCGGATAGATCTGGTGCATCCGATCCATCAGCTGCTGCCTGGTGACCTCCTCGGATTCCTCGGCGGCATAAGCGTGCAGTTCGACGACGGAGCCGCCGGTGCGGGCAGCCCACTGCGCCGCTTCGTCCTCGAAGCGTTCGAGGACACTGATGTTGTCGATCGGGGGCATGCCTCCGGTGCCGATGAAGGCGGGACGGTCGGCGTTGACGGCCTTGCTCAACCACACGCGGTGCACCAGGAACGGCGGTGTGTTCTGCAGGGCTGCAACCTGTTTGCGCCAATCGGGCGTACCGAGCTCGGATGACTGCTCGAGCACACGCTGCAATCCGGCGATGTCGGTGGCGAGAACCACCGCGTCGGCGTCGATGATGCCGCCCGCGTCGACGCGGAACTTTCGCAGGCCGCCGCGGGTGATCTCACCGCACGGTGTGGAGGTTCTGATGTCGACTCCGAGTCCGGTGAGGTACTCCCCCAGCGGGTCCCACAGCGCCTGTGGATACGGGTCACGGGGAACGTCGAAGATCAGGCCCTCGGACGAGCCGAGGAAGTAGATGTGGAACATCATCGCCAGCTCGGCAGCAGACATCTTCTCGGGATCGGCGAAGAAGCTGCGGGAGAACACACCGAAGGCCAGGTGCCGTGCTGCCTCGGGAAAGTTGATGTTGCGCAGGAACTCTGCGGCCGGAGTGGTGTCCAGCTCGTCGAAGGTCTTCGGCACACTCACCGTCATCAGCGGCAGGGCGGCGATGCCGTTGAGGTCGGTGAGGTCCTTCCACCGGAACGTCGGACTGCGCTTGACGAACGCGAACGCGTTGAGTGGTGGAGTGTCGGGCAACCCTTTGAAGCCGTCGATCCGGCCGTCGCCGTCGATCAGCGGGTAGTCGTCGACCGGACGCAACCGAGACAACCCTGGATCTGTGCGGCGCAACAGGTTTCGCAGGTTGTAGTACTGCCGGAAGAACGCATGGAAGCCGCGGCTCATGGTCGCGGGCGAGCCGTCCTCCAGCGTCGTGTCCCACCCGCCGACGCGGCCACCGAGGTAGCTCTCGCGCTCGACCAGGTGCACCTTCACACCACGCTCGGCCAGTGCTGTCGCGGCGCTCAGGCCTGCGATACCGCCGCCGACCACCACCACGTGCGGGACATCAGCCAGCTGACCGGCATCCGAATATCCCTGCGCGGCAGCATGGGTGACCTTCTTGGAGTCGGTCAACGCTCTTCCTCCCTGGGACGAGAGCCGAGGAACGTGTGCACCACACCGTTCTGCCACCCGGTCATCGTTTCTCTCGCGACGCCGGTGTAGCCCGCACGCTGCATCCGCCGCATGAAGGCCGACGCGCCGTCGAAGGTCACGACGCTGCGCCACAGGTGTCGGTACAGGGTGGCGTCGCGTGTCGCGAGCCAGCCGAGCGGAATGATGATGCCCCAGCTCACCACGTTCCAGGAGATCCTGGCGCGGAGCGAATCGTGTACCGAGTACTCGTGGAACGCGATGGTCGAGCCCGGACGCAGCAGCGCCAGAAGCGATTTCAGCTCGGTGTCGGGTTCGTCGACATTCCGGATGAGGTATGCAGCCAGGATCGCGTCGAACGGACCGTCGACCCCGTTCACCGCCAGATCCTCGACGCGTGAGTGCACGAACGTCACGTTCGAAGGCCAGTCCTTGCTCCGAGCGACCTCGAGCATTTCGGCGGATGCGTCGGCGGCGACGATCTCGGCGTGCGGGGCGGCTTCGAGCAACGCGGCAGTGGATGCACCGGTACCGCAACCGATGTCGAGCAAGCGCAGGCCGGCACCGAGATCGGGGATCCGCAGCCGCTTGGCCGACTTGAGCAGGTGCTCGTGGTAACCGGGGTTCGCTCCGACAAGTCGGTCGTACGCCTTTGCACCGACGTCGAATGCCCCGGGAACTTCGTTTCGCGGCAGTCCGCTCTTTCCGACCTTCACAGTGCCTCTTCCTTGCTCACGCGGGCCGAGGGCCCACCCTGGACCGATACGACATCACCGTGCTGCAACTGCCGTCCGCGCCGCACATCCACGTCCCCGTTGACGCTCACCAAACCGTCGGCGATGACGCCCTTGGCCTCGGCACCGGATTCGATGAGGTTGGCGAGCTTGAGGAACTGACCCAGCCTGATCGATTCGTCGCGAATGGGGACATCGTGTGCGTCGGACATGTCTCCATCCTGTACTAGCGCGCCGTTCGCTGCTACCAACGAGTCACATCGCGAAGCGGAACCTGCGCAATCGGAGACTGTTGCTCACCACGAACACCGAGGACAACGCCATCGCGGCACCGGCGAGCATGGGGTTGAGCAGGCCCGCAGCGGCGAGCGGAATTGCAGCGACGTTGTAGGCGAACGCCCAGAACAGGTTGCCCTTGATGGTGCTCAGCGTGCGTCGGGAGAGCCGAATGGCATCACCGACGGCCCGCAGGTCACCGCGCACGAGCGTCAGGTCGCTGGCCTCGATCGCCACGTCGGTGCCGGTACCCATCGCAAGTCCCAGATCGGCCGTGGCCAGCGCGGCCGCGTCGTTGATACCGTCGCCGACCATCGCCACGACCTTGCCCGACGCCTGCAGTTCTCGGACGGCATCGACCTTGCCCGTCGGCAGGACGCCGGCGATGACCTGATCGATTCCCACCTCGGCGGCGATCGTGCGGGCGGCGGCTTCGTTGTCGCCGGTCAGCATGACGGGAGTCAGGCCGAGTGCCCGTAGTTCCGCGACGGCCTGCTTCGAGGTCGGCTTCACCGAGTCGGAGATCACAAGCACTCCGCGAGCCCTGCCGTCCCAGCCGAGCGCGACGGCGGTGCGTCCCTGATTCTCGGCGGTCTCGAAGGCCTCGGCCAGCTCCGCCGGCAGTGGCATCGACCAGTCGGCCAGCAGCGAGCGACGGCCGATCACTGCGGCGCGGCCGTCCACGACACCCTGCACCCCGAGGCCCTCGAGGCTCGTGAATTCCTCGACGGTCATCGATGGGGTCGCACTCGCGATGGCTCGGGCGATGGGGTGCTCCGAACCCGCTTCCAACGCCGCCGCCACGGCACGGACCACGTCCTCGTCCTCGCCGTCCGCCACGTGCACCGACTGCAGAGTCATCTCACCGGTGGTCACGGTTCCGGTCTTGTCCAGCACGACGGTATCGACGCGACGGGTGGATTCGAGGATCTCGGGTCCCTTGATCAGAATTCCGAGTTGCGCGGCCCGTCCGGTGCCGACCATCAGTGCGGTGGGTGTGGCCAGGCCGAGCGCGCACGGGCACGCGATGATGAGCACCGCGACCGCAGCGGTGAACGCGCTCGCCGCGGAATTGCCTGCACCGAGCCAGAATCCGAGCGTCGCGACCGAGATCGCAATGACGATCGGCACGAAGATGCCCGAGATACGATCGGCCAAACGCTGCGCCTGCGCCTTACCGGTCTGCGCGTCCTCGACTGCTTTCGCCATCTGCGCCAACTGGGTATCGGCACCGACTCTGCTCGCTCGCACCGTGATTCGGCCGCCGACGTTCACCGTTGCACCGACCACCGCGTCGCCGACGCCGACTTCCTCCGGCACGGATTCACCGGTCAGCATCGACCGATCGACGGCCGAGGAACCGTTCTCGACGGTTCCGTCGGTGGCGATCTTCTCACCCGGGCGAACGACGAACAGATCGCCGACGGCCAACTGCTCGATCGGAATCTGCTGTTCCTTACTGTCTTTCAATACAGCAACGGTCTTGGCACCGAGGTCCATCAGGGCGCGCAATGCCGCCCCGGCCTGACGCTTGGATCGGCTCTCGAACCATCGTCCGGCCAGGATGAAGGTGGTCACGCCCGCCGCGGCCTCGAGGTAGATGTTGCTCGCCCCGTCCGTTCGAGCGATCGTGAACTCGAACGGATGCGTCATGCCGGGCGTGCCTGCGGTGCCGAAGAACAGCGCGTACAGCGACCATCCGAGGGCCGCAAGGGTTCCCATGCTGACGAGGGTGTCCATTGTCGAGGTGCCGTGCCGCAGATTGGTCCAGGCGGCGCGGTGGAAGGGCCAGGCTCCCCATACGACGACGGGGGCGGCCAGCGTGAGCGAGAGCCACTGCCAGTTGGTGAACTGCAACGCCGGAATCATCGCCATTGCGATCACCGGCACGCTGAGCACTGCCGAGACGATCAATCGCTGCTTCAGCGGATCGGTCGGGGGTTCGTCCGCGGGTTCGGCAGCCGGCAACGATGCGGTGTAGCCGGCAGCTTCGACGGCTGCGATCAGGTCCTCGGTGGCCACGCCGTCACTGGTGACGCGGGCCTTCTCGGTGGCGTAGTTGACCGTCGCCGATACCCCGTCGAGTTTGTTGAGCTTGCGTTCGATGCGGTTGGCGCACGACGCGCACGTCATACCGCCGAGAAGAAGTTCCGTTTCCTGGCTCATGCCCCACCCTCCTGTGCCTCGATGGTGAATTCGGCTGTGTGGACGACGCCCTGGTGCTGGAAGTCCAGATAGAGCGCATATGTTCCCGCGGTCGGCGCATCGACGGTGAAGTCGACCGTCGGCCCCGGCGGCCCGTCCTCGGGGTGGACGTGCAGGTAGGCGAGGTCATCGGCGCGGAGAGCCACCAGATGTCCGTAGGCACCGAGGTACGGCTCCAGGTCGGTGACCTCGCGTCCGTTCTGATCGATAGTCAGAGAGACGGTCGAGTCCTCGCCCGCAGTCACTGCACCGGCGAGCGTCACGGTGTAACCGTCGACCCTCGATGTCACATTCGGTGTACTCGGGGGCCGCGTACTCAGGGGCTGCGTACTCAGGGGCTGCGGTCGATAGTCGCCGGGAACGGTCAGCTCCGCTCCCAAGGTGATGTTCTCGCCGCCGGCCGGGGTGAAGTCGGCGAACAGACGGTAAGGCCCGGGCCGGGTGAGATCGAGAGCCGTCGACCATGTTCCCGACGCGTCACGCGTCGGATGTACGTGTTGAAAATCCGTCAGATCGCGCCGAACGACGATGAGGTGCAGTTCCTCGGTGTGCATGACGTCGTAGTCGGTCAGCGCAGACCCATCCGGTTCGCTGATCGTGAAGGTGACCAGTACTTCCGGTCCGGACTCGACGACGGATCGCTCGAGCTCGAGTGTGTAGCCGTCCTGGGTGGCCTGGAGCCCGGCAGGCATCGCGGCCGGGGCAGCCGGCTCGTCGTGCGCGTCGTGACCGGTGTGTGACGCGGCTGCGGTCGCCTGGGCGTCGGGTCCGATCTTGTCCCCGACGAACAGCGCCGCCAGGAACAGAAACGCGATCCCGACGACAAAGCCGACGAGCTTGGTGGGTGCGTCGAGTTCCTGCCGTCCTGAGTTCACAGCACTACCCTACCCCCCCAGGGTATCTAAGTGGTAGTTCCGAGGGTCATCTTGTAACCGACGTGGGAGTCGACGAAGCCGAGTCGGGTGTAGAAGCGATGAGCGTCCGTTCGACTGGCGTCGGAGGTCAGCTGCACCAGAGCGCATCCCCAGCGCTCGGCCTCGTCGATCGCCCACCTGATCAGCGCACCGCCGAGTCCGCGACTGCGCCACTGCGCGTCTACCCGAACTGCTTCGATCTGTGCCCGCAGTGCGCCTCCGCGCGCGAGCCCGGGAATGAAGGTCAGTTGCAGCGTTGCCACCACCGCGTCACCGTGCACCACGACGACCTGCAGATTTCGCGGGTCCGAGGAGATGTCCTCGAACGCTGCGCGATATCGATCCATCTCATCTGCGGATTCCCGCGAGACACCCAGCGGATCGTCGACCAGCAATGCCACGATCGATTCCAGATCCGACGCCACCGCCTCACGCACAACGCACGTCGACCCGTCGGACAGGCCGAATTCCATCGATGTAATTCGAGGGTGAATTGTCATGCGCACGACGGTAAATCATCCACTTTGTAACGCGAACCACCCCGAGGACGAAATGCCGGGTAACCCACTGGCAACTGCAGTCGGGATCAGTTCGGGCGGACATGATGGGGATCGAAAACATGAATGTTGGCAAGTCGAAGCGTGCGCGCGTTGCGTTGAGCGCGTTCGCGATCGGAGCCCTCGGTGCCGGAGTAGTTGTGGCCGCACCCTGGTCGACTCCCTCCACGACCACCGAAGCATCCATCGAACTGGTGTCGACGGCCACGTGCTACGACATGGTGAGCATCGCGATCGGCGGCCGCGGCGACACCCCGCGCGAGGGCGTCAAGTGGCTCACCACCCCCGAGGGCGAGCGGCTCCCCGCAGCGATGTCCGGCGACTACTCCAGCGACTGGATCGACCAGGCCGTGCGAGCCCCCAACAACGGCAACGTGGTTCCCGACTCCTACGCCGCGGTGTACGTCGAGTACCCGGCAGACCTGGCGAGCTACGAGAACGCCGTGCAGACCGGCGTCACCAACTCACAGACCATCATACGGACGATCTCGGCGTCCTGCCCCGACACCCGATTCGCCATCGTCGGCTACAGCGAGGGCGCAGACGTTGCCCGCCGCACCGCGATGGAGGTCGGCAACCAGGTCGTATCGGCCGACGGCACGTACGGAATCGTCGATCCCAACCAGGTCGTCGGAGTCGTCATCTTCGCCGACGCCGGCCGCGTGTCGGGAGACGGACCGTTCCCCGGTGCCGAGAACCCGTTCGGCAACCCGGACGGCTTCGACACCAAGTACCAGAACGGCAACACCGCAGTTCCCGGACAGGGCGCACTGCCCGGCACGTCCGGCGGATTCGGAGCGCTCGACGGCCGAGTGGCGTCCTTCTGCTCCGACGGCGACCTCACCTGCGCACTGCCGGAGAACACGTCACTGATTCATCTGGCCGCCAACGTCGGTCGTCAGGTCAACGCCGACGCACTGCAGAACGAACAGCTCACCCCCGCCACCGGCGCAGATCTCGCACTGGCCCTGGGACGCATCGCAGTCAACGCCTTCAACGACATCGCCTCGCAACCCAACTGGATGCAGAGCGACGAGACATTCCTCGACGTGCTGATCAAGGTGTCCGAGCCCGGCTACAAGCCCGGCACGGTCACGACTCCCGTCTCGGCCAAGGTCGACGGCGAGCAGGAACCGATCGAAACCGGTCAGATGATCGACCTCGTGTACCTGCCGCAGAAGATCTTCCGCGAGATCACCGGATTCATCTCGTCCAATCAGAACACCGTTCCGGTCATCATGAACGATCCGTACGGCCTGACCTTGGGACCCGGGACGGGACACCACTTCGATTACTGGCGCGACGCCGATGCCGCCAACGGCAAGCCGCTGACCTCGGTGCAGTACGCCGCGGCATGGCTGACCGAACTGGCCGAGGAAGCCAACCGCGGCGAGCCGGTGAAGACCAAAGAGGTCCAGGAGAAGGCGGGACGAGCAGCGGTGGAAACCATCGTCGCACCGGTGACCACCTCGGCAACGGCAACCCCCAAGGCCACGACGACCGCACCTGTCACCACCAGCCCGGTCGTGACCCCGGCAGCTCCGGCTGCGCCGGCACCGGCCGCTGAAAGTTCGGCACCGGCTCCGGCCCCCGCCACCGAGACGGCAACGACCCCCGAGTGCACCGTCGCAGTCGAGGGCGAGACACCCGCCGAGGGCGCACCGCCGGTCTGCGTCACCGCGACCGAAACCGCTGTCGAGACAGCAACCGAGACCGTGGTTCCCACGACCACCGAGGCTGTACCTGCGCCATAGTTCAGTGCGTGCAGAACGCTCACGAGCCCGTCCACCTGTTTCATTCGGTGGGCGGGCTCGTCTGCTGTCACATCGAAGTGCCCGTGACTCAGGCCGTGCCGCGCAGCTTCCCCCGGACCACGATGCCCACGATCAGAAGCGCCACTGCTACGAACACCACCATCGACGGACCGCCCCGGTCGAGATCGGTCAACGTCGGAAGCGGTGCGAGCAGCGCCAGCCCCAGCGGCGGCAGAGTCAGTGCACCGACGCCGCCGGTGTACCAGAACCCCTCGATTCGGTCCCAGTCAGAACGACTCTGGACCCGGTCTTCCACACGCACCATGACAATCGCCAGAGGTACCGCCACGACCAGCCACAGCAGCGGGGACAGCGGCAGACCTGCCCGGCCCAGCAACGCGTCGGTGATGAGCGTCGCGCCGAAATACGACGGCAGAAACATCGCGACGGCGACGCAGAAACCCAAAGTCACGTCGGAGACGGCGTCGGGCAGATCTGTGTTCCGGCTGTGATCGGACATGAGATGCACGCTACGGCCGAGGTGCTCAGACCTGTCAAGCCGATGAGGTGACCGGCAACTGTTGGGCGTTTCGGGCGTGCCGCTATCTGCGACGCAGCAGCCACACCCCAGCCGCGCAGACCGAGAGCACGACGAGACCGCCGATCGACAGTGCGGTTGCGGACGGCTGCGACGAACCGAAGAACTCGAAGTCGTCTGCCGAATCCAGCGGGCCGTAACTACCCCCGTAGATCGTGACCGTCAACACCATAGTGAAGGGAACGGTCACACCGATCGCCAACGAGGTCGGTGCCGTCGGCAATGCAGACACCAGCACATAGGCCGCGATGAAGGGCACCACCCACTGCTGGATGGACAAGGGAAGACCGACGCCCATGTTCTGCGCGAGATCCACGGCCGCGACCATCAGCAGCGCGAAAAGCCCGAGGTAGATCTGCGGGAAGCGGCAGGCAATCAGTCCGCCTGCGGCCAGTAGGAACACCGTCAGACCGACCGAGGAGTAGGACCTGTCGGCAAAATCGAATGACGAGACTCCGGCCGCCCACGAGGCGAACAACACGAGGATCAGCGAGCCGTCGCGCTTCGGTAAGAGCCAAGCAGCGACGAGCGCCGCTACGGTCAGCCCGGCGAGCGCGAGAAACCACACGAGGGTGCTGTCGCGGTACTCGGTGGCCCACCAACCGAACCCGCCCGCCACCAGAGGCAATGCGATACCGACCGCGAGCATTCGGGTGCGCGCCTGCGACGTTGCAACCGACGAGGTTCGATATCCGGCCACGAGAAATACCGCGGCGAGAACAGCCAGTATCACCGCGATGGCTGCCCTCTGGGGCACCACCGCGTCCTCGGGGCCGGCGACCTCCCAGGCGAACTGACGGCCGGACGAGCTGGTGAGGAGCGTTCCGAGCTCGGCACCCACCCGCGCGGCGGCGAGGAGTCCGACCGCGAGAGCGGCCTGTGCACCCCGATGAGATGCGGCAAGGATCGCCGACGTACCGAGCAGCACACCAGCGCTGAGCGCCGCCGCCCAATCGCCCAGCAAACCCGGAGCCATGCCGAGAGATTCGAAGACGATCACCAGCAGCGCGGCAACCGCGATCCAGGGCGCGGCTCGTCCGCCCGAGCGTGCCAACACCACTGCGGTAACTGCTGCTGCGATGGCGAGCACGACCACACCGTCGAGAATTGCCGACGAACCGATGCCGAAATCGTTGTACAGAAGCGGCTCTCGGAGTGCCATAACACTGATCGAATAGCCAACGGAAAGACCGGCCAGGAGCATCGACAGTACTTTCATACTGCCGATCATGCCGTCAGCCGAATTTCACTCCCTGCGCCAGGGGCAGTTCGTTGGAGTAGTTGACCGTGTTCGTAGCTCGCCGCATGTAGGCCTTCCATGCGTCCGAACCGGATTCGCGACCGCCACCGGTTTCCTTCTCGCCGCCGAAGGCGCCGCCGATCTCTGCGCCGGAGGGTCCGATGTTGACGTTGGCGATGCCGCAGTCCGAGCCCGCGGCGGACAGGAAGCGCTCCGCCTCGCGCAGATCGGTGGTGAAGATCGACGACGAAAGGCCCTGAGGCACATCGTTGTGCAATGCGATGGCCTCGTCGAGGGTGTCGTACGTCAACACGTACATGATGGGCGCGAACGTCTCGTGCTTGACGATGTCGGTCTGCGCGGGCATCGTCACGATCGCGGGCTGAACATAGAACGAGTACTCGTCGACCACGTTCACTCGCTCGCCGCCGACCACGACCGTTCCGCCGTCGGACACCGCCGCCTCGAGAGCCTTCTGGTAACCGGCGAATGCGGTGGCATCGATCAGCGGACCCACCAGAGTGTCTGTGGCCAAGGGAGATCCGATCGACAGCGTCTCGTATGCCGCTGCCAGCCTGCGGACCAACTCGTCCGCGACCGAGGAATGCACGATGACGCGTCGGAGCGAGGTGCATCGCTGACCTGCTGTCCCGGCGGCCGAGAACACCAGCCCACGCGTCGTCAGATCGAGATCGGCCGACGGCGTCACGATCGCTGCATTGTTTCCGCCGAGTTCGAGCAACACTCGGCCGAATCGCTCGGCGACACGGGGCGCGACAGCACGGCCCATCCGCGTCGAACCGGTTGCCGAGACCAACGCAACCCGCGAATCGTCCACCAGCGCTTCGCCGGACGCGCGGTCACCGATCAGCAGTTGCGCGATCTTGGGGTCCACTCCGGCTGCGGCGGCGGCACGCTCGAACAGCGCCTGTACACCGACGGCCGTCAGCGGAGTCTTTTCCGAGGGCTTCCAGATGACCGTGTCTCCCGCGACGAGGGCGAGAGCGGTGTTCCAACTCCACACCGCGACAGGGAAATTGAACGCGGTGATGACGCCGACGACGCCGAGCGGATGCCACTGCTCCATCATGCGATGCCCGGGCCGTTCGGTGGCGATCGTGTTGCCGTACAACTGACGGGAGAGTCCGACGGCGAAATCGCAGATGTCGATCATCTCCTGCACCTCACCGAGCCCCTCGGAGACGATCTTCCCGGCCTCGATGGACACCAGCGCGCCCAGATCCTCCTTGTGTACGCGCAGCAGTTCGCCCAGTTCCCGGATCACCTGACCACGCACGGGGGCAGGCACCTGCGACCACGACACGAACGCGGTGCGCGCATCGGCGACGACGGTCTCGACATCGGCCGCCGAAGCACACGCCAGCGACGCCAGGTTTCCGCCGGTGATGGGCGAGCGCGCGATGATCGAGTCCGGTCCCGCGGGGGCGTCGAGCGCGATCGTGGCACCCAGCCGGTCGAGGATCGCGCGAGTGCGCACACTCAACTCGTCGTGGGTGATGGATGCAGACATGCGCGTACACCTTCCGTGGAGAGAACCGAACCGTCGGAGATGAGCCTACCGATCGAGGCTCGAATCGTATATTTTCCTGTTATATGGACTTGCTTACGGAATATTAGCGCGTATCTTCGTCCTTATGACGCAAGTATTACAGCGCACTGGAGTGACCATCGATGCCGCCAACGTCCGCGACGTGATCGGTGAACACCTGCTGGCCGACGGTTTCGAGTTGGTGCTCGACCTCGATGCGTCGACCGGATCCACGCTGGTCGACGCCAGGGACGGCACCCGCTACCTGGACCTGTTCACGTTCTTCGCGTCCAACGCGCTGGGCATGAACCATCCGGCGCTGATCGACGACCCGGACTTCCGGGCCGATCTGATGCAGGCGGCGATGAACAAGCCCAGCAACTCCGACATCTACACCGTCCCCATGGCTCGATTCGTCGACACGTTCGCTCGGGTCCTGGGTGACGATCGACTGCCGCACCTGTTCTTCGTCGAAGGCGGTGCCCTGGCCGTGGAGAACGCGTTGAAGGTCGCATTCGACTGGAAATCGCGATGGAACGAAAGTCATGGCCTGGACCCGTCACTGGGCTCCCAGGTGATGCACTTCGAGCATGCGTTCCACGGACGCTCGGGCTACACGATGTCACTCACCAACACCGACCCCAACAAGGTCGCGCGCTTCCCGAAGTTCGACTGGCCGCGAATCCCGTCCCCGTTCATCCGATCCGGCGCGAACATGGACGAACTCGAGGACGCATCGTTGGCGGCGGCTCGGTTGGCCTTCGAGGCCAACCCGCACGACATCGCCTGCGCCATCATCGAACCCATCCAGGGCGAGGGCGGTGATCACCACTTCCGGCCCCGATTCCTGCAGAAGCTACGGGAACTCTGCCACGAGTTCGATGCACTGTTCGTGATGGACGAAGTACAGACCGGAGCCGGAATGACCGGTACCGCGTGGGCATTCCAGCAGCTCGACGTCGTGCCGGATGTCGTCGCCTTCGGCAAGAAGGTTCAGGTCTGCGGCGTCATGGCCGGCGGTCGCGTCGACGACATCGACGACAACGTCTTCGCTGTCAGCTCCCGCATCAACTCGACGTGGGGTGGCAACCTCACCGACATGGTGCGCTCGCGTCGAATCCTGGAAGTGGTCGAATCCGAGAAGCTCATCCCTCGTGCCGGTGAGCTCGGAGCCGTACTGCTGACAGTGTTGCAGGACTTGGCAACTCGACACACAGTGGTATCCGAAGTACGTGGACGAGGTCTGATGTGCGCTTTCTCCCTGCCCGACGCCTCCACCCGCGACCGAGTGATCGAGCTGTTGCGTACCGAGGAACATGTACTGGCGCTCGGCTGCGGCGACGCGGCAGTGCGATTCCGCCCTGCACTGACCATCACCGAAGCCGAACTGACCCAGGCAGTCGAGTCCATCGACCGAGTGCTGAGCATGCTCTAGCGCTCGGGAGGGATGTCTCTCTGCACCAACCGAATCTGTGACGTCGGAATGACACCGGGACGAAAGTAGAAGTTCTCCGGCGACTGCACGAGGTCACCCTCTTCGACTCCACTGACTTCCCAGACATCGACCGGTCCACCGGTGTTGTTCATGCCCACGAACCAATCACGTTCCCACGCATCGGCTGCCAGGAAACAACCCGCCTGCTCTGGCTGGTTGCTACCGGCAATACCGCGAGCGGCACCCATACGACGCCAGTCGAGTCCGTGGCACCGAATCGAGTCACGGTTGAGCACCGAGGTCACGTGATAGCGAATGGTCATCCGCCGAAAATAGCAACGGCAACTTGACGAGTACAGCGATTTTCGCCTTGCCCTCTCCGTTCCACTGTCAGGTAAATCTTGACAGTCTGACCTTCCGCTGTCAGGCTTTTCCTGACACAGGAGGTCGGTCATGGATCCCATCACCCTCGCAACCGAGGCAGATATCACTGCTGCGACGCGGGCCGTCGTGACGGCAGCAGCCACCGAGGCCGGTCGCATCGCCGACGAGATCATCGGCACAGGGCCCCTGCCGGGCACACCGGACTGGGAGGCCGAGCAATCTACCGACCTGCCCGCACGGCGAAGCGTCGCGTGGCATCTGTTGAGCCTGCGTGTGCAACTCGCAGCCGGCCTCGATGGCATCGAAACCGTTGTGGTGCTTCGAGTTCAGGGCACAACGTGGGCGACGATCGGAACGGCCGTCGGAATGTCGCGGCAATCTGCGCACGAGCGATGGGGCACCCGATCGGCGGCGATTCTCGATCCCGTCGGCGACGGACTGCCCGAGGTCGTCCCGAACGACAGTCCGGCCTGAATTACAGCAGCATTCGCTCGGCACCCGCCGCCACGGCGTCGGCCGCTCGCTGCAGTGCGACAGACGACAGCGACCACTGCTGCCAGTACAGCAGCACGTCGTCGATCCCGTTGTCGTCGAAGCACTTCAGCGAGTCACGGGCCTGCAGATCAGGGATCATGCCCCAGCCGAAGCCGAGGTCGACAGCTCGCGCATAGTCGGAAGAAGCCGGCACCAGGTGACGCGGCGGCTCGTGTGGGTCGACACCGAAGCGCTGTAAGTAATTGTCCTGCAATCGGTCGTCTGCATCGAAGACGACCACCGGAGCACAGCGCAAAGCCTTCGCCGTCACTCCAGCAGCGAACCACCGATCGATGAACTCCGGCGTGGCCGACGGCCGGTAGCGCATCGCACCGAGGCGTCGAACGGTGCAGCCACGAACCGGATCGGCCACGGAGGTTATTGCAGCGGAGACGATCCCGTCGTGCAGCAACTGCGCGGTCCGGTCCTGGTCCTGCCGATGCAGATCGAAGGTGGTGTTGCGCGCCAGTGGTGCGAGCGCGGGCAGCACCCAGGTCGCCAACGAATCCGCATTGACGGCAAGCGAAATGGGCGCAGCGACGCCGTCGTCACTCAGTTCTGCCCGAGTCTGCTCGGTGAGAGTGTCGATCTGACGCGCCAGACGAAGCACCGCGACACCCGACTGGGTTGCCACCACCGGCTTGCTGCGTTGAACCAGAGTCCGACCGAGCGATTGCTCCAGCGACTTGATGCGCTGACTCACCGCCGACGGGGTCACGTACAGCGCGCGAGCAGCGGCCTCGAACGTTCCACCGTCGACCACGGCCCGCAAGGCTCTGAGCTGCTCGATCTCCATAATATGAAGCTACGCTGATCATTACTGAAATACATTCGCTGGACCTAATCATGACCGGCTCCTAGCGTTGCCGTCATGACCTCGCTCGCCGCCGCACAATCGACCCTCACCGGATTGGGCGTCGGACTCTCCCTCATCGTCGCCATCGGAGCGCAGAACGCGTTCGTGCTGCGTAAGGGCCTGCAGCGCGCCCATGTACTGCCGGTGGTGGCAGTGTGCGCACTGTCCGATGCGGTTCTGATCCTGGCCGGGGTGGCAGGAATCGGCATTCTCGTCGACCGGTTTCCTGTCGCTCTGCGCGTCGTGACCGTCCTCGGTGCACTGTTTCTGCTCGTCTACGGCCTGATGGCACTGAACCGTGCTCGGACGCCGTCCACCATGACCGCGGATGCGCACGGAGGCGGTTCGCTGATCGCCGCCGTGGCCACGTGCCTGGCTCTGACCTGGCTCAATCCTCACGTCTACCTCGACACCGTGGTGTTCCTGGGGTCCATCGGAAACCGTCAGCCCGGTGAACTGCGATGGTGGTTCGCCGCCGGCGCGATGCTGGGCAGCGTGCTGTGGTTCACCGCGCTCGGCTACGGATCGCGGGTGCTCAGTCCATTGTTCGCGAGGCCGTCGGCGTGGCGAGTACTCGACCTCGGCATCGGCATCATGATGCTGACCCTCGCAGCACTGCTGGTGCTCGGCTGAACCTGGATACTTGATCCGCAGTACAACGAGTGATCTGATAGTCGCGAAAGACCGACCGCGCGGTCTGACAAACCTGGAGGATTTCCCGTGCCGTACCTCGGCCTGCTGATCATGCTGCTGTCCATCTTCTGCTTGATCGATGTCATCACCGCCGACGATTCCGGCATCCGCCACCTTCCGAAAATGGTGTGGCTGCTGCTCGTCATCGTTCTGCCGCTCGCCGGATCGATCGCGTGGCTCGTCGTCGGCCGGCCCGAGAACGGCGGCATCTGGGGTGGCAGCGGCGCACCACGCACCTCGTCGGCCTACCCCGAGTACGACGCCAAACCCGGACGCGCCGTTGCCCAATCGCAGGAGAGCGACGAGGAATTCCTCCGCCGTTGCCGCGCCCGGGCCGAGGAGCAGCGCCGCATCGCCCGCGAGCAGCGCAGAAACGACTGAGACCATGGCGAAGCTGACGACGTTTCCCGAGCCGAACTCCGCCCTTTCCGATCCCGCCGAGTTGTTTCGCGAGTACCTGCGCTTCTATCGCGGCGAGTTGGTTCGGCGCATCACTTCGCTGAGCGACGATGCACTGACCAGCACGGCCGTCCCATCCGAGTGGACTCCCCTGCAGATGCTGACCCATCTGGTGCACATGGAGCAGCGGTGGTTCGTCTGGGGATTTCTCGGCCGCGCAGTCGACGCGCCCTGGGGAGACGCGAAGGACGGCTCCTGGCACGTACCGGAAGATGTGGACGCCGAAGCACTGCTGAGCAGGCTCGACGACGGCGCCCGCCTCACCGACGAGATACTGAAATCACACCGAATGGACGAACTGGCTACTCCCGGTGGGCGATTCAGCGACGAGCAGCCGACGCTGATCTGGATCTGCTTCCATGTACTCCAGGAATACGCCCGTCACCTCGGCCACCTCGACGTCGCTGTCGAACTGGCCGGCGGGCCGACCGGCGAAGCCGAGAACTGACGCCTCAGACGTTCGCGTACAGATCGACGGTGGTGCCGTCGGGATCGTGTACGACGGCATAACGCTGTCCCCAGAACGCATCCCACGGCTGCAGGTGACCGGTGTACCCGGCTTTCGTCACCGCAGCCCACGCCGCGTCCACCCCGTCGGGCGTCCCACAATCGAACGCGAGCGCTACGCGATGGCCCCCGCTGGGCGGCGTCCACGACGGATCGAACGAGGTGATGGTCGACGGTAGATCGAACAGCAGGCGAACTCCGCCGAGGTCGACTTCCACGTGCTGCTCACCGTCGGCCTCGGCCGGAATATCCAGCCCGAGAACGCGGTAGAACGCCAGTGCCGACGCCATGTCGGCGACGATGATTTCGATTCCTGCCAGGCGCGGTTTCACAACGAAAACAGTAGACCGTCAGCCCCAGTTCGCGGCATTCGTCAGACAGAACGGATGCCCGGCCGGGTCCAGGAGTACGCGCCAGGTCTCACCGGGCTGGTTCTCGGGCAGCGTCGCGCCCAATTCCACGGCAGCCGTCGCCGCGGCGTCCAGATCGTCGACAGCAAGATCGAAATGAAACTGCTTGCTGCCGTTCGCATTCGGCCACGGCGGCGGTCGATAATCGTCGACGCGGCCGAATCCGAGCGCACTGCTCGGCCCCTGCAGCATCGCGTACTCCTGCTCCGCATGCACGACGTTCCAGCCCAGAAGCGACGACCAGAATGACGCGCTGGCCCGAGGGTCGGTGCAGTCCAGGGTGACCATCTTCAGCGTGGCCAGGGGTGTCTCGGTCATGGTGTTCCTCCTTCTCGTGTCGGACCAGACTCCTACACTGACGCGCGTGCCGGATAGGAAAAACGCGACAGCCACCCAGTCCGGCGTCCTGCGGCCCGATCAGCTGGCGCAGCATGTCGACCTCGTACGGCTACCGTGTTCGGAGTCGTTGGAACCGTGGGTCGAGAACTACTGGCAGCTGCAGTGGGAACTGCCGCCCGGCACAACGCATCACAGCTCGACGCTCCCGCACCCGGCCTGCACGTTGAGCGTCGAACACGGTTGGACCCGCGAGGGCGTTGTCGAGCCGGTGGTCGTGACCGGGGTCCTCACGCGCCGCTTCGACGTCGTCCTCGCCGAGTCCGGGTGGGTCTTCGGCGTCAAGTTCCGGCCCGGCGGCTACGCGAGTTTCACCGGAACCGTGGCGAAAACCCTGCGCGACGTCCCGGTAGCGCCACCGACCCCGTTCCGGTCCGAGACCGTCGCTGCACTGGCCGAGCTGGATGGGCATTTCGATGCCGACCACTGCCGAACCGTCGTCGACGCGGTTCTCACGCCCTACGCCCGTGACGTCGAGCCGGAGTACGAGGTGGTCTTGGACGTCATTGCGACCATGCTCGGAGATCGGGCGCTGATTCGCGTCGCGCAGGTGGAACAGCGGTGTGGCGTCGGCACTCGTCGACTGCAGCGGCTGTTCGAGCGTTATGTCGGCGCGACGCCCAAGTGGGTACTCGGGCGGTATCGGATTCACGACGCCCTCAGCGAGCTCGACAACGGCTACTCGGGTCCGCTGGCAGACTTGGCCGCACGGTACGGGTGGTTCGACCAGGCTCACTTCACTCGGGAGTTCACCGAATTGGTCGGAATGCCGCCGAGCGCCTACCAACGGTGAGTAACGCCTTCGTCACGCAATGCGACTTTTGCCGATTCGTTTGGCACAGTATTCGCGGTGCCCGATAAGCATCGTGGTGGGGAACAGCAGCACAGAGGAAGAGTGGGCTTCAACGCATGATCAACATTCTCGTCGCCGGTGGAATCGCGTTGGCGGTCTCGATTCTGTTGATTCCATTTCTCATCGCACTGTTCACCCGGCAGGGCTTCGGCCAGGAGATCCGCGTCGAAGGTCCGGCAAGTCACCACGCCAAGCGCGGAACGCCGACGATGGGCGGCGTCGCTATCATCGTCGGTTTGTGGGCCGGTTACCTGGGCTCGCACCTCGTCGCAATGGGCGGTGACGGGCCCTCGGCGTCGGCGCTGTTGATTCTCGGTCTCGCGACGGCACTCGGCGTCGTCGGATTCCTCGACGACTACATCAAGCTCCGCATGAAACGAAGCCTCGGACTCAAGGCGACCGGCAAGTACGTCGGGCAGATCAGTGCAGCGGTGATCTTCGCGGTACTGGCGCTGCAGTTCCGCAATGGGAACGGGCTGACTCCGGGCAACGTCGAGCTGTCGCTGGTACGCCAATCCACGTTCTTCACCATGGCCCCGATCGTCTTCGTCCTGTTCGTTGTCTTCCTCGTCGTCGCGTGGTCCAACGCGGTCAATCTCACCGACGGGCTCGACGGTTTGGCGGCGGGGTCGATGACGCTCGTTCTCGGCGCGTACACGGTGATGACGTTCTGGCAGTACCGGCAGTCCTGCGCGACCAATTCGGTCGCTGGGTGCTATGAGGTACGCGATCCGCTCGACCTCGCCGTCGTCTGCGCTGCGGCCGCGGGTGCCTGCATCGGATTCCTCTGGTGGAACGCGGCTCCGGCCAAGATCTTCATGGGCGACACCGGCTCACTCGCCCTCGGCGGACTCCTCGCCGGCCTGTCGATCGTGAGCAAGACCGAACTGATCGCCCTCGTCTTCGGAGCGCTGTTCGTCGCCGAGAGTGCCTCCGTCGTCATCCAGGTCGCGTCGTTCAAGAGCACCGGCAAGCGGCCGTTCCGAATGGCCCCGATCCACCACCACTTCGAACTGGCCGGCTGGGCCGAGACGACGGTCATCATCCGACTGTGGCTGTTCGCGGCCATCGCGTCGGCGCTGGGACTCGGATTGTTCTACAGCGAATTCCTCGCAGCCGTCGGCTGACCTACGATTCTGGGATGACTGAAGAACTGTCGCCTGTTGCCAAGGTCGACGCTCTCGCCGCCGAACTCGAACAACTCGATGCTCGACGCGTCGCAATCGGGGTCGAGCTCGTCAACCTTCAATTCGGCCTCGACGGAGACGCCAAGATCCGTGCGACCGAGGTCTTTCACAGCGACTACCTGGGACGACTGTTCACCTTGGTCGACGAACTGCGCACCGACGAATAGGGCTCGCTACACAGCGTCCTGATCCGAACGCGACACCACGGTCAGGCGAAAATCTCTGAGTGACAGCGTGAGTGCCGCCAACGCTGCAATCGCTACTCCACCGATCGGAAACACCAGCCACGGATTGCCGATGGTGGGAGTGAAGGTCGATGTGACAAGGTCGTCGCCGAGATACGGCACATACACTGCGTCGGTCACATACGTTTCGGCCATGTAGGTGTCCGTCGCTGTCCAGCCGAAGTCAGCTGCAGGAGGCGAGTTGATCTCGATACTCCACGGATGCTCCCACGACCAATCCCACGCGGCTTCGGCTGGTTGCGGTGGCCAGTGCGTCCAGGCGAGTGCACTGCCCGCTCCCAGAGCCGCACCCACGACGATCAACAACACGAACAGGTGTACGCGGCTGTACTGCCGATCCTGAACGATGCGCAGACCCGAATCGACGAGGAACGAGGCAGCCACGAGACCGATTGCTACTCCTGCTGCGACGAGATAAAGCGTCACGGGAAACCAACTCGGGCGGGCGTGGGTCACGCCGAGTTCCTGCGCATCGGCTACGGCGACATGCCAGACGACCGCTGCCGCAGCGCCTATCGACGCGCCGACGGCGGCCAGCACTGCGACGAGCGCTTTACCGGATGGCCTGTCCACGATCGGGACTCTACTCATGGCCTGTCCGGTCCATTCGAGTACTTGACCTGAAGCTTTGTCGAGGTTCTATCGTCGCTTTCATGAACACACTGAGACCCATGCAGCCACCCGAACTTCAGCCCATCGGATTCTGGACCGCACGCGCCGGCGACGCCATTCGAAATCGGATCCGCGCAGCACTGGCCGAAGTCGGTGTCAGCCAACCTGAATGGTGGCTCCTGCACCAGATCTCGCTGCACCCCACGGGGGCCGATCGCGCCGAGACCGTCGAGAAGATCGGGCACAACGACACGCCGGAAGCAATCGTCGAGGCCATCGCGTCTGCACGTGACAAGGGTTGGATCATCGAATCGAATTTGCGCCTGACGTTCACCCCGAAAGGTGAAGCACAATTTCGGCGAGCCGCAGACGTTCAACAGATGCTGCAGGACGAACGCATGCAGGGAATCGGACAGGACGAGTACGTCACCACTATTCGAGTGCTGCAGCGAACAATCCAGAACGTCGGAGGTGACGCCTGGCATTGGTGACGACACCGGTCAGGGACGAATGCCGTTCGCCTACAACATCCTCCGGTCAGCGCATCCGTCGCACTCTTGAAATCACGATGCCGACAACCAATCCGAGTACCGCGCCCAGAACAGGCAACCCGACGACGAGGGTGGCCAACTGCCCAGGCATACCCAGGAACTCCGAGTACTGCGAATCACCGCCGACGAATGCGTAATTGACTCGACGCGGCGCGCCGTCCCGCAGGACGATACCGATCGACGCGATCAGTCCTAGTGAGAAGCCGACGAAGGTAGAGACCTTACGCATCCGAGCGAGCCTCGCGGGCCGCTGCTGCGAAAGCGGCCATACTCGGGAACTTCATGTCGACACTGTGTTCCCCGGATGGCTCAGGCGTTGCTCCCCATCCGGGGCGATCGTGCCGCCGATCGATCCACACCGACGGGATGCCGTGGCGCTTGGCAGGCACGTGATCGTGGAACAGACTCTGCGCGACGTGGAGCAGTCGTGATCGTGGGACACCCAGCGTCTCGAGAACTCCGTCGAGCGCGTCGAAGTGATTGTCCGCCGGCTTGTAGGCCTTGACGTCCTCGGCGGTGACGATGGCGTCGAACTGCACGCCGAGGCGGCGGTTGCTCCCTGCGAAGCCGTCGCGATGCACATTGGACAGGATGACGAGCTTGTAGCTCTCGCCGAGGGACGACAACGCGTCGGCCGAGTCCTCGAATGCCGGCCAGTCCGGAACGGAACCCCCGAGCCTGTCCGCCCACTCGGTCGAGACAGGGATTCCCAGCATGTCACCGGTCCGCATGAAGGCGTCGGCAAGGATCCGGGGGTACAGAGCAGCGGGTGAATCACGCTGTGCCTGAGATTCGTTGATGCCGTAGGCCGCAAGCAGCTCGTCGTCGGACAACGGCGAACCGGCTTCCTGTGCCCATGGCCTGAGCACCTCGAGGATGCCGGTTTCCCAATCGATCAGCGTTCCGTAGCAATCGAAGCTCAACACGTCGTAGTCGGCGAGATTCATGTGGCCGGGCCTCCTTGCGAAATTCGATGGCGGCCGATTCTTCGTGCCGATACCGTCTGCAGGTCATGAGCATCGTACTGCCCGTCATCTGCACTCGCCTGTCCGGCTGTCGATGCGGACGCTGACCGACCGGGAAGCAAATCTACTGCGCGACAGAGTCTATCGGGCTGTTCACATCGTTCCTGTATCCGAGCTGATCGACGGTAGAGTTCATCGCGACAGTCGATCGGCTGACGATGAAAGGCAGAACCCATGAATATGGGCAGGGACGACGAGGTGCGCAACGTCGCCGAAGCGCTGAACACGATCGAGAAGCCCTGGGAGCCTCACCGACTGGTCAGCATCAGCGATTACGACGTCAAGGTGGTGAAGCTGCTCGGCGAATTCGTCTGGCACACACACCCCGACACCGACGAGATGTTCTTCGTCCACAGCGGAGAACTCACCATCCAGCTTCGCGACCGCGATGTCGTTCTGGGTCCCGGTGACGTTTTTGTGGTCCCAGCGGGCGTCGAACACTGCCCCAAAGCCGTCGAAGAAGTCTCTGCACTTCTGTTCGAGCGATCAGGCACCGTCAACACCGGCGATGCGGGCGGGGACCTGACCTCGCAGATCCGAGAGTTGTGACGCGGATTCTGTTGCGGCCCGCCGTGGGATCCGACGCCGACTTCCTGTTCTCGATGGCATCGAACCCCGACGTCGTCCGTTGGGTCGGTGACGGAAACCCCTGGAATAGAGACTATTTCGATGAGCGGTTCTCGCGCGCCCTGAGCGCGAAGGACGCCCGAACGCCGGACGTACAGAGATGGTTCATCGGCACCAACGATGATCGGCACCCCGTCGGTCTGCTCAGCCTGATTCGACGGTCCGACCACTTCGAGGTCGGGTACTGGGTGGATCCGGACCAGTGGGGTCGTGGCTACGCAGGCGAACTGATCGCTCTTGCGCAGGATCATACGGATGGTCTCCCGATGGCAGCGCAGGTTCACCGGGCGAACAGCGCCTCGCGTCGGGTGCTCGAGCGCGCCGGGTTCAAGCTGGTCGACGACGGTGATCCCATGACCTTCCGGTCTCCTCCGAGGCAGTGATTTCGGGTCACCAGGTCCTGATAGGACGGTGCCTCACCGTGGTACGGCCGGTCGTGACGCCGCGCATCATGGGTCGCATCAGGAACTCGTGCAGGAACCCGAGGTCGACAGCGCTGGCTGCTTGCAGAGTGTCGAGTTGGTATTCGTCGAAGGTGACGTCGAGGGCAGAGATGTTCTGCTGCAGCTGTTCCGGAGTACGTGCGCCGATCAACGAGCTGACGACGGACGGATGCCGAAGCGTCCACGCCAACGCCATCTGAGCAGGAGTCACGTCGAGTTGGCGAGCGAACCCCGACAACCGTGTCCGCGATCGCGAGCCCCCGCGCAGTCAGCGTTTCCGCTCGACCTCGCATGATCGCGTCGAGTACCCGCCGGCGCATCGGAACCCGGCACCGCGAGGTCCGCCGCGGTGTACTTGCCGGTCAGCACTCCACCGCGTAGCGGTGCCCAGGGAATGACGCGTCTGCGATCGATGAACTCGACCGCCTGCGCTCTCGTCAACGGCACCGGCACCTTCGCACCATCTGAATCCGACCTTTCGCGGCACGGGAAGTCGAGACTCCGGTGATGCACTGCTCCTATCGTTTGGGACAGAACGAAGGAAGGTCACCGGCACATGCTCGAACGATGGAACGCGGCACTCGACCACATCGAGAACAATCTCGACCGCGAGATCGATGCGGGGGAGCTCGCTCGCATCACGCTGACATCCGAATACCACTTCAGACGCGTGTTCTCGGCACTGGCTGGATTGCCTCTGTCGCACTACATCCGGCAACGCCGCATGACATCGGCAGCAGCAGACATTCTCGACGGTACAGCGGTGCTCGACGTCGCGACCAAATACGGCTACACGGCAGACGCATTCACCCGCGCCTTCCGAGACCTACACGGCATCACGCCATCTCAGGCCCGCCGACCCGGAGCCGTCCTTCGTTCCAGACAAGCCGTGACATTTCACCTGACCATCGAAGGACGAAGCACCATGCGATACCGCATCACCGAACTGCCGGCATTTCACATCGTCGGCAAATCCACCCGAATCCCATTGCGGTTCCGCGGCGAGAACACCGCAATGACCGAATTCCACCGGAGCCTCGCCCCTGGAACCGGGGAAAAACTACTCGAACTGGCAGACCTGCCCGAACTTCCTGACATCCTCTTCGTCAGCGACGGCTTCGAGCCCGAACGCGAAGACGGCAGCCTCTTCGACTACTACTTTGCCGTTGCAAGCACTTCGGCTGGAACATCCGACTGGGACACCCTCGCCGTGACCGCATCGACCTGGGCGGTATTCGAGACGAGCAGCGACACCGCACTCGCCCCCGCACTCCAACAACTCTGGGCCGACGCCTTCAGCGAATGGTTCCCCTCCAACCCCTACGAAACAATCCCGGGACCGGAAATCCTGACCGTCAAGGAAACCTCCCCCGACTGGACCTCGGGAGCGGGAGAACTCTGGATTCCAGTCCAACGAAGTCGATAGCCGTACTCACTCCTCCCCTCTCGTCGCGGCCCACCATGTCCACTCGATGTGACATTCAGTGGCCTTTTCGGGGGTCAATGTCACATCGAGTGGACTGGATCAGGTGTCAGGCGATCGATTGGCCGTAAACGTGTGTCACCGAGATGGTCACCAGTACTCGTCGGTCGGCGACCATGACGGATCGGTATTCGTTCCAATCGGGGTGCTCGCCGGCGGCGGCGCGGAAGTAGTCCACCAGGGCATCGACTTCGGGGCTCTCGGGTGTCGATCCCGGGCCGGTGAGGGTGACGGTTCCTTCCGCTGTCGCCCATGCTGTGCCGTCGGCACTGGTCACTTCGAGCGCGGCGCGGGGGTCTCGACGTAGATTCGCCGTCTTTGCTCGCCCTTCGGTGACCGAGATCGTGATGGTGCCGGCTGACCGGTCGTAGAACGGCGTCACCGGAGACAGCTGCGGAATTCCGCTGGATTTGATGGTGGCCAGCACTCCGATGCGGCTCTGCTCGAGCAGGTCGTGTGGGTCGAAGGCGCTCGCGGTCATGGCTTCTCCTCGGGTCGAGTGGACAGGTCGGCGGCGTAAGCCCCGACTGCTCGCCGATATTTGCCGAGCACCGGTTCCGCTGCCTGCAACGCGTTACGTAGTGCGAGTTCGTGTTCTCCCAGGTCCCAGAATGCCAGGGCAATGAATGCGTCACGCGCAGCGACGTATTCGTTCGAGAACTCGGCATCCTGCAGCACCTGCACTGCTTCGTGAGGACGCCCGACGTTACGCAACGAGCTCGCAAGTTGGATACGAGCCTGGTGCTCCCTGTCTGTATCCAGCCCGGCCGACAGGGACGCTTCGTACAACGGCACCGCCGCCTCTTCGTCGCCCAGAAAGTCCTCCAGCGACGCACGCTCGAACAGCACGCGAGCATCCGAGTACGACGCGATCGCAAGCAGATGGTCCAACTGAATTCGCATCCGCAGTGGATCGGAGTCGTCCGCGTTGCGCCAGAACGCCGCTAGCGGGTCCACGATGCGTCCCGCTGCTGCAGCTCGTTCGTCGAGTGCACCGTACCTACTCGAACAGGTGCTGTCGTCACGCCCTCCATCGTCGCAGACCCGGCCTAGTCTCGACGGATGGATGTGGAGCTGTCACTGCTCAAGCTACTGGTGGAGATCGACCGTTGCGGGTCCATGACGGCCGCGGCCGAACGGCTCACGTACACCCCATCGGCGGTGTCCCAGCAGGTCAAACGACTCGAGGCCGTCGTCGGCACGCCCGTCCTCGAGCGACATGCGCGTGGAGTGCGACTCACCGAAGCCGGTCGTCTCGTGGCCGGGCGAGCTGCGGCCATCGACACGCAATTGTCGGCCCTGCGCGCCGATCTCGACGATCTGCTCGATGCGCGCAGTGGCAACATCACCCTCGGCGTCTTCCCTTCCTTCGCTGCGTCCCTCCTCCCGGACGTCATGGCCGCATTCCGTTCGGCGCACCCGGGTATCGACCTGCGAATACGGTCGTCGAGGCTGCGCGACCTGCACGCCATGCTGCTGGGCCGTGAAGTCGACCTGTCCCTGGCATGGGACTACCCGGAATTGCCGATGGTGGTCGACGATGTCGAGACCGAAGTCATCGCCGACGACGCCACCGTCCTTCTGGTTCCAGCGGGTTGGTCGCGCAGAGGTCCGCTCCTCCTCGAATCACTCGAAGACGAACAGTGGATCGTCCGCGCATCGCAGCACTCCATCACCACGATGTTCCGATCAGCCTGCCTCAAAGCTGGTTTCGAGCCGAAGGTACTGGTCGAGTCCAACGACTACATGGAATCTCAGGCAATGGTTGCTGCAGGGCTGGGACTCACCGTGGCACCGTCCATGACCACTCGATACCTCCGCGAAGGCGTCGAGTCCATTGCCTTGAACGAGTTGTCCCGGCGACGAATCCTGCTGTGCCGCCTCGGACATCGGACGCCGTCCCCTGCATCGGATGCCATGCGAGCCGTGCTCGTCACGCTCTTCTTAGCTGTGAATTCTACTTAATTCTTATGTAAGAAATGATCTCTGGTCTTCACGCTGATCAAGCGGCAAGGTATGCCACAGGTCACAACGGTGGCCTAGTCCGCAACGGTGCGGACGTGAACACCTGGAGACATCGTGACTACCGGACACCCAGCCCACGACCCTGACAACACCGTCGAACTGGTGGTTCTCGCCGGCGACGGCATCGGTCCCGAAATCAGCGCGGCGACGGCCTCGGTTGTCGAAAGAGCTCTCGGACAACACGGGATCACCGCCTGCTTCACCGACGGAACCATCGGTTTCGACGCGCTTCACGCATCGGGGACAACGATGCCCGACGCCATCGTCGACCTCTCACGTGCAGCCGACGGCGTCATCCTCGGCCCTGTCTCGCACCTGGACTACCCACCGACTTCGGAGGGTGGCGTCAACCCATCGGGAATTTTGAGGCGAAAGTTGGATCTCTACGCCAACATTCGTCCCGCCAGGACCGTCCCGGCCCTGCCGAATCCGCTCGGCAAGAGCTTCGACCTGGTGATCGCCCGGGAGAATACCGAAGGTTTCTACGCCGACCGCACCATGTTTGCTGGTGGCGGTGAGTTCATGCCCACCGCGGACCTGGCGCTTGCCATACGAAAGGTGACTCGTCACGGTTCCGAACGCATCGTGCGTCGAGCGTTCGAGCTGGCACGGACTCGTCGATCGAAAGTCACTGTGGTGCACAAGGCCAACGTCCTCAGGCTGAGCGACGGACTGTTCCTAGAGGCGGCCAGGGCCGTCCGACAGCACTTCCCCGACGTCGACTACGAAGAGCTCCTGGTCGATGCAGTCGCCGCGCTGCTCATTCGTCGACCGGAGTCCTTCGACGTCATCGCCACCACCAATATGTTCGGGGACATCCTGTCCGACGAGGCAACCGAACTCTCGGGCAGCTTGGGGCTGGCGGCATCACTCAATGTCGGTGACACGCATGCCGTCGCGCAAGCCCAACACGGCTCGGCTCCAGACATTGCGGGCCAGGGCATTGCCAATCCGGCGTCGTTGATCGGCTCCGCCGCAATGCTTCTGAACTGGATAGGACAACGCCGCGGCGACGCACGATTGACCGCAGCAGGCCAATCCATTCATCGAGCCGTCGACAGCGCCGTTGGCAGTCCCGAGACCCGCACGGCGGACTTGCACGGGTCCGCAACCACCCAGCGTTTCACGCAAGCGGTGATCGAGCACATCGAATGGGAGCGCTGAATCATGTTGGCACTTCTCGGATTCGTCTCTCTTGCATCCTTCATGCTGGTGGTCATCAAGAAATGGGCGACCGCCCTGGTTGCCGTCGTCACCATCCCCATCGTGGTCCTGTTGATCAGTGGACAGGGGACAGCACTTCCGGACATGGTGGCGGAGGGCATCGAAACCGTCGCTCCCACCGCAATTCTTCTACTGTTTGCGGTTCTGTACTTCGGAATCATGATGGATGCCAAACTGTTCGACCCCATTTCACGCGGAATCATCCGATTGTCCGGTGGAGATCCCGTCAAAATCTGCGTCGGCACAGCAGTTCTCGCACTTCTCGTCGCACTCGACGGTGACGGCACGACGTCGTACATGATCATTTGCTCTGCGTTTCTCCCGATCTATCGAAAACTCGGAATCAATCCGCTGGTGATCGCCACGATCGCGACGATGGCTCTCGGGACCATATCCGGCACCACCCCGTGGGGTGGGGCTGCGACCCGGGCGATCAGCGTATTGCAGATCGACGCCACCGACTACTTCGTGCACATGTTGCCGGCAATGCTACTGATGTCAGCGGCTATCGTCGGGCTTGCATATCTGTTGGGCCGCAGCGCACGCAAGAAGATTTCCCAGGAACGCATCGCCGAAGTCACCGCGCATGTGTCCTCCGGCGCGCACAAGGAGGGCTCGGATGGAACGCTCCTGACGAAGGCAACCTGGCGAACCTGGGTGAATGCAGCACTCACGGTCACCCTGCTGGTGCTGCTGGTGTTGGGAGTGGCAGACCTACTGGTGCTCTTCATGCTCGGTTTCATCATCGTGCTGATCGTTAACCACCCCAAGCCCTCCGATCAGGGCGACGTGATCCGATCGCATGCTGCCAACGCCGTCCCCGTCGTCATACTGGTCCTCGGTGCCGGCGTATTCACCGGCATCCTCACCGAGACCGGTATGACCACCGCCATGGCCGACGCGCTGATCTCACTGATTCCGGACGGTTCCGAAGGCATGATCCCTGCCGCAGCCGCGCTGATCGGAATCCCGCTGAGCTTCTTCATGGCAAACGACGCCTACTTCTTCGGGATCGTGCCGGTACTCGCGGAATCGGCTGCGCAATATTCCATCCCACCCGAGGAAATGGCTCGCGCTGCGGTGATCGGCCAGATGGCCCACTCGATCGGACCCGCATCGGCACCGTTGTGGGTGCTGCTCGGCCTGGTGCGTGCCTCGTTGGGCGACTTCCAACGCTTCGCATTCCTGTGGGTGCTGGCCGCGTCGCTGATGTATATCGGCTTCGCAATACTGACCGGAGCCATCTCGGTAGGTCTGTGAATTACTGTGCGGCTACGAATTCGATCCGATTGCCCACGCCGTCGCAGGTATGGAACCGTCGTCGGCCCGGGATCTCCTCAGGGTCGGCCCAATTCACTGGGTAGCCGGCAGATGTCAACGCCGCAGCAGTCGCATCGACATCGACGACGAATGCCGGGTGCGCCTTCAGCGCCGGGCGAAAGTCGTTCTCGATGCCGACATGTACCTCGCCATCTGGGCCGCCCACTCCCGGCACGCAAAACCAACAGCCGCCGCGGACCGCCAACAGCGGCGGCTTCGCGATCTCTTGCCAGCCGAGAGCACCCGAGTAGAACTCCCGCTCGCGGTCTTCGCCGCCCGCCGGACAAGCGACTTGCACGTGGTGAATCATCGAACGAACGTACCGCCATCTCGATTGACACGCCGGTGAACGGTAGGCAAACGTATGGGCATGCAACTGAGATTTCTGGCCGGCATCTCGACGGCCTTCGCATTCAAGCTCCTGCTGATGCGAGCGCTGACACTCAAGCTGCAGCGAGACATCGAAGCACTGAACAACGGCAACTACCGCCCGCTGCTGTCGTCCTTCCATCGCGACGCAGTGCTGAAGTTCGCCGATGGTGACAGCCGCTGGTCGGGCACACACCGCGGCCGCCCGGCCATCGAAAAATTCTTCCAGGACTTCGTCGCTGCCGGAATCAAAGGCCAGATCACCGAAATCTACAGCGGCGGCGCACCCTGGCGTATGACCCTGCTCGCCCGCTTCGACGACCAGGCCCACGCAGCCGACGGCACCCAGATCTACAACAACCGCACAGTGCTGCTGGTCCGCACGAGCTGGGGAAAAATCATCTCGCAAGAAGACTTCTTCGAGGACACCACACGCCTCGACGAATTCGAGAAGAAACTGCGGCAACTCTAAATTTGCCCGGCATTCGGCTCGGTGCACCACTTCCGCCGGTACTCGATGTGACATCCAGTGGCCTTTTCGGGGGTCAATGTCACATCGAGTGGACCCCAGGGGAGGAAGGGGTGGGGCGGCGATAGGTCACTTGTGGATAGTTGTCGGCATTCGTGACGCTGGCGTGCACGTTGTATACCGTGCGCACCAGGTGTTCGGTGATCACTTCGTTCGGGGTTCCCGATGCCACGATGGCACCGTTGTTCAGGACGATGATGCGGTTGCAGAACATGGCGGCGAGGTTGAGGTCGTGGAGGGCGATGTAGCTGCTCAGGGGTAGGCCTGCGACGAGGGTGAGGATGTCGAGTTGGTGTTGGATGTCGAGGTGATTGGTCGGCTCGTCGAGCAGTAGTTCGGTGGGTTGTTGGGCGAGTGCGCGGGCGATCTGGACTCGTTGGCGTTCGCCGCCGGAGAGGGTGTGCCATCGTCGGGTGGCTTTCGATGCCATGGCGGTGTCGGTGAGTGCTCGTGCGATGGCGGCGTCGTCGTCGGATGCGTCGCCGCCGAGGATGCCGTGATGTGGGATGCGGCCTAAGCGGACGACGTCGCGGACGCTGATGTCGACGTCGGTGTCGGAGTGTTGGTCGACCATTGCCACGCGTCTGGCGATGCGTCGTCGACGCAGTGTTCGGAGGTTGTCTCCGTCGAGCAGCACGTCGCCGCTGTCGGGGGCGACGATGCCGGCGAGAATGCGCAGCAGTGAGGATTTGCCCGAGCCGTTGGGGCCGATCAGACCGATGGTCTCGCCGGGTTCCGGCGCGAAGCTGATCCCGTCGAGAATCGGATGCCCACCACGGGTCCACCGAAGGTCTTTGGCGTGCAGTGTCATCGGGACCTCCGTAGCCGAAAGAGAATGAGCGCGAAGGCCGGGACGCCGATGAGTGCGGTGACCACTCCGACGGGAATTTCCTGTGGCGCGAACACCGTTCGGGCGATCGTGTCGACCCAGACCATGAAGATTGCGCCGATCACCACCGTCGTCGGGAGCAGTCTTCGGTGGCGCGCGCCGACGAGGAAGCGGGCGGCATGCGGGAGCACCAGTCCTACGAATCCGATGGCTCCGGCGGCACTGACGAGGGCGGCCGTGATCAGTGCGGTGATGACCAGCAACAGAATTCGGACATATCTCACCGGAACGCCGAGCGATGCGGCCGCGTCGTGCCCGAAAGTGAAGGCATCGAGGGCAGAGGTGTTGAACAGGCACACCACCATTCCCAACAGTGCCACACCGCCGCACAATGCCACGTCTGTCCAGTCGGCACCGCTCAGCGAGCCGAGCAGCCAGAACAGCACTCCCCGCGTTTGTTCGGCATCGGCCGAGGATATGACGATGAACGACGTCAGAGCCGAGAACAGTTGTGTACCGGCCACTCCCGCGAGTACGACGCGGTCGTTGCCTCCACCCGCACCTGCGGCGAGCAGCATCACCAGGACGAAAGACAACAGCGCTCCGGCGAACGCCCCGGTGGACAGCGACAGTGCGCCGCCGCCTACGCCGAGCACTGCGACGACGACGGCACCGGTGGACGCGCCCGACGAGATACCCAATACGAACGGGTCGGCCAACGGGTTGCGCAACAGCGATTGCATGATGGCACCGCACAGCGCGAGGCCTGCGCCGCAGATGGCCGCGAGCAATGTTCGGGGCAACCTCAACTGCCAGACGATACCGTCCTCGATGCGGCTCACTCCGGCCGTGCCGATCCCGATGTGCCCCAGTATCACTCGATACACATCGGATACCGACACACTGGCGGGACCGATCGTCACGGCCACGCCGATCGAGAGCACCAACACCACGAGGCCACCGAGCAGAAGCGGGATCAGCAATCCGCGATCTGTCCGGCTCATGGGGTGGTCAGGCCCCAGTTCTGCAGAGCCGCTGCAACTTTCTCGACCCCGTCGATCGTGCGGATCGATGGGTTGAGGTCGGCACCGTTGACGACGATGTACCGCTTGTCCTCGACGGCGGTGAGCCGACTGGTGACGGAATTCGATTCCAGGAAGGCGATCTTGCTGTCGAGAGCATCACCGGCGATGCTCCGCCGGCTCAGGTCGGCGAGAACGAGCGCGGTGGGATCGCGATCGAGGACACTCTCCCAATTGACCTGTGGCCATTCGTCGGTGGTGTCGGCGTAGATGTTCTGGGCACCGACGGATCCGGTGATGATTCCCGACGACCCACAGCATCCGGCCATGTACGGGGTATCGGTGTCGGCGAACCAGTACGCCAACGTCACACCCGAGGCGTCGACGGCTCCTGATGCTTTCGCGAAGCGATCCTGCAGCTCGCCGACCAAGCGTTCGCCGCGATCACGCACGTCGAAGATGGCTGCGAGGTCGCGAATCTCCTGGTAGACGGTCTCGATCTCGAGCGGCGTCGTACGCGCGCCGTCGGAGTTGACACTGTCGTCGGTCTTGCCGTTGCAGTCGGTGGGAGAGAGGTAGCTCGGCACACCGAGCTGCTCGAACTGGTCCCTGTCGGCTACTCCTCCGGGCCCGAGAGTGCCGCCGAACGACGCGGACACAAAGTCGGGCTCGGCGTCGAGCACCACCTCGAGCGAGGGTTTGTTGTCCGCCAACCTTGGCACCTTCGCGTTCTCGGATTGGAGGTTTGCGCGGACGGGGTCGGTCCAGGTGGCGGTGCCGACCATCCGGTCGGCGAGGCCGAGCGAAAGAAGAATTTCGGTCGAACCCTGGTTCAACGACACCGCACGCTGAGGCGGGGCGTCGACGACGACGTCGCGGCCGCAATTGTCGATCGTCAGCGGATAGTTTCCGGTGGTCGGGGTGGCCGCGTCGGTTGTCGCAGTGGACGAACAACCGGCGAGAACGAGGATCGAGACAGCGCCTAGGACGGCGAGAGTGGTGCGCATCGTGAAGAGCTTCCTGCTGAGGGCTCGTGTCGCGGAGCCGCGGATGGAGGTGAATCACGACGTCCGAGCATTCGGACTTCGAGCTCTCACCCGTCACCGTTGCGCGCCAGCTCCGGAATTGCACCGGATTCCCTCGTTCGTCGCATGCTGACCCTATCGTGCGGGGGACCTCGACGGTCAGCGTGTCGCTGCGCCCACCGGCTCCTGGGCGTAGCTGCGCGGAAAGGTGGTGCGTGCCAACACGACTACGATCATCGCGGCGGCGACGAGCACCGTCGCAGCAGCCGTGACGGCCACGATGCCGCTGAGGTCGATCACCACGCCGCCCACCAGGGCTCCCGTGGCGATCGCCAACTGGAAGGCAACGACATAGATCGCCGACGCCTTGTCCGCATCGGCCGGCGCCGCTCTGACCACTGCCGATTGGATGCACACCGGGAGGGTGGTGAAGGCCAGTCCCCACAGGGCGATCGCGCCGACGGCGAACACGGCCAAGCTGCCCGGCGCTCCGATCACGGTGCACCAGAGAACTGCAACCGCAGCGGTCACTGCGCCCAGGGCGGCGATGGTCGAGTACCGAGGCCACCGGTCGTAGGTTCTGCCGATCACCCAGATTCCGATCACTCCGAACAGTCCGTACAACATCAACATCAGAGTCAGAGTGGTGCCGGCCGACCCGATGGCACGGTCGACGATCACCGAGAAGTAGGTGTACGCGGCGAAATGACCGAGGACGGCCAGGAACGTCACTCCACAGAGAACGGCCAGGGTGCCGTCGAGCACCCGCGGTGTCTTTTTCGTCTCCGAAGACGCCCGGGTGACCGGTAGTGCCGGGAGGACGAAGTACAGCGCAACCGCGATTGCTGCGGCGACCACACCGAGAATCGTTGCGGCCGCGCGCCATCCGAACCATTGGCCGAGGGCAGCAGTGAGCGGGTTGCCGGCAACCAGTGCCAGCGAGGTACCGGCGTACACCGTCGCGATGGCCTTGCCCTGCTTACCCGGTAGCGCAAGCGAGGCCGCGACGGGCGCGACGACAGCCCAGAAGACGCCGTGCGTTGCCGCGCAGAGCATTCGGGAGATCACCAGCATCGGATATCCGACCGATACCGCCGAGAGGAGTTGCGAGAGTGCCAGTGCGGCAACAGTGATGACGACGAGACGCCGTCGGGGCCACTCGCGCACGAACCGGATCAACGGCATCGTCATCACCGCAACGCCGTACGCATAGAAGGTCAGCAGGAGACCCACGGCGGATTCGCCGACACCGAGGTCGCCGGAAATCTCGGGGAGCAACCCCACGGGCAGTGTTTCCGCAGTGACGTAGATGAATGCGGCTGCGGCGAGCACCAGCAGTTTCGGTAGCGGCGACGACATGCTGTGTATCGTTACACACAGTCGTTACAGCGCGCTACAGTGGGCCGGTGAACACTCGGGTGACCATGGCTGACGTCGCAGCGTCCGCGGGCGTGTCCACCATGAGCGTCTCGTACACCTACAACCGACCGAGCCGGGTATCGGCGGCCACACGCGATCGGGTGTACGAGGCAGCCGCCACCCTCGGATACGCCGGTCCCAACCGCACGGCCCGGTCGCTGCGCAGCGGAAGGCACAACAGCATCGGCGTCGTCCTCGGCGAGAAGCTCACCTATGCATTCGAGGATCCCCAGGCTCGACGTTTTCTGTCCGGTATCGCCGAAGCATGTCTGGACGCCGACACCGCGCTGGTCATGCTGCCGAACCTGCACCGCGACACCGACAATGCACGCATCCGAGACGCACAGGTCGACGGGTACGTCGTGTGGACCACCGAGACGGACGACCCCCTGCTCGACGTGCTCGTCGACACCGGCAGGCCGACGTGCATCCAGGGCGGGCCCGACCATCCCGGCCTGAACTGGATCACCATCGACGACCGAGCGGCAGCCGAAACCATTGCCACCGTCGCGTTGAACAGCCGATCTCGCCCTGCCATCGTCGCTCTCCGGCCCGATACCCGACGCAAATCGACGATCGTGCGTGGCGCGGACGCGTCGGACATCTCGATGCCGGTGACCCGAGCACGTCTCGAAGGCTATCGGGACGCCTGTGTGCAATTCGGACTCGACTGGTCGACGGTTCCGACACTGTTCACCACCGACAACGCCCGCGCAGAAGGCGACCGAGCTGCGCGACTGTTGTTGCAGGACAATGCCATCGACACGTTGCTCGTGATGAGCGACGAACTTGCCCTCGGAGTGCTCGACGCCGCGGCCGCATCCGGAATCGACGTTCCGGAGCAATTGGCCGTCACCGGATGGGACGACTCCCCCGCCGCAGCCGACGCCGGATTGACCACCGTCGCGCAGTCGCTGTTCGATCAGGGTCGGTCGGCGGCCCGGTGGGTTCTCGGACTCAGCGACACCGTGGACGATGCGATCTGGAGCATCGAAAGACGATTGTCGACAGGACGCGCAAATGGCCGACAAACCAAGGAGAGCATGATCTAATAGCTCCATAAAAGGGGATGTTCCCTGTTTATGGCGCTGAACCAGACTCGTGGGCTAGTATCGCTCGTGGCTATCCGGCCATGAGGGGGAACAATGAGCCGAGAGCACGACGCGCCGCCCCGTCATGTCGCCGCTGTGTCCGGAACCGCATCCGGAACTGCGGCCCAGCGCGACGCGTTGACCGGACTCCCTAACCGCGACGAGATTCTTGCCCTCATCACCGCCGAGCTCGACGGACGCACCCCGGGTCGCCAGTTCAGTGTCCTGCTGGTCGACATCGACGGATTCCGAGAATTCAACGACGCCCTCGGCCCCGCGCAGGGCGACGACCTGCTGTGCATGATCGCCGATCGCCTCCTTGCGTCCACCCGCCCCGGCGACACCATCGGCCGACTCACCGGCGACGAATTCGTCGTCATCGCCCGAGGCTCCCACTCCATAGCCGCGCGCGCCCTGGCCGCCGGTTTCGCGAGCATCTTCGAGCCCGCCTTCGAGCTCGGCGACCGCCAACTCACCCTCACAGCCAGCGTCGGAGTCGCCTCCAGCACCGACACCGACATCAGCGCCACCCAACTGGTTCACAACGCCGCCGCAGCAATGCATGCCGCCAAGGCCGTCGGACGCAACGAACACCACGTCTTCACCGACGAGCTGCATCACACCAACCGCACCCGACTCGAACTCATCGAACGACTGCGCGGCATCGCCATGGTCGAGCGCGAACTGACGATGGTCTACCAACCCATCGTCGAGCTCACGACAGGAACGGTCGTCGGGGCCGAAGCACTCATCCGATGGAACCACCCCGAACTCGGCCTACTGATGCCCGACACCTTCATCCCCCTCGCCGAGGACGCCGACCTCATCGTCCCACTGAGCATGTGGATTCTCGCCGAGGTCGCGCACACCATCGCCGACTGGCAGACCCGCAACATCCACCTCCAAGTGGGCGTCAACATCAGCCCAGCCCACTTCGCCACCGGAAGCCTCGCCACCGACGTCATCGACATCGTCGACACCTACGGCATCCAACCCGGCCGGCTCGCCCTCGAACTCTCCGAATCACAGACACTGCACGACCTCGACGCCGTCCACTACCAACTGCGCGACGTCCAACGCCACGGCGTCCTCATCGCCATCGACGACTTCGGCTCCGGCTTCTCCTCCCTCGAACGACTCGCCACCCTCCCCGTCGACACCCTCAAGATCGACAAATCGCTGACCCAACACCTCGACAGCGACAACCTGCACCGACGCCGCGCCATGACCACACTCTGCACAGCCCTCGTCGACGTCACCACCACCCTCGGCAAAGACACCGTCATCGAGGGAATCGAGACACCGGAACAACTCCAGGTCTGCACCGACATGGGCGTAACCTTCGGCCAAGGACACCTACTCGGACGCCCCATGCCCGTTGCGGCACTCGAACAATTCATCACCCGACACAGCACCCACAGCGAATCCGCATAACCCGAGGAACCGAACGTGAAGATCGACAACGAAGTCCAACGCTTCACCGACGCACCCCGAGCCCAACTCTCCACCATCAACCCCGACGGCACACCACACCTGGTACCGATCGTCTTCGCCGTCGCCCCCACCGGCGACCGCATCTACACCGCCATCGACTGGAAACCCAAAACAACCCGAAAACTCCAGCGCCTCGACAACATCCGCGCCGACCCCGCCGTCAGCCTCATCGTCGACCACTACACCGACGACTGGTCCCAACTCTGGTGGATCCGCGCCGACGGAAGCGCCCACGTCGCCGAAACCTCCAGCGCCGAAGGCACATCGGCCACCGACGCCCTGGTCGCGAAATACAGTCAATACAAAAACAACAGACCCGAGGGTCCAGTCATCATCATCGACAAACTGTCCTGGCGATCCTGGTCGGCTTCCTGACCCCGCCCCTGCCCCTGCCCCCTTTGACCACTCAATGTGACATTCGGTGGCCTTTTCGCCCGTCAATGGCACATCGAGTGGACTGCGGGCGGGTGACAGTGCGATGAAATTCGATGGCCAGTTGGATGCATTGTTGACACACTGCTGACCATGCACGACGCGCCTTCCGAACGGATTGTGACCGATCGCCTCGTCATTCGTCGCGAGGAGTCCGACGATGCCGGTGCTGTTGCCGACGTGATCGGCCGCAATCTCGTTCACCTTTCGCCCTGGATGGGGTGGGCGACCGAAGAAGCTGCACGAACGTCGGCGCAACTCGCTCGTATCGCCGACGCCGTCGAGCAGTGGGATGCCGGGAAGATGTTCGACTACGGAATCTTCGACCTCGAAGGCGGCGCATTTTTGGGCAAGATCGGGATGCATCGCCGAATCGGCCCGCACGGAATCGAATTGGGCTACTGGCTCGACTCCCGGGCCGAGGGACGTGGGGTGATCAGCGAGGCCGTCGCGGCGCTCATGCGGGAGGCTTTGAGGCTGGACGGAATCATCCGAGTTGAAATTCATTGTGATGCAGCGAATCTCAGAAGTCAGGCCGTACCCAGACGGCTTGGCTTCGTTCTGGACAGAATCGAGGATCAACCGATCACCGCTGCGTCCGAGACCGGCGAGCACATGGTCTGGGTGTATCAGCCCGACCGGCGGTAAGCCTGATCCGCTCGCGGTCGGACCGTGACGTTCGGTCGCGGTCGAGCCTTGGCCTGCTCGTAGCGCGCCCGAAGGTCGGCCAATACGCGTTCCGGATCATCCCGAATATCACTCGGCAGATGTGTCACCACGATGAGGCCGGCATTCTGCGCTCGTTCACGACGCGCCACCGTCGCCTTGTGTGCCGCAGGCGAGAGGTGGTGCTCCAGCGAATCGATCTCCCAATCCAATGCCACGTCGTCGAGCCAATTATCGGCGATCAACAGAAACTTTCCCCGCTCGTCGTGGACGACCACGTTGTGCTGCATCGGCGGAAGTCCACTGCGCGCGTACAGCTTCTGGGCCTGGGCTTCGGCAACGGAATGCGCGCCGGCTGCCAACTCCCGCAACACCCGTCGTGGCATCGCCGTTCCTCGTGTACTACCGGCGTCTAGCTCCTTCATGATCGCATCCACGGTGGCCGCGCCTCGCTGCACGACGTTGGCAATCAGCGCCATGCACTGGTCGGCATTCTTCATTCGCCGAACCGCATCGCACAAGCACCGAACGATCGGCGCAACGCGGAGTCCCGACTTCAACTCCGCCGTCGGCATTCGCCACGTTCGCTCCACCACAGCGAAGCTCACGGACTTCCGATGTTGCGGCTCGGGAATCAGGGCGAAAGTCTCTTCCAACGAGCCCGACGTGCCCAATCCATGCAACGCCAACCCTGCCCGACCGCTGATGACAGCATCTTTGCCGCAGTAGATTGCCACCGCGGTGGCGCGCTCCATCGGCGTCAGCGAGCGATTCTTCAAGAACACCAACCCAGGTAGTGCCCGTGACCAGCTGCCGTCCGGCTGGGTGCGTCGAACAATTGTCTTCGACGCCACCCCGAGCTCGAGGAGATGCGCTGTCCTCATGAAACCGCGATCGGACGCAGCCGCAATCACCTTCGCATCGATTCGTGCTCCACCCCGCTTCATGCCCTTGATGATGCACAATCCAGGCACCCCGAATCCGACCCGACGATGGGGAACACATTGCCCTGTGGATAACTGGTGCCCTGTGGACAAACTCCGCCCAGGAGCGCCCCACCGAGATCGAATGCACTCGGCAAGCCGCTGCCCGCACTCGACCCGGGGTCCACTCGATGTGCCATTGACTGGCGAAAAGGCCACTGAAGGTCACATTGAGTGAGCGGGGGTGCGGGCAATGGACACCTGACTCGCGTTGGCGGGGATACCGTCTACGTTGCACAAGTGCATTCTGACTTCGGGAGTGAGATATGACGGCGACAGCGATTTCCTCGGAGCGGTCCGGGTCCATGGTTCCGCGGTCGTTCGTGCCACCCGCGCGCGGTCGGTTGAGTGAGGTTCCGCATATCGCCGGGCTGGTGCTCGGCGTGTTCGCGGTGTTGTTGTTTCTGTGGAGTCTGTCGCCCACTCTTCGTTATCTGGTTCATGTTCCTCGCGAGTACGTGGACAACTACTACTTCGATGCGCCCGATACGAGTTTGTCGTGGGCACTGGTCGTCGGGTTGTTGGCTGCAGCGTTGGCGAGTCGTAAGCGCATTGCGTGGTGGTTGCTGACGGTCTATCTGGTGTTGTTGGCGATCACCAATGTCGTCGAGGGCATCCAGGACGGGAACGTCAACTCGTGGGTTGCGCTGGCTGTCCATGTCGTCGTGACGGGGGTGTTGATCGCTGCGCGCAAGGAGTTCTACACGCGGGTGCGTCGCGGTGCGTTGTGGAAGGCGCTCGGGGTGCTCGTCCTCGGAGCGGCCGTCGGGACGCTCATCGGCTGGGCGCTGGTTGCGTTGTTCCCCGGGTCGTTGCCGGAGAGTCAGACGTTCCTGTGGGCGTTCAATCGTGTGACGGCGTTGGCGACGGTGGACAACGAGCAGTTCGACGGCAGGCCGAACGGAATCGTGAACACGGCGTTGGGGTTGTTCGGAGCGTTGGCGTTGCTGGGGGCGATCGTCACGTTGTTCAGGTCGCAGCGGTCGAGCAATGCGCTCACCGGTCGCGACGAGTCCGCCCTGCGAGGTCTGCTCGACATGTGGGGCGCCAACGATTCCCTCGGCTACTTCGCCACCCGCCGCGACAAGGGCGTCATCTTCGCCACCAGCGGCAAGGCTGCAGTGACGTATCGCGTCGAGGTCGGGGTGTGTCTTGCCAGTGGTGACCCGATCGGTAACCCCGAGGCCTGGCCGCATGCCATCTCGGAATGGCTGGACCTGGCCGAGAAGTACGGCTGGACGCCAGCTGTCATGGGGGCCAGCGAGATCGGGGCCACCGCATACAAGCGGGCCGGCCTGAGCGTCCTCGAACTCGGCGACGAAGCAATCCTCAAAACCAAAGATTTCAACCTCAATGGACGCGAGATGCGCCCCGTGCGTCAGGCGGTCAACCGGGCTCGCAAAGCGGGTGTCGTGGTCACCGTGCGTCGTCATCGGGATATTTCGTCGGAGGAGATGTCGGAGATCATTGCCTGCGCGGATGCGTGGCGCGATACCGAGACCGAGCGCGGTTTTTCTATGGCGTTGGGCCGGCTGGGTGACCCTCTCGACGACGATTGTCTTCTGGTGCAGGCGGTTCAGGGTGAGAAGGTGATCGGCGTTCTCTCGCTGGTGCCGTGGGGACGTACCGGTGCGTCGCTGGATCTGATGCGGCGGGATCCGGCGTCGCCCAACGGGGTGATCGAGTTGATGGTGACCGAGCTCGCCACCAGCGCAGATCATTTCGGTGTCGGCAAGATCTCGCTGAACTTCGCGGTGTTCCGCGCGGCGTTCGAGGAGGGCAGCCGGATCGGTGCCGGACCGGTGCTGCGCATCTGGCGCAGCGTGCTGGTGTTCTTCTCCCGGTGGTGGCAGCTCGAGGCGCTGTATCGCTCGAACGTGAAGTATCTGCCGGAATGGGAGCCGCGCTACCTGTGCTTCGCCGACAATCGAGTGTTGCCCAAGGTCGGCGTCGCGTCGGCCATCGCCGAAGGCTTCCTGACCCTGCCGACCTTCCGACGTGCGTCGAAGCACACCGGTTCCCACGTTGCGGTCCCCGCCGCTCTGGCCGACGCCGACGACATTCATCCCGACGGCAGTGGCCCGGACAGCGTCGCGGACGAGCCGACACCGGGGCGTAAGCGTCCCGACCAGGTGCGCGTGCGCATGTCGAAGCTCGATCGCCTCGAACGCGAGGGCACCGAGGGCTATCCCGTCGCCTATCCCCCGACCCACACGGTCGAGGCGGCAGTGGCGTCGCCGCAGGGTACAACGGTGCGAATCGCCGGACGCATTCTGCGTATCCGTGACTACGGCAGCGTGTCCTTCGCCGTCATCCGAGACTGGTCGGCCGACATCCAGGTGCTGTTCGACCGCGAACGCGTCGGCGACAGAATCGAAGAATTCGATGCCGACTTCGACCTGGGTGACCTCATCGAGGTCAGCGGCGCCATCGGGTACAGCAGGCGTGGCGAGCTCTCGCTGCTCGCGACCGACTGGCGAATGAACGCCAAGTGCCTGCATCCGCTGCCGGACAAATATCGCGGTCTCACCGACCCGGAAGCGCGGGTGCGGCAACGGTATGTGGACCTGGCGATCAATCGGGATGCTCGTGCTCTGCTGATCGCGCGCTCGAATGTGGTGAAATCTCTGCGTGATTCGCTCGGAGAGCGCGGGTACATGGAAGTCGAGACCCCGATTCTGCAGCAGGTGCACGGTGGCGCGAACGCTGCGCCGTTCGTCACCCACATCAATGCCTACAACCTCGATCTCTACCTGCGCATCGCCCCGGAGCTGTATCTCAAGCGCCTGTGCGTCGGAGGCATGGAGAAGGTGTTCGAGATAGGGCGGGTGTTCCGCAACGAAGGAGCGGACTTCAAACACAATCCCGAGTTCACGATCCTCGAAGCGTACGAGGCCCACAGCGACTACGAACGCGCAATGGTGCTGTGCCGCGAGCTGATTCAGCGGGCTGCCGTCGCGGCGCACGGACGCGAGATCATCCTGCGCCCGGACGGTCCGAACGGGGAGATGATCGAGATCGACATCTCCGGTGAGTGGCCCGTCAAGACGCTGCACGGTGCCGTCGCCGAGAAGTTGGGCGTTGCCGTCGAACCGTCGACTCCCCTCGACGAACTGCAGCGTCTGTGCGACGAGAACGACATTCCGTACGAGAAGACCTGGGATGCAGGAGCCGTCGCACAGGGAATGTACGAGCATCTCGTCGAGGACTACACCGAATTCCCCACCTTCTACAAGGACTTCCCGACGTCGATGTCGCCGTTGACGAGGCCGCATCGAAGTATCCCTGGAGTGGCGGAGAAGTGGGATCTCGTGGCGTGGGGTGTCGAGTTGGGGACCGCGTACAGCGAACTGACCGATCCGGTCGATCAACGGCAGCGCCTGACCGAACAGTCGCTGCTGGCGGCCGGCGGCGACGAGGAGGCCATGAGCTTGGACGAGGACTTCCTGCAGGCACTAGAGCACGGAATGCCGCCGACCGGTGGTCTGGGCATGGGCGTCGACCGGGTCGTCATGCTCATCACCGGTGGCAGCATTCGCGAGACGCTCGCATTTCCGCTGGCCAAGCCACGTCAATGACCTTCCTGCGCGACCGGTCCGCGAGGGCAGGTGTGCAAAACCGGCAAGATGATGGAAACTGGAGCGTGAAACAGACGACAGGTCGGCAAAGCATCGTGGAGAACCAGACATGGACAGCGGGGATCGAGTCGAACGCAGCGCGTTGTTTCCCGTGAAACATCCTCCCGGTCAGTACGTCGAGGTGGACGGACAACGTCTACATCTGTTCGTCCGCGGAACGGGCCCCACGGTCGTCCTCTGCGGAGGCCTCGGCAGCAATTGGTTCGACTGGAACGACACCGTCGACATCCTGAGCGCACACCATCACGTGGTCGTTCTCGACCGCCCCGGGTTCGGACTCAGCGATCCACTTCCGGCCGGAGCCACCCCCACCGTCCGCGGGGAGGCGGACAGGATCGTCGGCGTCCTCGACGCACTCGGACTCACCGAGCCGGCCGTCGTCGCAGGTCATTCGATTGCCGGCTTCTACGCAGAAGCCGTCGCCCGGTTGTACCCGTCGCGCATCCGCGGGATTCTGTTGCTCGATTCCAGCGCAGAATCCGACCCCCGCCGCTTCATCCCGCCGACCGTGCGCATCCAGACCGCACACCTGATCGCAACCGTGCTCAGCAAAACCGGCGTGCAGAAGCTGTTCGGACCGCGCGTGCGCCGCGTCCTCAATCAGGCGACGCCGCCCGACGGCACGCCGCAGGAGACATTCGACTGGGTCGACGACATCTATCGCCGACCCACCTACCTCGCCGCCGCGCTGACCGAAGACGTCGTCTACCCGGATCTCGCCGTCGAGCTGAACCGCATTCGCAAGCAGTTCCGACTCGTCGTGCCCGTCATCGTTGCGGCCGCACACACCGGACGACCCTCTCCGTGGGGCAAGAGATGGATCAGAACTCAACGCAAGCTCGCCGCGTATCTGCGTGCCGACTTCACCGTCGTCATGCCCGCCCACCACCACGCCATGATCGACAAGCCCGCCGAGGTCGCGGCCCTCATCACCGAACTGGTGTGAACCCCTCGCGGCGACGCACGTAACGTGTGTCACCGAGCCCGCAGCCCAAGACCCGAGCCGAAGCTCGGCGATGGCGCGGTAGCACGAGAGGAAATTGAAGATGGGTGCGATCAGCACGACGCAGGGACGACAGTCGAAACTACTCGGACTCGGCGTTCACCGCCCCGAGCGAGTCGTGACCAACGACGAGATCTGCGAATTCATCGACTCGAGCGACGAGTGGATCCAGACGCGTTCGGGAATCAAGAACCGGCGCTTCGCCGAACCCAAGGAAAACGTCGTCGAGATGTCCATCGCGGCAGGCCGCAAGGCCCTCGAGGCCAGCGGAATCACGGCCGACCAGGTCGACACCGTCATCGTCGCCACCTCGACGCATCTCGAACTGACACCCCAAGCAGCGGCGAAAGTAGCGCACGGACTCGGCACCAAGGGGCCGGCCGCATTCGACATCTGCGCCGGCTGCGCAGGCTTCTGCTACTCCCTCGCCGTCGCATCGGACCTGGTCAAGGCCGGAACCTCCAAGTACGTGCTCGTCATCGGTGCTGAACAGCTCAGCGTCACCACCGACCCGTACGACCGCACCACCCGCTTCATCTTCGCCGACGGCGCCGGTGCCGTGGTCGTCGGACAGAGCGACGAAACCGAGATCGGGCCCGCCGTCTGGGGCTCCGACGGCTCGCAATCCGACGCCATCGTCCAGACAACCGACTGGTACGACTACATCACCGAAGAGGGCCTCGAGCGGCCCTGGATTCGGATGAACGGCATTTCCGTCTTCCGCTGGGCCGCATTCGAAATGGGCAAGGCCGCGCAGCGAGTCCTCGACGTCGCCGGCATCAAAACCGACGAACTGCACGCCTTCATCCCCCACCAGGCCAACAGCCGCATCACCGAACTGCTGGCCAAAAGCCTGAACCTCGCCGACGGCACCCCGGTCGCCAACGACATCGCCGAAACCGGCAACACCTCGGCAGCCTCGATCCCCCTGGCCATGGAAGAACTCCTGCGCACCGGCAAAGCAAAAGCAGGAGATACAGCACTGCTACTCGCCTTCGGTGCCGGACTCTCCTACGCCGGACAGGTAGTCAAACTCCCCAACCTGTAGTCGCACATCCACCCGCGCTGCACCAATTCCCGAGTGCAGCCGCAGCCCCCAGTGCACTCGATGTGACATTCAGTGGCCTTTTCGGCAGTCAATGTCACATCGAGTGGACTTCGGGGGCGGTGTGGGCGGAAGCAGGACCGCAGCGGGGGTTGAGTCGTAGAGTTGTCGTATGCCCAAGCCTCCGTTGCCCGATGCCGCTGTTGAATTGTTGAAGAAGGCCAATCCTGCGGTCATGGCGGTGGTTCGTGCCGATGGGACGCCGATCACCGCACCCACGTGGTATTTGTGGGAAGACGGGAAGGTCGTGCTCAATTTCGATGCGTCTCGGAAGCGTCTCGAGCACATCAGGGCGAATCCGAAGGTCTCGATCTCGGTGTTGGACGAGGCCAGTTGGTACACGCACGTGACGGTGCACGGCTCGATCGAGTTGCAGGACGATCCCGATCTGGTGGATATCGATCGCATCTCGACGCATTACACCGGCAATCCGTATCCGGTTCGGGATCAGCCGCGCGTGACCGGTTACGTCACTGTCGACGCGTACGTGGGCTGGGGCAAACTCGGTACGTAGCGTCGCGAGAGAACTGTTGCGACGGCTGTCTCGAGGTGCCACACTCCCGCCATGGGCTATCCGCAGGGTGAAGGCAGCGACTCGTTCGACGCGTCCAGGAAGGACGAGTCGTATGGGGGTTCGCAGCAGTACCCTCCGTACCGGGATCCGAACGCGCAACCCCAGAACCCCACATACCAAGACCCGCAGTACCAGAACCCCCCTTACCAAAACCCCCAGTACCAAAACCCGCAGTACCAAAACCCGCAGTACGGGAATGCGCCGTATGCCGGCGGGTATCAGGTCCCCGCGCCCACGAACACGTTGGCGATCGTGTCGCTCGTGTTGGCGATTCTGGGTCTGACGTTTCTGCCGCTGATCGCATCGATCTGCGCTGTGGTGTGCGGCCACATCTCGCGTGGTCAGATCAAGCGCACCGGCGAGAGTGGGTCGGGGTTCGCGACAGCGGGTCTCATCGTCGGCTACGTGTCGATCGCACTCTTCGTCGTCATCGTGGGAGCGATCATCATCTTTGCCATCGCTGCCGGAAGCGCATCAACCTTCTGAAACAGGTCGCCCCAGTCGACCGTTCAAGCATGCAGCCCACACGCCTGCGATGAGTGCCAGCGCGATAACGAACAGCGCCAACGCGTTCCAACCCAGGGACTGGAACACGACACCGCCTATCCATCCGACCACGGACGATCCGCCGTAGTAGAAGAGGTTGTACAGCGAGGTCGCCTGCGCGCGACCGTACACAGCGCGCTGTCCGGTCCATCCCGACGCAATGGCGTGGGCCGCAAAGAATCCCATGGTCAGGATCACCAGGCCGGTCAGAATGACGACGAGGTTCGACGCCATCGTCAGGGCCACTCCGGCGATCATCGTTGCGGTCGATCCGGCGAGCACCACCGATCTCCCGTGCTTCGTCGCGAGATTGCCCGCTACCCGCGAGGACACGGTACCGCTGAGGTAGGCCACGAAGATCAAGCTGATCAGGGACTGTGGGAGTCCGAAAGGCACGGCCTCCAAACGGAATCCGAGGTAGTTGTAGATCGCGACGAAGCCGCCCATCAGCAGGAATCCCTGGCCGTAGAGTGCCGCCATCCCCGGTTCGCGCAGGTTGACCCACAACCGACCGGGTAGGTCACGAATCTGGCTGTGCACCAATGCCGTTCGTGGCCGAGGGGCCAGCCACACGAACAGGGCCGCGGCCAGTGCCGCGATCACCGAGACCGTCAACGTGCCGATACGCCAGTTGGTGTATTCCGCAACGGGCCCCGCGACTATGCGGCCGAGCAGCCCACCCAGCGTCGTCCCCGAAACGTACGTCGCCGCCGCCAGCGCGGTGTGGTTTCGGTGCACCTCTTCGCTGAGATACGCGATCGCGATGGCCGGGAGACCGCCCAGTGCAGCACCTTCGAAGAATCGAACGACCAGCAGCACTTCGAGCGAGGGCGAGAGCGGAACCAGCAGTCCCAACGTCGTGGCGGTGAGGATCGACGCAGTCATGGCCCGGACTCGACCGATGCGGTCGGCCGCCACCGACCAGGGAATGACCGACACCGCAACGCCCACGGTCGCAAGTCCGACGGCGAGCGAGGACAGCGACGGCGTGATGTCGAGATTGGCGGCGATGAGCGGCAGGATCCCCTGCACCGAATACAGCTGAGCGAACGTCGCTACTCCGGCGAACAGCAGCGCCAGCACGAGACGGCGGTATTCGCGCGATCCCCTGGGGTGTCCCTCCCATTCGAGGACCTCGGGTTGCGTCGCAGTCATGAAGATCACGTTAGAAGTGCTCACGTTATTCGTCCAATGCATGAGAGGCAGCAAACCGATTCATCAGCGATATGATTCGACGATGCGTCGCGAAACGATCGAACTGCTGCCGCTACTGCCGACACTCGTCGCGGTGGCCGATACCGAGCACATCACCGACGCCGCCCACGTCCTGGGCGTCCCACAACCCACCGTCAGCCGTCAGGTAGCCCGTGCTTCGGCGATCCTCGGCGTCGACATCGTGGAACGACGCGGCCGCGGCATCGTGCTCACCAGCACCGGCCGAGTGTTGATTCCCTATCTTCAGCGCGCGCTGAGCGACATCGACGCCGGTATCGACGCCATGACCGAGCACGACGCCAGGGCCCGCGGCCGCATCGCAGTGGCGTTTCAGAACACCCTGGGCGAGGACGTCGTACCGGCGCTGATCCGGCAGTTCCGCGTCGACCACCCGGCCGTCACGTTCGATCTGGACCAGGGTGCGCGCGCACGCTGCCTCGACCGTCTCGAAGACGGGGTCTCGGACCTGGCATTCGTCTCCCTCAGCGCCGAGCACACCGAGAACAATTCGTTCCAGCTCTACGACGAGAGGCTGATGCTGGTGGTTCCGGCCGATCACCGCCTCGCCTCACGCAGATCGGTCGATCTCGCCGACACCGCCGACGAGAACTACATCGCGATGGGCCACGGTTTCGGCATGCGGTCGATCTGCGACGAGCTGTGGGCGGACGCCGGTTTCAGCCCGCGCATCGCATTCGAGGGGCAGGACACCCACACGGTGCGCGGCCTCGTCGGGGCCGGTCTCGGCATCGCCATACTGCCGCGAATCCGCTCGCACAGCGGTGAAGGAGGAACCGTCGACATCGGGCTCACCCAACCCGCGGCCCGTAGACGGATCGGCATGGTGTGGGATCCGCAGGCCGATTCGCCGCGTCAGGTGGCGGCCTTTCGATCGATGGTGCTGCGCAGTGGTCGAACACTCGTGATTAGGTGAGTCGATGCAACTGGTTCTGGTGCGGCACGCTCTCCCGCAACGGTCGGAGACCTCGGCCGATCCCGCTCTCGCCGAGCTCGGCGTCGAACAATCTCTGCGGGTTCCGGGTGCCGTGGCCAGGTTCCCGGTCTCCCGAGTCGTGTCGAGTTCGCAACTCCGCGCTGTTCAGACGGCGCAGCCTCTTGCCGATCGGCTCGGTCTGACCGTCGAGTCCGACGAGCGTGTGGCCGAATACGATCGCGACTTCGGCGGCTACGTTCCGATCGAGTCCGCCAAAACCGAGTTCCGTGAGGCATTCGATCGCATCAAGGCCGGGCACCTTCCCGAGCAGGTCGACGAGCAGGCGTTTCGGCAGCGAGTTCTGGCCGGCGTCGCCGACATCGTGTCGGCCAGCGCACACACCGACACTGTCGCGCTCTTCGCCCACGGCGGCGTGATCAACATCCTGCTGCAGGACATTCTGCAGACCCCGAAGGTGCTCGGCTTCCCGATCGACTACTGCTCGGTGACACGTGTGCTGTTCTCCCGCAGTGGCGCCAGGTCGGTCTCCTCGGTGAACGAGACCGAGCATGTGTGGGACCTGTTGCCCCGGAACCGACAATCCACAGAGAGCTCTTAAACTCCCAGGTAGAGGACATGAAATGGGGCGTCGACGGCCATCGAGTGGTCGGCGAGGCCGAACCTGGCAGTTAGCCTCGAACTCATCATGGGTGAATTGCGTATCTTCCGACGTCCTGCCGTTGCTCTCACTGCGCTGGCGTTTCCTCTGGTGGCGGTAGGTGCTTTTGCACTCGGCACCGGCTACGACCTCGGTGGCGAATCCACGGCGACCACCACCACCGCCGTCGCCGACACGGAGCAGGCACCGGCACCGGACCAGCAGACGGCGGATCCTCTGGCCGCGGCCCGGACCAGCCTCAACAGCGCATCTCTGCCCATCACTTTTCTCTCCAGCGGTATCGGTCAGCTGACCGAGGGCGGAACGCAGCTCAACGACGGCGTCGGGCAGCTCGCCGACGGCATCACCCAGGCTCACGACGGAACGATTCAGCTCGCCGACGGGTTCGGGCAGTATCGCGACGGCATCGGTCAGCTCGGTGACGGCGCGTCTCAGATCAGCGGCGGCGTCGACCAGGTCGTCGACCAACTCGCCGGATTCGGGGCGCTGCAGGCCGATTTCACCGCGAAACTCGCCGCCACCGCGGACCAGGTCGATCGCTTCCCGCACCCGGGATCCGACGCCATCTCCGGCGAGATCCGGGGCGTCATCGACACCTTGAACACGCAGGCCTTCGGCCCCGACACTCTCGCCCAGCTGCAGACCCTCAAAGGTGGTGCTCAGCAGCTGTCCTCCGAGCTCAACGACCCGAACAGTCAGTTCCTCGGGGCCACCGCTCAGCTCGGCGACGCCACGGTGCAGTTGCGGGACGGACTCGGCCAGCTCGACGACGGTGGCCAGCAGCTCAAGGCAGGTACCGATCAGCTCGTGACGTCGGTCGAGCCGGTCGAGGGCATCGTCAACGGCATTGCCACCAACGTGCGCGACGCCTCCGCGGCACTCCCGCCGGGAACCGCTGCCGCCACCGACGACGCGGCCGCGGAGCAGAATCTCGTGGCCACGACAACGTCCGGCGGTGCCGGTGCCACCCCGTATCTGATCGCCGCGCTGGTGGCTCTCGGAGCCCTGGGCTGCGTCAGTCTCGTTCGAGTTCTCGGCAGGGACAGCAACCCACGATTGCTGTCGGTGGTCGCAGCCGTGGCTGCCGTCGGCATCAGCGCCGCCGTCGCCTTCGCTTTCGCCACCGATGCAGCCCTCGGACCGGTGCTGGGTGCAGGCGCGTTCCTGATCTTCTCGGCCGCGGCCTACCTCGCCGCAGCGGGAGCGATTCAACGGGTGCTCGGTGCCGTGGTCGGCCAGATCGTCAACGTCGTCGCCCTGGTGGTGCAGGTCGTCGTCTGCGGCTTCGCATATGCGTCGACTGCGCCCATTTGGGGCGACCTCGCCGCGTTCATGCCGATGAGTTACACCGCGGCCGGTGCCCGCATCATCGCGTCGGGCGAGATGAGCGGGACCGGATGGCTCGCGATCGGTGCCACGGCGGCCTTGCTGGCCGTCTCGGCGCTGGTGTACGCGAGCGCGCGGGGAGACTCAGCCGACGGGTCGGAGCGGATGGATGGCGGGCGGAGCCGCGAGATGGGCACCGAACTCGCTTAACGCCTGCTGCAGATGCGGGGTCTGCATGTGACCGTCGAGGTCCTCCTGCGACTTCCACACCTCGATGGTGATGAACGTGCCCGGCTCGATCGCCGACTCGAACAGCTCGTACGAGACGTTCCCGTCTTCCTTCCGTGATTCGGCGACGAGGGCCGCGAGGCCGTCACGCACGGCGTCGATGGCATCCGGCTTGGCGATGATCGTGGCGACGACCTTCAGATCGTTGGTCATGAGGTGATGTTTCCTTCGTTCGGCGAGAGAGCTCTTCGTCACCGAACGTACTCCCGACCCACCTAAGCTGAGGTGTCCATTCGGGAAGGGAAGTCACAGTGAGCCAGACGGCAACCGACCAGCGCGCCACCGGGAAGGATTGGCTCGGCCTCGCGGTGCTGGTGGTGCCGATTCTCGTCGTGTCGATGGACATGTCGGTGCTGTATCTGGCCCTGCCGTTCATGACGGCCGATCTAGAACCCACCGGCAACCAGACGCTGTGGATTCTCGACATCTACGGCTTTCTGCTCGCCGGGCTGCTCATCACCATGGGCTCTCTGGGCGATCGGATCGGCCGACGCACCCTGTTGATGATCGGTGCCGTCGTCTTCGGCATCGCCTCGTTGGCCGCGACGTTCTCCACCTCCCCCGAAATGCTTCTTGCTGCGCGCGCTCTGCTGGGAATCGGCGGTGCCACCATTGCTCCGAGCACATTGTCGTTGATACGCAACATGTTTCACGATCCCACTCAACGCAAGGAAGCCATCGGACTGTGGACCGCCGGTTTCGCGGGCGGTGCCGCGGTGGGGCCTGTCATCGGGGGTGTTCTGCTCGAGCACTTCTGGTGGGGTTCGGTGTTCCTGATCAACATCCCCATCATGGTGGTGCTCTTCGTTGCTGCCCCACTCCTGGTCCCCGAGTTCAAGGACACCGACCCCGGCAAATTCGACCCGATCAGCGTGGTCCTCGCGATCTCCTCGATGCTCTCGATCGTCTTCACCATCAAGCACGGCGCGCAGGAAGGGATCGACGTAGCAACGGTCACCACAGCCCTCGCCGGACTCACGCTCGGTGCGATGTTCGTCATCCGGCAACGCAAGGCCGCCAATCCACTGATCGACGTCACGCTGTTTGCCGAACGTGCCTTCAGCGCAGCGGTCGTGGTGCAATTCCTGGTCATCTTCGCCATGACCGGATTCAGTCTCTTCGCCTCGCAGTACCTTCAGCTGGTCGTCGGGCTGGGGCCGCTCGAAGCAGGTCTGTGGCTCCTCGTTCCGGCTGTCGCCGCCGCGGCCGGTGCCGTGCTCGCACCGACGCTGAGCAAGGTGATCCGGACCGGCACCATCATTGCGGGCGGCCTGCTGTTCATCGCCATCGGTTGCACGGCAATGGCATTCGTCAGCGCCGACTCAGGACTGCCGCTACTGCTCACCGGCATGGCCGTGCTGACCTTCGGAATCGGCGCGGCCTCGACGCTCAACTCCGACATCGTGCTCACCGCAGCGGCTCCCGAAAAGGCCGGTGCCGCATCGGCATTGTCCGAAACCGGAGCCGAACTGGGCGGCGCTGTCGGCATCGCGATCCTCGGCACGATCGGCAGCACCGTCTACCGACACCGCATGGACGACGCCATCCCCGCTGGGACCCCTGCCGAGATCGCCGATCCCGCACGGGAAACCATCGGCGGTGCCATCGCCGTGGCGGACTACCTGCCGGAGCCGTTCTCCTCGCAACTGACTGCTGTCGCGAACTTGTCCTTCATCGACGGTTTCAACCTTGCGTCGGGCGCGAGCGCCGCCCTGATGGCCGTCAGTGCCGTCACCGTCTTCGTGCTGCTACGCCGTCAGACCGCGTCGGCGAGATAGCGTGCCAGCCACCGCGTCGCGGACTGGCCGTTTCCGACGTCGTAGCTCTGGTACTCCTGGTGGATGCCGGAGCGGTAGAACGCCTCGATCTCACGCTGGCGCTGAGCGTTCGCCTGATCGGACAGCTGGCCCTGCAACACCGGCAGACCACCGGCTGCTGCGAGATCGGCGATCAGCGACTGCGCTTCCTGCGAGTACTGATCGGCGACGTTCGGCGCAGGATTGGACGAGACGGCCAAGAAGCCGGCCAACCGCGCGACGTAATCGTCCTTGGGCGTCGAGCAGTACAGATCGCCGACGGCACAGAAGGTGCGCACCACGGGGCTGACGTAGCCGAATCCGCCCACCCGAGGTCCGCCGACACCGGTTCCGACCACGGCCGGCCCCACCAGAGCATCGGTATCGGAGCGCTTCGGGTCGGAGATCAAGCCCACCGCCACCACCTTGTCCGCGGGCACCACGCCCACTCCGGTGCCGATGGCTGCGGCGAGATCACCTGCCGCGTCGGCTCCCTGGCTGTAGCCGATGATGCCGAGTTTCGTTGCGCCACAACGATCGGCCATGGCCTTCAGCATCCCGCCCGCATTGGCGACGGCCTCGGCACGGGACTGCCCGTACACCTCGCCCTCCCACGGGAACGCGGTGGCGGGATACGAGACGTAGTCGGTACGGATGCCGCTACCGAGACGATCGGTGACGTCGGTGAGCATGCCCGGCTTCGGGGCGGCACCCGAACTGGTCTCCCACGTGCCCGGGATGGCCACGACGTACATCGTCGGGCAATCGGCTGGGTCTGCGGCGGCAGGCGATGCCGCTCCGACAACCAGACCGGACGCAACAGCTGCAGCGACGCCGATACCGGCGCAGATCTTCTTGACACTCATGGGGAGGGGGCCTCACTGGTCATCGAACGCTTCGTTGTTCGATCCCGACAATGCCAGGGGCCTGTGACCATCAGATGCCTACATGGTTAACGGACGTAACCGTCCGTCACACGGTTCGGCCGCCCACCCCCCGGGATCAATGTGAGTTTCAGTCGGTCCGACTGCAACAAAGCCACATTGATCCCGACGGGGGTCTGCGGGAAAGCTACCGCGACCTACCGCTGCGGCGCCTGGGTGGGCACGATCGGCGACGGCAGTGCCGTTGCCCCCTGCAGGAAGGTGTCGACGGCGGCAGCGCAGGAGCGGCCCTCGGCTATGGCCCACACGATCAGCGACTGGCCGCGGCCCATGTCTCCGGCAACGAAGACGCCGGGGACGTTGGTGACCCACTCGTTGGTGCGCTCGACGTTGCCGCGCTGGTTGAAGTCGACGCCCAGGTCGGTCAGCAGACCGCCCTTGTCGGGTCCGACGAATCCCATCGCCAGCAGCACCAGGTCGGCTTCGAGGGTGAATTCGCTGCCCTCGACCTTCTCGAACTTGCCGGCCTTGAACTCGACCTCGCAGGCTTCGAGTGCGGTGACCTTGCCGTCTTCGCCGACGAAACGCTCGGTGTTGACGGAGAAGACGCGTTCGCCACCCTCCTCGTGTGCCGAGGCAACCCGGTACATCAGCGGGTACGTCGGCCACGGGGTGGACGTCGCACGCTCCTCGGGCGGACGGGCCATGATCTCGAACTGGTGCACGCTCTCGGCACCCTGACGGTGCGAGGTACCGAGGCAGTCGGCACCGGTGTCACCGCCGCCGATGATGACGACCTTCTTGCCCTCGGCACTGACGGGCGGCTGCTCGAAATCGCCCTGCTGAACGCGATTGGCGTGCGGCAGGAACTCCATGGCCTGGTAGATGCCGTCGAGCTCGCGGCCCTCGATGGGCAGGTCGCGCCACGCGGTGGCACCGCCCGACAGGACGACGGCGTCGAACTGCTCGCGCAGTTCGTCGGCCGAGATGTCCACGCCCACATCGACACCGGTGCGGAAGACGGTGCCCTCGGCCTCCATCTGCGCGAGCCGACGATCGATGTGGCGCTTCTCCATCTTGAACTCGGGGATGCCGTACCGCAGCAGTCCGCCGATGCGATCGGCACGCTCGAACACCGTGACGGTGTGGCCCGCGCGGGTGAGCTGCTGCGCTGCAGCGAGTCCCGCGGGGCCGGAGCCGACGACGGCGACGGTCTTACCGGTCAGATGCGTCGGGTAGACCGGCGTGACCCAGCCCTCCTCGAAGGCCTTGTCGATGATCTCGACCTCGACCTGCTTGATGGTGACCGGATCCTGGTTGATGCCCAGGACGCACGACGCCTCGCACGGGGCGGGGCACAACCGTCCGGTGAATTCCGGGAAGTTGTTGGTGGCGTGCAACCGATCGATGCTGTCGCGCCAGCGGTCCTTGAACACCAGGTCGTTCCACTCGGGAATCAGGTTCCCCAGTGGGCAGCCGTTGTGGCAGAACGGAATACCGCAGTCCATGCATCGACTCGCCTGGGTGCGCAGAGTGTCCTTCGAGAAGTCTTCGTAGACCTCTTTCCAGTCCATCAGACGCAGGTCGACGGGCCGCCGCTTCGGTACTTCGCGAACCGTGTTCTTCAGAAATCCCTGTGGGTCACCCACGAGCTGCCTCCATGATCGCTTCGTCCACGTCCGCGCCGTTCTTCTCGGCTTCGGAGATGGCCAGCAGTACCTTCTTGTAGTCGCGAGGCATGACCTTCACGAAATGGTTCACCTGCTGTGACCAATCCGCGAGGATCCGCTCGGCCACCTCGGAGCCGGTCTGCTCCTGATGGCGAGTGACGATGTCGCGGAGCCAGGTGAACTCGTCACCCTCGAGCTCCTCGATGTCGACCAGCTCGGTGTTGAGGTTGGCCTCGAACGTCTTGTTCGGATCGAAGACGAACGCGACGCCGCCGGACATACCGGCACCGAAGTTCCGGCCCGTCGTGCCCAGAATGACGACCTTGCCGCCGGTCATGTACTCGCAGCCGTGATCGCCGACGCCTTCGACGACGGCAACGGCACCGGAGTTACGAACGGCGAAACGCTCGCCGACGACACCGCGGATGAGAGCCTCACCGCTGGTGGCGCCGAACAGGAACACGTTGCCGCCGATGATGTTGTCCTCGGCGACGAATCCCTTCGGCGCGTTCAACGACGGCCGCAGCACGAGGTGTCCACCGGACAGTCCCTTGCCGACGAAGTCGTTGGCGTCTCCGTTGAGCCGGAGCGTCATGCCGGACGGGACGAACGCGCCGAAGCTGTTGCCCGCCGAGCCGGTGAACGTGATCTCGATGGTGTCGTCCGGCAGTCCGACGCCGCCGTACGCCTTGGTGACCTCGTGCCCGAGCATCGTGCCGACGGTGCGGTTGACGTTGGTGATCTTGGACTCGAACGCGACCTTCTCGCCCTTGTCCAACGCATTGCGGCTGGCCGCGATGAGCTGCTGGTCGAGCGCCTTGTCCAGACCGTGATCCTGAACGCCGGTGTTGTAGAGGTTCTGGTTCATGAACGCCGACTCGACCTCTTCGAGGATCGGCGACAGATCCAGCTTCGACGCCTTCCAGTGCTCCTTGGCCGCAGTGGTGTCCAGCAGACCCACCTGGCCGACGGCCTCGTCGAGCGTGCGGAAGCCGAGCTCGGCCATGAGCTCGCGAACCTCTTCGGCGATGAACATGAAGAAGTTCTCGACGAACTCCGGCTTGCCCGCGAAACGCTTGCGCAGCAACGGGTTCTGCGTAGCGACACCGACGGGGCAGGTGTCGAGGTGGCAGACGCGCATCATGATGCAGCCCGAGACGACGAGCGGAGCGGTGGCGAAACCGAACTCCTCGCCGCCGAGCAGAGCCGCGACCATGACGTCACGTCCGGTCTTGAGCTGGCCGTCCACCTGGACGACGATGCGATCGCGAAGACCGTTGAGCAGCAACGTCTGCTGCGTTTCGGCCAACCCGAGCTCCCACGGTCCACCCGCGTGCTTGACCGAGGTCAGCGGCGTCGCGCCGGTGCCGCCGTCATGGCCCGAGATGAGCACCACGTCGGCGTGCGCCTTGGACACACCCGCGGCGACCGTTCCGACGCCGACCTCGGAGACCAGCTTCACGTGGATGCGGGCCTGCGGGTTGGCGTTCTTCAGGTCGTGGATCAGCTGCGCGAGATCCTCGATCGAGTAGATGTCGTGGTGCGGCGGCGGCGAGATCAGGCCGACGCCGGGCGTCGAATGCCGAACCTCGGCGACCCACGGGTACACCTTGTGCGCCGGAAGCTGGCCACCCTCACCGGGCTTGGCTCCCTGCGCCATCTTGATCTGGATGTCGGTGCAGTTGGTCAGGTAGTGCGAGGTGACGCCGAAGCGTCCCGACGCGACCTGCTTGATGGCACTGCGTCGCCAGTCGCCGTTCTCGTCCGGCTCGAACCGCGAGACGTCCTCGCCGCCCTCACCGGAGTTCGAGCGGCCGCCGAGACGGTTCATGGCGATGGCGAGGGTCTCGTGCGCCTCGGCCGAGATGGAGCCGTAGCTCATGGCACCAGTGGAGAAACGCTTGACGATCTCGCTGGCGGGCTCGACCTCGTCGATCGAAATGGCTTGCCGCTCTTCGGTCTTGAAGCGGAACAGACCGCGCAGCGACGCGAGGCGCTCGGACTGGTCGTCGACCATCTTCGTGTATTCCTTGAAGATGTCGTACTGACCGGTGCGGGTGGAGTGCTGCAGCTTGAACACCGTGTCCGGGTTGAAGAGGTGGTACTCCCCTTCCCGACGCCACTGGTATTCGCCACCGGTTTCGAGCTCGCGGTGCGCGCGCTCCTGACGGTTGTCGAGGTACGCGACCGCGTGCCGCGCTGCGACGTCGTCGGCGACCTGGTCGAGATCGATTCCGCCCAGGTGGCTGTTGAGGCCGGTGAAGTACTCGTCGACCAGTTCCTGCGAGAGGCCGATGACCTGGAACAGCTGAGCTCCGGTGTACGACGCGAGGGTCGAGATGCCCATCTTGGACATCACCTTCAGCACACCCTTGCCCGCGGCCTTGATGTAGTTGGACACGGCCTTGTCGAAGGAGATGTCGGTGAGGGAGCCGCGCTCGATCATGTCCTCGATCGACTCGAACGCCATGTACGGGTTGACCGCTGCCGCACCGAAACCGATGAGCAGAGCCATGTGGTGCACCTCGCGGGCATCACCGGCCTCGATGATCAGACCGACCTTGGTGCGGGTCTTCTCCCGGACGAGGTGATGGTGCACCGCGGAGGTGAGCAGCAGCGACGGAATCGGAGCGAGCTTCTCGCTGGACTCACGGTCCGAGAGCACGATGATCCGCGCGCCACCGGAGATGGCAGCGGACACCTGAGCGCGAATGGCCTCCAACGACTTTCGGAGACCCTCACCACCCTCGGACACCGGGTACAGGCCGCGCACGACCACCGAGCGCAGCTCTTCCTGCGTGCCTTCGTCGTTGATGTGGACGAGCTTGGCGAGGTCGTCGTTGTGCAGGATCGGCTGCGGAAGCACGATCTGCTTGCAGCCGTCGGCACCCGGGTTGAGCAGATCGCCCTCGGGTCCGATGGTGCCGCCGAGGCTGGTGACGATCTCCTCGCGGATGGCATCGAGCGGCGGGTTGGTGACCTGCGCGAACAGCTGCGAGAAGTAGTCGAACAGCATCCGCGGGCGAGCCGACAGCACGGCGATCGGGGTATCGGTACCCATGGAACCGATGGCCTCGGCACCGGACTTCGCCATGGGCGAGACCAGCACGTTCAGTTCCTCGGTGGTGTATCCGAAGATCTGCTGACGGATGAGCACGCGGTCGTGCGGCATGTGCACGTGCGGACGCTCGGGCAGATCGTCGATCGAGGTCAAGCCCTCGTCGAGCCACTGCTGGTACGGATGCTCGGCCGCGAGCTCGTCCTTGATCTCGTCGTCGGAGACGATGCGGCCCTGCGCGGTGTCCACCAGGAACATGCGGCCGGGCTGCAGGCGAACCTTGCGGACGACCTTCGACGGATCGATGTCGAGAACGCCGACCTCGGAGGCCATGACGACCAGACCGTCGTCGGTGACCCACAGCCGGCTCGGACGCAGGCCGTTGCGGTCCAGGACCGCGCCGATGACGGTGCCGTCGGTGAAGCACACCGACGCCGGTCCGTCCCAGGGCTCCATCAGCGAGGAGTGGTACTTGTAGAACGCCCGACGTGCGGGGTCCATCGACTCGTGCCGCTCCCACGCCTCGGGAATCATCATGAGCACGGCGTGCGGCAAGCTGCGTCCACCGAGGTGCAGCAGCTCGAGCACCTCGTCGAAACGTGCTGTGTCACTTGCTCCGTGGGTGACCACGGGGAAGATCTTCTCGAGCGCCTCGGAGCCGCCGAACACATCGGAGGTGACGAGCGCCTCGCGGGCACGCATCCAGTTCTCGTTGCCGGTGGCGGTGTTGATCTCGCCGTTGTGGGCGACGCGTCGGAACGGATGCGCCAGCGGCCACGACGGGAACGTGTTGGTCGAGAAGCGCGAATGCACAAGTCCCAGTGCACTTTCGACACGCTCGTCCTGCAGGTCGAGGTAGAAGCCCTTGAGCTGAGGCGTGGTCAGCATGCCCTTGTAGACGAAGGTCTGCGAGGACAGTGACGGGAAGTACACGGTCTCGCGGCCGGGACCGTCCTTGCCCGCGCCCTCTTCGCCCAGCTCGTGCTCGACCCGCTTGCGGATGACGAACGCACGACGCTCGAGTTCGAGGTCGGTGATCGACGCGTCCGGAGCCGCGAGGAACAACTGCCGGAAGGTCGGCATCGCGTCGCGCGCCAGAGCGCCGAGGGAGGAATCGTCGGTGGGAACCTCACGCCAACCGAGAACCGTCAGGCCCTCGTTCTCGACGATGCGCTCGACACCCTCGCAGGCGCGTGCTGCGTCGCTGCGGCCCTGCGGAAGAAATGCGACACCGGTTGCGTACGCGCCGGGCGCGGGAAGCTCGAAATCTACGACGGCGCGGAAGAACGCGTCCGGAACCTGGATCAGAATGCCTGCACCGTCACCGGTGTTCGGTTCGGAGCCGGCAGCACCGCGGTGCTCGAGGTTGACCAGCGCGGTGATCGCCTTCTCGACGATGTCGCGACTGCGTCGACCGTGCATGTCCACCACGAACGCGACACCACAGGAGTCGTGTTCGTTGGCGGGATCGTAGAGGCCTTGCGGGCCCGGAGTGTGCTTCATACCTAGCCTTCGGATAAGTCCAGCCTTGATACTCGTCGGCGACGGTGTGGTGTAACCGGCTGCACGAACGGCCTGCGGTGCGTCCTCGCCGTTGAAGCTGCACCTGTCGATCGTCGACGCTTTCCTCTGCACGAGCAGGTGGGCGCGTGGTAGAAAATGGGTCGTGGCGGATCCGGCCGTGGTGAGGCCGATCCAACTACGAACGATAAGTCAGTACCTGGGTGCCACCGCAAATAAGGTAAACCTATTACGGGCTTTCACCTGCGAATTTCCGGATACGAGACGTCCTCGGGACCGGGTCTCGGACACCCGCGCCGACATCGGCCGAGAATCACACGCCTGTAAGACGATTCGAGGAAAAAGGGCCGGAAAAACTACTGGCCGCAGCGATCGAATCAGCTGCGGCCAGTGTGGTGGGCGGAGGGGGACTTGAACCCCCACGTCCCGAAGGACACTGGCACCTGAAGCCAGCGCGTCTGCCATTCCGCCACCCGCCCGGGTGACGGCGAGAACACTAACACGCACCATGCCGCGCTCGAAAATCGCCGCGTCGAGGTGCCGTGAGCCGACGGCGGCGGGCAGTCCCCGTCGGCGGCACCGTATATCATGCTTGGAGCGCGACCTCGTGATGACACGCGGCTGTCGCGACCTGCACACCAGCAGGCACCACACGGTGGAAGAACACAGTGAGAGGAGGGGTCACGATGGGCATCGTTCAGCGTTTCGAACGCAAGCTCCAGGGCGCTGTCGGAGACGTCTTCGCCCGCGTGTTCGGCGGGGGCGTCGTACCGGCGGAGGTGGAGGCAGCGCTCCAGCAGGAAGCGTCGGACCTGGTTCGGCCCCTGGACGGCGGGCACCTCCTGGCACCCAACAGCTACGTGATCACCATCAACAGCTCGGACCACGCCGAACTCGCCGGTGACCGCGAACTGACGGTCAAGGCGTTCTCGCGTCACCTCGACGATTACATCCGCGATCAAGGCTGGCAGACCTACGGCGACGTGGTGGTTCGCTTCGAGCCGTCGCCCACCCTTCACACCGGACAGTTCCGTGCCAGTGGCTCGGTCGATCCCGATGTGGGACGATCGGCGACTGCTGCACGGAACGAGTCCCCGCAGCAGGGCGCGTCGGCACAAGCAGCACCGAGTCCCGTCCCTTCAGCTACGCAGCGACCGTCTGCCCCACCGATGTCGACACCAGGAGCCGGCCACATGACGCAGAACCCAGGCTACGACCCGCAGCGCGACCCCGCGGACGGTCATCGTCCCGATCCGCGCGCGCGCAACGGTTACGCCGGTGGCCAGGATCCGCGCTACCCAGCACGTGAGCAGAACGGCTACGACGCCCAGGCCTACGCGCCTGCCGAGCACGATCCGCGCTACGACCAGCAGCCGTACAACGGCCAGGGCTACGACGAGCAGCCGTACCCCGAGCAGGGTCAGGCCTACAGCGCAGCCGGCCAGGAACAGGGCTACGACCCGCACGCCTACGGCAACCCCAGCGGCCAGGATCAGGGGTACGACGCCCAGGGTTACAACGCGCAGGGTTACGACGCCCACGGCTACAACGCGCAGGGTTACGACGCTCAGGGCTACCAGTACAGCGGTGCCGACAGTGCTGCGTACTCCGAGGCCCCCTATCAGGAGCAGGCGTACAACGACCCGTCCGGTCGCTACGCCGAGCCCCAGGCCGCCGGATATCAGCAGCCCGGCTACCAGCAGCCCGGCTACGACTACCCGCCTGCCCCGGCCGCCTACGGTCGCGGCTACCCGCAGCAGGGCGCGGGCGATCGCGGTGACGGGTACGGCTACGACCAGCCCGCCTCGTACGCAGCTCGCAGTCAGGCGCTGGCCGCGACGCTGCAGCTCGAAGACGGCAGCGGCCGCTACTTCCAGCTTCGTGACGGTCAGAACATCATCGGCCGTGGTCAGGACGCACAGTTCCGACTCCCCGACACCGGCGTTTCGCGTCGACACATCGAGATCCGGTGGGACGGCCGCGTGGCCATGCTCTCCGATCTGGGTTCCACCAACGGCACCACCGTCAACGGCGCTCCGGTGCAGGACTGGCAACTGGCCGACGGCGACGTCATTCGGGCCGGCCACTCCGAAATTCTGGTCCGGATCGTCTGACGATCTTTCGTGGGCTCGGGTGGCGGTTCGACTCGCACTCTCGCCGACCCGTATGTCGTCCACACGAGCTGCTTGACCCTATGATGCTGCGAGGCAACCATGTCTGCCGCGCCGCGGCTTTTCGCGTGGGCGGGATGCAGGTCGATTGCGAAGGAGGAGGTGAATCGTCGTGCAGGGATTGATTCTGCAACTGACAAGGGCGGGCTTCCTGCTGTTGTTGTGGTTCTTCGTCTGGGCCGTCCTTCGCACCTTGCGCAGCGACATCTACGCGGCCGCAGGCATGCGAGTGCCTGCTCGCTACTCCGGCGGCTCGAAAGTTCTTCCGTCGTTCAACAAGCAGAAGGTGGCCAAGTACCTCGTGGTGACCCAGGGCGGTCTCGCCGGAACGCGTATCTCGCTCGGAACGCAGCCCGTCCTCATCGGACGCGCGGACGACTCCACTCTCGTTCTGACAGACGACTACTCGTCGACGCGGCATGCGCGCATCTCGCCCCGCGGCGGTGACTGGTACGTCGAGGACCTCGGTTCGACCAACGGCACCTACCTCGACCGCGCGAAGGTGACCACCGCCGTTCGCGTGCCCCTGGGAACCCCTGTCCGCGTCGGCAAGACCGTGATCGAGTTGCGCCCGTGACCCTCGTCCTTCGCTACGCCGCCCGCAGTGATCGCGGTCTGGTTCGATCCAACAACGAGGACTCCGTGTACGCCGGGGCTCGCCTACTGGCGCTGGCCGACGGTATGGGCGGTCACGCGGCCGGTGAAGTGGCCTCGCAGTTGATGATCGCCGCATTGGCTCATCTCGACGACGACGAGCCCGGCGAGGATCTGCTGGGCAAACTGGAGGCAGCAACCCGCGAAGGCAACGCGTCCATCGCAGATCAGGTCGAGGACGAACCCGAGCTCGACGGCATGGGAACCACGCTGACCGCAATCCTGTTCGCGGGCAAGCGAATCGGACTGGTACACATCGGCGACTCACGTGCGTACATGCTGCGCGACGGCTCGCTCACCCAGATCACTCGCGACGACACCTTCGTCCAGTCACTCGTCGACGAGGGCCGCATCACCGCCGAACAGGCGCACACGCACCCGCAACGTTCCTTGATCATGCGTGCCCTCACCGGCAACGAGATCGAGCCGACGCTCACCGTTCGGGAAGTACGTGCAGGCGACCGCTACCTGCTGTGCTCCGACGGCCTCTCGGACGTCGTCAGCGACGAAACCATCGAGAACACCATGAACGAGGGCGAGACGGGCCCGTGCGCCGATCGCCTGATCGAACTCGCGCTGCGCAGCGGCGGACCCGACAACGTGACGGTCGTCGTCGCCGACGTGATCGACCTCGACTACGGACAGAGCCACCCCATCCTCGGCGGTGCCGCCAGCACCGAGGACGAGGAAGACGCCCCTCCGCCCAACACCGCAGCCGGACGCGCCGCCGCGATGCGGCCACCGCGTACGACGCCCAAGCGCGTCACCAGCCCGGTCGTCACGCCCGAGAAGAAGTCGCACAAACTGCGCTGGACGTTGATCGCCCTGACCCTGGTGGTACTCGCGGCAATCGGTGCGCTCGTTGCCAATTCGATCATCAGAGGCAACTACTACGTCGGTGCCGACAACAGCAAGGTGACCGTGCTGAGGGGCCTTCCCGGCTCGGTACTGGGCTACTCGCTGCAGAGCGTGGAACTGATCGGCTGCCTCGACGACGACGGAGCCGTCACGCTGACCGCTCCGGATGCCGCTCCGGCCGATTGCGTTCCGTTCGAGATCGACGACCTTCTGCCTGCCGCGCGCGAGCAGGTCACGGCCGGCTTGCCGTCCGGATCTCTCGACGACGCGCGCGGTCAGGTCGAGCGGTTGGCCTCCGGTGACCTGCTCCAGGTGTGCGAGACCGAGCCGGTCGTCACCACGACTGTCGAACCGACTCCGACGACGATCATCCCGCCGCCCGGAGTTCCGTTGCCCCCGGCTGCGGAGCCCGTTCCCGAGGCGGCACCGACCACCACTGCGGTACCGACACCGACGGTCCCGCAGATTCCCGGTCAGAACTGCAGGACCGGTACTCGATGAGTTCGAATCCGTCCGCCGGAGGGTCCTTTCCGAGTCCACCCGAAGGATTCGCGCCTGCACCGATTCAATCGAACCGGCGCGGCGTCGAGCTGCTTCTTCTCGGTGCCGCGGTCCTGATCACCACGATCTCGTTGGTACTGGTCGAAGCCAGTCAGGAACAGACCATCACCTGGGATCTGGCGAAGTACGCGGTGGCCTATCTCGCGTTGATGACGGTGGCGCACCTGGCCGTGCGACGCTTTGCGCCCTACGCGGATCCGCTGCTGCTGCCGATCGTGGCGCTGCTCAACGGGCTCGGTCTGGTGCTCATTCACCGTCTCGACCTGGCCGACGAGCAGCAGGCTCAGTATCTCGGAAACCCCATTCCGTCGCCCGACGCCAACCAGCAGGTGCTCTGGACGACGCTGGCCATCGCCGGTTTCGTCGCTCTGCTCGTGCTGCTGCGTGATTACCGCACCCTGGCTCGCTACGGCTACACCGTCGGTCTCGCCGGACTGGTGCTCCTGGCCATCCCGGCAATGCTGCCGTCGGCCTTCTCCGAGGTCAACGGATCGAAGATCTGGATTCGGCTGCCCGGCTTCAGTATTCAGCCCGGGGAGTTCGCGAAGATTCTGCTGCTCATCTTCTTCGCATCGTTGCTGGTCGCCAAGCGGGAACTGTTCACCGTCGCCGGCAAGCACTTCCTCGGAATGGACTTCCCGCGGGCACGCGATCTGGGGCCGATCCTGGTGGTGTGGATCGTCTCCGTCGGCGTGCTGGTGTTCGAGAAGGACCTCGGTACGTCGCTGCTGATCTTCGGAACCGTCCTGGTGATGATCTACATCGCCACCGAACGCGTCGGCTGGTTGATCATCGGTTTCGGACTGCTGCTCGTCGGATTCCTCTTCGCATATCAGGTGTTCGGCCACGTCAAGATCCGCACCGACACCTGGCTGCGACCGTTCGACGACTACAACGACACCGGCTACCAGATCGTCCAGTCGATGTTCAGCTTCGCCACGGGCGGGTTGGCGGGTACCGGGCTCGGTAGTGGTCGGCCCTCCCAGGTGCCGTTCGCCAAGACGGACTTCATCATTGCGACGGTCGGCGAAGAGCTCGGCCTCATCGGCCTGACCGCGGTCCTGATCCTGTACTTGCTGTTCATCATTCGCGGTATGCGTACCGCGCTGGCCGTTCGCGACAGCTTCGGCAAACTGCTCGCTGCGGGATTGTCGTTCACCATTGCCATCCAGCTGTTCGTCGTCGTCGGCGGCGTCACCAAACTCATCCCACTCACCGGCCTCACCACGCCCTATCTGTCCTACGGAGGATCGTCGCTTCTCGCCAACTACCTGCTCCTCGCGCTGCTGATCAAGATCTCCGACGCAGCCCGTGAGCCGGCGAAGCCCAAGAAGAAGCCCGCCCCCGCAGCGCCCATCGCGGAGGCACCCACCGAGATGGTGAAGCGCGCATGAACACTCCCCTGCGCCGCGTGTCCATCGCCGTGATGGTCATGGTCGTGGCACTGCTCGCCAATGCCACTTACCTCCAGGTCATCAAGGCCGACGATCTGCGCACCGACCCGAGGAACTCACGGGTACTGCTCGACGAGTACTCCCGCCAGCGCGGTCAGATCTCGGCAGGCGGCCAGGTGCTCGCGTCCTCGGTCCCCACCGACGACCGCTACAAGTACCTGCGCACCTACCCCCAGAATTCGATCTCCCCGGCCAGCCCGCAGGCCAACGCGCCGATCACCGGCTACTACTCGATGCTGTACTCGAGCAGCGGCCTCGAACGCGCCGAGGACCCCGTACTCAACGGCTCCGACGACCGGCTCTTCGGTGGACGACTGTTCGACCTCATCTCCGGCCGAGACCCCCGCGGCGGCAACGTCGTGACCACCATCGACCCCGTCGTTCAGCAGGTCGCGTACGACCAGCTGACCGCCAAGGGATACACCGGCTCGGTAGTGGCCCTCGACCCGGCCACCGGCAACATCCTCGCCATGGCCAGCACCCCCAGCTACGACCCGAACCTGCTGGCCAGCCACGACGGCAGCACCACCACCGCGGCATGGGAGAACCTGAGCAACGATCCCGAGAAGCCGATGGTCAACCGGGCGATCTCGCAGACCTACCCACCCGGATCGACGTTCAAGGTGATCACCACCGCAGCCGCACTCGAAGCGGGCGCCACACCGGACGATCAACTCACGGCCGCGTCGAACATCACGTTGCCGGGAACCTCGACGACGCTGGAGAACTACAACGGTTCGACGTGCGGCGGTGGCCAAACGGCAACGCTGCGTGAAGCGTTCGCACGCTCGTGCAACACCGCCTTCGTCGAGCTCGGCGTCGACACCGGGGTGGACAGGATGCGCGAGACCTCCGCGGCCTTCGGCATCGGTGAGGACACGACCATTCCGCTCACCGTCGCCGACAGCACCATCGGACCCATCGACGACGACGCCGCCCTCGGCCAATCCAGCATCGGCCAGCGCGACGTGGCGTTGACCCCGCTGCAGGACGCCGTCATCGCCGCCACCGTCGCCAACGGCGGCGTGCGGATGGCCCCGAACCTGGTGCAGCAGCTGCAATCTCCCGACCTGTCCGACCTGTCGAGCTACCAGCCGAAGGCCATGGGCGAGGCGATCAGCTCGGCCACCGCGGCGACTCTGACCGACCTGATGATCGGCTCCGAGAACAACACCAGCGGGGAGGGCAAGATCCCCGGGGTCCAGATCGCATCGAAAACCGGTACCGCAGAACATGGTTCGGACCCGCGTAACACCCCGCCGCATGCCTGGTACATCGGCTTCGCACCCGCCGAGGATCCCAAGGTCGCCATTGCCGTCATCGTCGAGGACGGCGGCGATCGAGCCCTCGCCGCGACCGGTGGATCCGTGGCCGCACCCATCGGGCGCGCCGTCATCGCAGCCGCATTGCAGGGGAGGTGACGTGAAGTGCCACTGAGCAACGGAGCTGTCATCGCGCAGCGCTATCGACTTCTGCGCCTCATCGCCACCGGCGGTATGGGGCAGGTGTGGGAAGCGATGGACAACCGCCTCGATCGCCGTGTCGCGGTCAAGGTACTCAAGGCCGAATTCTCCGAGGACCCGGAGTTCCTGCAGCGCTTCAGGTTCGAGGCACGCACCACCGCGCAGCTGAACTATCCAGGAATCGCCGGCGTCTACGACTACGGCGAGACCCGCGACGGCGCGGGCGAATCACTGGCCTACCTGGTGATGGAACTGGTCAACGGTGAGCCGCTCAACGCCGTGCTGGGTCGCATGTCCCGCTTGCCGCTCGGCCATGCCCTCGACATGCTCGAGCAGACCGGCCGTTCGCTGCAGATCGCACACACCGCAGGCGTCGTCCACCGCGACGTCAAGCCGGGCAACATCCTGATCACCCCCACCGGCCAGGTCAAGATCACCGACTTCGGCATCGCCAAAGCCGTCGACGCGTCCCCGGTGACCAAGACCGGAATGGTCATGGGCACAGCGCAGTACATCGCCCCCGAGCAGGCACTCGGCGAGGAGGCAACCTCGGCTTCCGACGTCTACTCGCTCGGAGTCGTCGGATACGAAGTACTCGCGGGCACGCGGCCCTTCGTGGGCGACGGCGCGCTGACCGTGGCCATGAAGCACGTGCGCGAAACGCCGGCCCCCATGCCACTCGACCTGCCTCCCGCCGTCCGCGAACTCATCGAGATCACGATGGTGAAGGACCCGGCCGCACGCTACGCCAACGGTGGCGAATTCGCCGACGCCGTCGCCGCAGTCCGGGCCGGCCGACGCCCGCCTGCGCCCGGAAACTCCCGCGGTTCGGGCACCGGCAGGGTCATGATGCCGGGCGTCGTGCCCAGCCCGCAGCCGCCGTCGAGCACCCAGATGATGCCGACGTCGCAGCGCGAGTACCGCGGACCGGCCACCGGAACGGCTGCGGCCGCCGTACCCGAGTCCACCGGAATGTCGTCGGCGCAGAAGGCCCTCGCCTGGGGCGGTGCCGGACTGCTGCTGCTGGCCATCCTCATCGGCGGTTACGTGCTGTTGACCGGGGGCAGGGACGACACGCCGACGCCGTTCGTGCCGCCGACCACGACCACCACGCAGCCGACCACCACCACGACCACGACGACCGAACCCACGACCACCGAAGAGACCACCACCACCGAAGAAACCACGACGACCACGACGACGACCACCACGGAGGAGCCGACGACCACCGAGGAAACCACGACCACCTCGGCGGAGCCCACCGAGACGACGACGCGACGTCCGCTGATCGAGATTCCATTCCAGCAAGATCCACAAGGACAACGATGACGACTCCCCGTACGCTCTCCTCTCGCTACGAGCTGGGCGAGATACTCGGATTCGGCGGCATGTCCGAGGTTCATCTGGCACGTGACACTCGGCTGGACCGCGACGTCGCCATCAAGGTTCTGCGCGCCGATCTTGCTCGCGACCCCACGTTCTATCTGCGGTTCCGACGCGAAGCCCAGAACGCGGCCGCACTGAACCACCCGGCCATCGTCGCCGTGTACGACACCGGTGAAGCCGAGACCGAAGCCGGTCCGCTCCCGTTCATCGTCATGGAATACGTCGACGGCGACACCCTCCGCGACATCGTGCGCGCCGAAGGACCCATGGCGCCGCGTCGAGCCATGGAGGTCATCGCCGACGTCTGTGCTGCACTCGATTTCAGCCACCGCAACGGCATCGTGCACCGCGACGTCAAGCCCGCGAACATCATGATCAACAACGCGGGCGCGGTGAAGGTGATGGACTTCGGTATCGCGCGCGCCATCGCCGATTCCTCGTCGCCGATGACTCAGACGGCCGCCGTCATCGGAACCGCGCAGTACCTGTCGCCCGAGCAGGCTCGCGGCGAACAGGTCGACGCTCGATCGGACGTCTACTCGCTCGGCTGTGTGCTGTTCGAGATCCTCACCGGCGAGCCCCCGTTCAAAGGTGATTCCCCGGTCGCGGTCGCCTATCAGCACGTGCGCGAGGATCCTCAGCTGCCGTCGCTGGTCAACGACACGGTGCCGCGTGAACTCGACTCGATCATCCTCAAGGCGATGGCCAAGAATCCCGCCAACCGCTACCAGAGTGCCGCCGAGATGCGCACCGACCTGGTCCGGGTGCTCGGCGGTCAACGTCCGAGCGCCCCGATGGTCATGAACGACGAGGACCGCACCACGATTCTCGGATCGGTCGATTCACGGCAGGCGGACTTCTCCGGCAAGGACAAGCCGGCAGCTGCAGCCGCCGGCACACCCCGCCCGTCGAAGCACACCGAACCCGACAACGAACCCAGGAGCCGTCGGGGCCTGAAGATCGCGCTGATCTCCGCGGCGTCGATCATCGTCGTCGCGATCGTCGGAGCATTCCTGTGGTCCCTCGGTCCCGGAGCTGAGCCCACGTCCGTCACCGTGCCGTCCGTCGCCGGCCTCGTCGCAGACGAGGCCCAGCGGGAACTCGAGAATGTCGGCCTGCGCGTCACCGTGCAGGAGAGACCGGATGCGTCGGTTCCCGAAGGGTCCGCGATCGGCACCAACCCCGCCGCGGGATCACAGACCGAATCACCCGGGGACATCCAACTCGACGTCTCCTCGGGCCCCCAGCAGGTGCAGGTGCCGCGACTGACCGGAAGAACGCAACAGGAGGCGTCGGACGCCTTGAACGAGGTGGGCCTTCAACTCGATCCCACCGTCGCCCGGGCACCGTCCACGCCGGAGAACCTCGACAGGGTCGTCGAACAGAACCCGTCCTCGGGCGTGAGCATGAACGCCGACTCGCAGGTTCGCATCACGCTCGGTTCCGGCCCGGCGCAGGTACGGATGCCCAACGTCGTCGGCCAGCTCGTCGACGTTGCGCAGCCGAACGTGGCGGGTGCCGGTCTCCGCGTCCAGATAGAGAACATCGACTCCAGTCAGCCGGTGGGACAGGTCGTCTCGACGGACCCCGCCGGTGGTGCCAACGTCGCCGAGAACACGGTCGTGACATTGCGCGTGTCGAACGGAGACAAGATCCCGATGCCGGACCTGGCCGGACTCACCGAAGCTCAGGCTCTGACAGCACTGGAATCGGCAGGATGGACCGGAACCGCGTCGGACCTGTCGACGTCGAGGCAATCGACGCTCGACCCACTGATGGTCGGCCGCATCGTGAACCAGACTCAGCCGGCAGGCTCGGAGATCAGCAAGTCCGACACCATCACCGTGAGCATCGGGGCGCTGGGTATTCCGACCGGCTAGACACCTCGGGTCGAGCTCAGGCGAACGCCTCGGCGACCTGAGCTTCGAGCTTGGCGACGAGACCGGGGTCGGTGGGCATTCCGCAGACGGTCAGCCAGTTCGCCAGCATGCGGTGTCCGCCCTCGGTGAGGATGGACTCCGGGTGGAACTGGACGCCGTGAATCGGAAGCTCGGTGTGCCTCATCGCCATGACCAGACCCGATTCGGTGCGCCCGATGATCTCGAGTTCGGCCGGGATGGTGTCCTCCCGGACGGTCAGCGAGTGGTAGCGAGTGGCGGTGAAGGGCTCGTTCATGCCCTCCAGAACTCCGACGCCCGAATGGTGCACCAGACTCGTCTTGCCGTGCAGCAGCTCCGGGGCCTTCTCGACGGTTGCACCGAAGGCTGCACCGATCGCCTGATGGCCCAGACAGACCCCGAGCAGGGGCGTCTTCGTGCGAGCGCTGGCCGAGACCAGATCCATCGTGGCACCTGCGCGCTGCGGCGTGCCCGGTCCCGGGCTGAGCAGAACGCCGTCGAACCGGGCAGCGACGGCATCGCGGTCGGTGAGGCGCTCGTCGTCGTTGCGCCAGACCTCGACATCGGCATTCAACTGACCCAGGTACTGGACGAGGTTGAAGACGAAGCTGTCGTAGTTGTCGACGACGAGAATACGCATGTGGACAGCGTACTCAGCGAGGCTGTGCATACCGCATGCGCACCGATTCGGAGTACGCGGGCACCGACAGGTCCTCGGACACCGAGACGTCGTAGCGGAGGCCGTATCTCAGCGCGTACTGCTCGTACAACCGCACACCCGGCTCGTTCTTCAACGCCGCGCGCAGCCGATCCGAATCCCCGATCGCCGTCATCACGTACGGCGGACTGTATGTACGCCCGCCGAGAAGAAGGGTGTTCCCGATGCAGCGCGGAGCCGACGAGGCCACCAGCCGTTGATCCTGCATCGCGATCGCCGACGCTCCACCGGCCCACAACGCGTTGAGCACGCTCTGCACATCGACCTGATGGACCACCAGATCGTCCGGTGACGCGTCCGAGGCGTACGAACCGTCCGCACCGCGGGGAGCGTCCGCCATCGTGACGGTCACACCGCCGCCGGACGCGGCCTCGCGTCCCGCAGCGTCGGCCAGGGAATCGATGCGGGCCAGGGCGTCGGCGACCTCGGTGTCCCCGGTCGCAGTGCGCTGCTGAATGGACTCGACCTGCTGCTCGAGCGTGTCCCTGCTGCGCTCGGCCTCCACGCTGCTGCTCTGAGCTGCATCGACGAGGTCGGCGAGTCGGGTGGTGTCCCCTCCACGGAGTTCGGTGCCATCGGAAACGTGTCTGGTGGTACCGAGCAGCAGACCGACGACAGCGCACACCGCGACGGCGAGCACCCACCAACGAGTGTCGGCGGGGGCAGTCGATCGTCGTGTCACGGGTGCTCGCAATTTGTCCGGTGGGTCGGTGCTGGGCTCACCTGCGTTAGCGTGTACAGCAACCGGGTCGGTGACCGTCACGGTCCTCCAGGCGACAATAGCCTGGGGATGCGCGGCACCCGTCGATCCACAGGTTCCGATCGTCAGTTGTCCACAGGTACGGCCGCAGTGCCGCGGGCCGTCACGAACGCGAAGAGGAAGCAATGCCGAAGTCGAAGGTACGGAAGAAGAACGACTACACGATCAACCCGGCGAACCGTACGCCGGTCAAGGTCAACGCCGGACCGTCACCGGTCTGGTACGTGGTGCTGATGCTGGGATTCATGCTGGTCGGGCTGCTGTGGCTGATCGTCTACTACCTGGCTTCCGAGGACATCGCCTTCATCGGAAACCTCGGCGCCTACAACTTCCTGATCGGCTTCGGGTTCATGGTCGTCGGACTCGTCATGACCATGCGGTGGCGCTGAGAACCTGCCGAGTTACATCGATGTCATTCATCCCCAATGTGGATAAACCCTGTGGATAACTCTGAAAACGATCCACAGGGTGTGTACGAACAGCGATGGGCGACGCCCCTCATCGCCGTCGCAGCCCTGGTCGCAGGCGGAATCGCCCTCGGAATCGGAGCCGCACTCTCCTCCACCGACGCAGCCGGAACATTCCTCGTCGGACTCGCCGCCGTCGGAATGTGGATCATCGCCGCACTCGCCGCCGCACAACGCCCCCGACTGGCCATCACCCACGACGGAACACTGGTGATGAAACGCCTCGGCGGCCTACGCACCTACACCCGCAACGACATCGTGCGCGTCAAAATCGTGAAATACCCACGCCTGGGGCGACGCGTTCCGATGCTCGAACTGGACATCCGCCCACCCGGCGAAGACGACGATCGACTGATCATCTTCGGCAGATGGGACCTCGGAACCGACCCTCGAGACGTATACGACGCACTCGAAACCCACGGCTTGGTGCCTCGCAACACCTGATCGTCCGGCCCCCGTGGTCACTCAATGTGACATTCAGTGGACTTTTCGGGGGTCAATGTCACATCGAGTGGACTTGCTAGAGGCCCATCTGGGCGCGCAGGTCGAGAACACGGATCGCGATGATGCCCAGGGACACCAGAGCGACGGCGATGACCGAGAGCCATGCCATGGACAGGCCGGCCCTGGTTCGTTGTTGTCCCGTGTCTCGGGTTCGGTTGGACAAGAACACCAGACCGGCGGTGGCGGCGGCTCCGGCGACGAGACCGCCCATATGTCCCCACAGCGAGATGCTGGGGATCGAGATGCTGATGAAGATGTTCACCGCGATGATGACGAGGATGGGTGCCGGGCTTCGCTTGAGCCGTAGCAGGATCACGGCCTGTGCGCCCAGTAGACCGAAGACTGCACCGGACGCGCCGACGGTGAGCGTCAGGGGATTCTCCAGCAGCATCACCGACGCGCTTCCTCCGAGGAGGGAGAGGAAGTAGACGACCAGGTAGCGGGTTCGACCGAGCACGAGTTCCACGTCACGGCCGATGATGTACAGCGCGAACATGTTCACGAGCAGGTGTATCGGCCCGTAGTGAACGAAGCCGCTGCCGATCAGGCGGAACACGTCGCCGTCGGCGACGAGCAGGCTGTTGAGAGCCCAACCGCGGGCGAGTTCGGATCCGGAAGTGTTGTTCATCGGATCGCCGGACTGCGCCACCGTGATGGCATAGACGATCACGTTGACGGCGATCAGGGCGTAGGTCAGCGGAGTCTTGGCGGACCGTGCCATGGGTGCACCGGCGACGGTCTGCGCAGTGCGGACGTTCTTGTTGCCTTCTCGCACGCAGTCGACACAGTGCTGTCCGACCGCGGCGGCCTGCAGACACTGCGGGCACGCCGGCCTGCCGCAGCGCGAGCAGGCCAGGCCGGTGGGGCGATCGGGATGTCGGACGCACACCGACTGGGGTGGGTTGGGCTGGTCGCCGTACGCGCCACCCCAGCCGGGGTTCGTCATCTTGTCGAAAGTCCTTCGGTCAGATCAAGCGATGGTGACGTTGTTGATGACGACCTCGTCCACCGGGCGATCTCCGCGGCCGACCGGCGTGCTCGAGATCGCGTCGACGACCTTCTTCGACGCCTCGTCGGTGACCTCACCGAAGATGGAGTGCTTGCGGTTGAGGTGCGGGGTCTTGCCGGTGGTGATGAAGAACTGCGAGCCGTTGGTGCCGGGGCCGGCATTTGCCATGGCCAGCAGGTACGGGCGATCGAAGGAGAGCTCCGGGTGGAACTCGTCCTCGAACTTGTAGCCCGGTCCGCCTGCACCGGTGCCGGTGGGGTCGCCGCCCTGGATCATGAAGCCGTCGATGACGCGGTGGAAGACCGCGCCGTCGTAGAACGGTCCGCTCTTGGCACCCGACGCGTTCTGAGTCGTGTACTCCTTGGATCCGTCCGCGAGACCGACGAAGTTCGCGACGGTCTTGGGGGCGTGATTGCCGAACAGTTCGATGACGATATCGCCGCGGTTGGTGTGCAGCGTGGCCGTTTGGGTCTTGTTTGGTGAAGTCACGCCCTCCATCGTGCCATCTCGGGTGATCGGGCAGTTCACAACGGGCATCGAGTCGGGTGTATCGGGAGGGTTCAGCGGGGCCGTGTTGTGGAACAGTGAGGGTATGACGAGCACAACGAAGCCCGACCGGGTTCGGTCGACCACAGGTACCGCAGCGTCCGCCCTGCTCGGCGCCGCATCCGCCGCGAGCAAGGGCCCGGCCGGAGTCGGCCTGCTTCTGGCCAAACAGGGTTACGGACTGGCCCGCAAGCAGGCTGCGCAGCGGCGGGCAGTGACCGCGGAGCGTATCGCCGAAGCGAATCGCACCCGAGAGCTCGTCACGGTCGACTCGGGATCACGTCGGACCCGACGAGTTCTGGTGTTCGGCGCCGTTGCTGCCGTCGTGGGAGGTGTCGTGTTCTTCCTCGGTCGCCGTCGCAACGAGGTGCCGCCGCCCGCCGATGTTCCGCCGAGCCTGGCCGACTACGACGACACGTCGTCATAGGTACAGCACCTTCTGCAGTAGGTCGATCAGACCCGGCCTGGTTCTGATCACGGCCTCCGCGCTGCGGTCGGCGACGACCAGTGCCGTGTTGTGGCCGCTGGCGGAGCCCTCGCTGAGATAGTCGCTGTGCCCGATCGAGCGGCCGGCACTGTCGGATTGCTCCGTGGACAGCAGAGTGATTCCGTCCAGCGCCCCTGGATCGCGGCCGAATGCACCCATGTCGGCGACGATGTCGCCCGTGGCCTCCGCCGCGAAGACATGTCCGACGGGAATCTGGAGCTCTGCGAGGCTGTGTGTGCCGAGTCCCGGTGAACCGAGAGCCACGAAATCGTCGACCCCGGTGTCGTCTCGAAGAGCAGTTGCCGCGGTGAGCGATCCGTACGAGTGGGCCAACACCGACAGATGCGGATCGCTCGCCCGTGCAGCGTCGAGACCGTTCAGGAACGGGATCAACCGATCCGCTCCTGCCTGCGCGGCCGCACCCGAGGCCACGGTCCGGTCCGGATCGAGCAAGCTCCAACCGAGCTGAGGTGCCTGGTAGTCCAGCCAGGTCACCGCAGCCGCAGACTGCGCCGGATCTCTCGAAACAAGCTGCTGCACAGTGTTTTTGATGTTCTCCATGTCGCCGTCGTAGCGGGGAAGGTTTCCGTGCACGGTCGAGCCGAGACCGGGCACGAACACGGCGACATGGGTCGCCGTGTCGACATCTCCCACCGCGACGGCCGCCATCGTCTCCTCGTACGAGGAATTGTCGAGGACCAGGAGCTGCCGAGCCCCCAGCGCCAGCGTCGCGTCGATCGCATCGAGTGCTGCCAACCGAGTGCGCGTTTGTTCGAGCCCGGCATCGGCGTCGCTGAAAATGCCGCCGAACACGTTGTCGGACAACTCTTTCTGCAGTTCTACCTCGACGGCGCGAAGGCGGACACGCTCTGCGGCCAACACCCGCCGATTTGCGCTGTCACGCACCCGACCCGGCAGGCCGTCGAGATTGCCGATCAGCGCCGGCTGTTCGACCAACAACCTGGTACGGGCTGCAGTCGAGAGTGCGCTCCAGAAAGCAGCGTTGGCCGCCGGTGTGCCGTCGCGCGGCACCCAAGCCGCAACTGCCGTCGCAACGGAGGCTGCGGAGGTTCCCCCGACGAGGCGTCGGGCAAGGATGTCGTCGAAATCCGTGGCCGTACGAATCAGCTGTGCGATTCGTTCGGCGAGCTCCTCACGGCACCGCCGTCGCTCGCGCATCGTCGACCACAAGTCCACCAGCGCAACCGAATACGACGCTGCAAGGTCGAACACCGAGCCGTCGGATGCGACCGCGAATCGCTCCTCCGCCGCCGTCCGCTCCACCGAGCGAAGCGCAGCGACCAAGCTGGCCATGTCGATCGAGGCATCCGCGGTGCATGTCGCGATCCGAAGCAACTCGGCTGCGGCGTCTGCCAGATCCGACCGGATACGTCTCATCGCCTCCCGCGCAGCCTCGGCCGCGGGACCGGCACACCCGTCTCCCACGATGTCGTCGGTGACCGAGTCGTGCACGGCGGCGACCTCCCGCCACCGGTGCATCAGGCTGTCGGACGCCGCTACCAGCACGCGGCTGTCCCAGGATCTGAATTCGTTCAGAGTGACCATCGCGTATCCCCCGCAGCGTCGTCGTTTCCGACGAGTCAACGCGAGAAAAGCACCGCGTCGGGAAATCTATCCCCAGCCTGTGGATCAAATCTGGGGATCAACGATGCGTCGAGTGACGATTACTGCGCAATTCTGCGAATGGGGCCGCTGTAACCGGCGTCGGGATCGGACGGCCGACTGGTCCTCGGCGGCCTGCTTCGCTTTGCCCGGTACAGATCGGCGTCGGCTGCCCGATAGATCTCACCCCAGCGGCGACCCGCGGGCATGCAGGCCAATCCGACGCTCCACTCCGCGCGGTGAGCCCGACGCAGACGCTCGATGATCTGCCAGGCCTCCTTCTCGAGAACCCCCGGCATGAACAACACGAACTCGTCTCCACCGAGCCGACCCAGAACATCCCGTTTGGTCAGCTGCCCCTTCCAGGCCTTCGAGACGCGAGTGAGCAGGACGTCACCGGCAATGTGGCCGTACTCGTCGTTGATCTCCTTGAAATTGTCGAGATCGAGCACTGCGAGGCTGACCGACAATCCGCGAGTCGCGCACGCCGGCAACATCTTCTCGATCTTGGATTCGAACCCGAACCTGTTGAGCAGACCGGTCAAAGCATCGTGCGTCGCGGAATAGCGCATCCGACGCGCGAAGACACCGAAGACCTCCGTCGCACCGACGATGCCGAGCGCCACCAGGATGTAACTGATGAACGGAGTTCCGTACGGCGCGATCGCCGCTCCGATGACCGCCGAAACAGCAAGCACGGCAACCCAAATGCCTGCGCTGCGTTCGGACCAGAACGCGCCTATGTGCATACCGAGGAACATGGCCGCCTGGACGCAGATCAAGAACGCGGGCATGGTGTCGCTGCTGCCCAACGCACAGGCGAGTGCCATCACCGACAACGCGGTCGCGAACCCCACCGCCTGTTTGGGGCTCGGCACACCCGCCCTTGCCAACACCACGATCGCCGTCGGGCCCAGCAACAGAGCCAACGCGGCCAGAACCTGCTGGGCACCGGTCAGATTCGACCACGACGCAATCGCGCTGGCAGCGTAGAGAACCGTCGTGACCGCAGCGAATACGGCAAGCATGCGGCCGGACTCGTCGAACCTAGGCCTGCTCACCGGTCGATTCCCACCGTGCAGGACCATGATTTGGCCGATCGGAGGCAGCGTTCACCGAAGAGAACACCACCACTCACCCGATACCCCCCAGGCATCATCGGCCCTCCCCACGCACTACGGCCATCGCCTCACATGACCCAACGATGCCCGGACTCTAACACCTCCGAGACCCGATCACGACTCTGGCCAGCGAAAGCGCAGCAGGTCAGGACGCCTTCTCGGCGCGCGCTGCCTCCCTGGCAAGTAGTCGATCACGGGACTCCTCGAACTTGGTTGCCTTCTCGGCCAAGTCCTCGACGAACGCTGCCAGTCGATCGCGATCCCGCTCGCCCTCACCCGTGAAATCGTTGCGCTCGAATATCTTCCACTTGCGCAGGACCGGCATCAACACCTCGTCCAGATGCTGCCGTAGATCGTAGATCCCGTGCTTGGCCAAGGTCATCGCGTTCTTGCGGAAATTGGGCATGTTCAGGCCGGGCATCTGAAAGTCGGTCGCGACATCGGTGATGGCGCGAACCATCTGATCGGGCACCAGATCCAGCGACGCCTCACCGAGGTTCCGATAGAAGATCATGTGCAGGTTCTCGTCGGCAGCGACACGAGCCAACATTCGATCCGCCACCGGATCCCCGCACGCCAGTCCCGTGTTTCGATGCGACACCCGTGTCGCCAACTCCTGGAACGTCACATACGCCACCGAATGCAGGAAATTGGCACCGTCCATCGGCGCATCGACACCAACCGTCATGTGGTGCATTCGAGCGCGCTCCAACTCGACGGGATCCACCGCACGCGTCACCACCAGATAATCGCGCATGACGATGCCGTGACGGTTCTCCTCCGCAGTCCAGCGCCCCACCCATGTCCCCCAGGCACCGTCCAACGAAAAATTGTCTGCCAGCCCCCGGTGATACGACGGCAGATTGTCCTCGGTGAGCAAATTGGTGATCATCGCCGTGCTCGCCAGTTCCGACAACGACGACTGCTCGAGGGACCAGTCCTGCCCACCCATCGCCGCGAAATTGCGACCCAGATCCCACGGAACGTAATCATGCGGATGCCATTCCTTCGCCATCGACAGATGACGATTCAAATTGGCTTCCAACGTGCCGTCGAGTTCCCTCAACAGCTCTTCATGATCGAGAACGCGCGTCATCTGCGGGACTCCTTCGAGATTCGAGATGCCCGAATCGCCGATCGATTCGAGACAGTGGCGAACACCGCCCGCCGAGATCGAACGACGGCACACCCCCCTGCGGTGCGCCGTCGCGACCATTCACGTCGATCCGAGAACCGACGTCCTTGCACAGCGACCACGCTAAGGACCGAACCATCGATACGACACCGAACCGACGACTGTCTGGACATGTGGGCGCCGAAACACAGATCGCCTTGGGTCCAATCACAACCGGTCAAGCTGAGTGGCCGGGGGTTCTCGCGGCGCACCCGATGGCACTCAATGTCACATTCAGTGGACTTTTCGGGGGTCAATGTCACATCGAGTGGACATGGGGGGTCGGCTGGACAGACGAAAAAGGACGCCCACCGAAGTGGACGTCCTTTTCTTTGTGGAGCCTAGGAGATTCGAACTCCTGACATCTGCCTTGCAAAGGCAGCGCTCTACCAACTGAGCTAAGGCCCCGGGTGTTGCCGGTAATCGTGGACGAACTCTACACGTCCACTCCGAGCGATTGTCACGCGGTTGGGGATGCTGTGCCAGACGCCGTCCGAGCTGCGCTGCGAGCGCACCTTCGATACTGTCAGCACTGCGATCACCGCCGATGCGACAAGAAGAAGGATTTTCATGTCCTGCCTCTTTTCGTTCGTTCGGTGTGGGCCTAGGAGGACTTGAACCTCCGACCTCTTCCTTATCAGGGAAGCGCTCTAACCGCCTGAGCTATAGGCCCTCATCACTACTTCGGGCCGAAGAAAAGCTCTCCTCGAACCGAGGGATGAGATTACCGTATCGGGCCGCTGTCTTCCAAAACGGCCCGATACGGCTCTCGATGGTGCAGGTCAGTCGCGGTCTGCCAGTGTCACTTCGACGCCACCGACCAGGTCCGACGACAGGTTGTAGATGAAGGCGCCGATGGTGGTGAGAGCGGTGAAGAGTACGACATTGATCACACCGATCACCGCTGCGTAGCCGAACACCTGCCCGGCGCTGACGAGTCCTCCGCCGCCGGATTCGTTGACGATCTCGGTGAACGCACTGTTGAGACGTTCCCAGACGCCCATGCCGTCGAGCACGGCGTACAGCAAACCGACGGACACCATCCATACGAAGAACAGTGACACAGCGATCACGAGGGCGATCTTGAGCGTCGACCAGGGATCGATCTTGCGGATCTGAATGGTCGCCCGCAGGGGGTCGCCGTCCGCACTGGCCACGGCCGTGATGGCTGCCGGTGCTGCGCGCTCGGACTGGGACGGCTCCGGGTGCCGGACGGCAGACAGGTCCGGCATGTCCTTCGCCAGATCCTTGCGTTCGATGTGCCGTGTCGGTCCGTCGATGACCGCAGCCTTCGACCGGGCAGCTTCTCGCCGTTCGGTCTTGTCCTCCGTCGACTCACGCTGAGTGGGCTCGGCGGCCGTACGAGCGGTCCGATCGAACTCACCGTTCGGTGGCAGTGCCGCTCCGCGTCCGGACAGGTTGGTCTGCGGCTGATTCTGCGGCTGCTGCCGGTCCGTCCCCTGCGATGCGGGCCGCTGGGCGGCTCCGCGCTGCCAGGGCGGCGTTCCGGCGCCGGCCTGCGGATCGTCGTTCTGTTGAGCCGGCATCGCCTGAGTTGCTGCGGGACCTGCCTGATCCTGACCCCGAGCGGGCTCGGATGCACGAGATCCGTCACCGGTGGCAGCCGAGTCGGCGGATACCTGCGGTGTGCGGACGGTCTCGTTGGGCGAGGGCTGCTGTCCCGAGGGCTGCGGGGCTGCCTGCCGAGGAGCTTGACCGGCCGGTGCCTGCCGCTGCGGCGGTTGGCCGTTCGGCGGCGGACCGACGGGCCGTCCGGGAGCCTGCTGACCCGGACCTGGCTGACGGCCGGGAGCCTGCGGCGGCTGGGACTGACCGGCAGGAGCCTGTCCCTGCTGGGGTGCAGGCGGACGTTGCGGGGAAGCCCCCGGCGGTCCCTGAGGTGCAGGCGGTCGCTGCGGGGGCGGGGGTCCCTGAGCCGGGCGTGCCGGACCGTTCGGATTTCCCGGTGCCGGTCGGATCGGAGGGCGAGCACCACCTTGCGGTGCCGGGCCACGGCCCGCGGCAGGCGCGGGACGATTGGCCGGCTGCGGGCGGCTGCCCGGGCGAGCTCCCTCGGGCGGCGCGGGACGCGCGGGCTGCTCGGCTTCCCGGCTGTCCGGTCCACCGCTGGGGCCGGGCCTGCTACCAGGCCGGTTGGGAGTGCTCACTTACGACTCCTTCGCTGCATCGTCTTCGGTGCCCAGAGAATCCGGTTCGATCTCGTCGGCGTTGCGCGCGATCGCGAGCAGGGTGTCGCCTTCACCGAGATTCATCAACCGCACGCCCTTGGTTTGTCGGCCGGCCTTCCGAACCTGCTTGGCAGCGGTCCGGATCACACCACCACTGGACGTGATGGCGTACAGCTCGTCCTCGTCGTCGACGATGAGAGCTCCCACCAGCGTGCCACGCTTCGGGTCGTACTGGATTGTCAGCACTCCCTTTCCGCCGCGGCCCTGCTGCGGGTAATCCTCCATCGCGGTGCGCTTGGAATAGCCACCCGACGTCGCGACCAGCAAGAACTTGTTCTCGCTGACGACGTTGAGCGAGAGCAACGCGTCCTCGCCGTTGAATCTCATGCCCTGCACACCCGAGGTGGCGCGACCCATCGGGCGCAGTACCTCGTCGGTGGCCGAGAACCGGATGGACTGACCCTGCGCCGAGACCAGCAGCAGATCGTCGTCCGAGGATGCGAGAACCGCGCCGACCAACTCGTCGTCGCCGCGCAGATTGACCGCGACGATGCCGCCGCTGCGGTTGGAATCGAAATCCGTCAGACGCGACTTCTTGACGAGACCACCCTTGGTGGCGAGCACCAGGTAGGGGGCATCCTCGTAGGTCTTGATCTGGATGACCTGGGCGATGCGTTCGTCCGGCTGGAAGGCGAGCAAGTTCGCAACGTGCTGACCGCGAGCGGTTCGGTTCGCCTCGGGCAGCTCGTAGGCCTTGGCCCGGTAGACGCGACCTTTGGTGGTGAAGAACAGGATCCAGTCGTGCGTCGAGCAGACGAAGAACTTGCTGACGATGTCGTCCTGCTTGAGGCCCGCTCCCATCACTCCCTTGCCGCCGCGCTTCTGCGAGCGGTAGAGGTCGGTTCTTGTGCGCTTGGCGTATCCGGTCTCGGTGATCGTGACGACCACGTTCTCCCGCGCGATCAGATCCTCGTCGTTGACGTCCCCGTCGGCGGCGATGATGCGCGTGCGACGGTCGTCGCCGAACTTCTCGACGATCTCGGCGAGCTCGTCCCGCACGATCTGTCGCTGTCGCTCCGGCTTGGCCAGAATGTCCTGCAGGTCTGCGATGGTGCGTTCGAGTTCTGCCAACTCGTCGATGATCTTCTGACGCTCGAGAGCTGCGAGGCGCCGCAGCTGCATGTCGAGGATCGCCTGGGCCTGAATCTCGTCGATGTCGAGCAGGTCGATCAAGCCCTGCTTGGCGAGATCCACCGTCTGCGACGCACGGATGAGCGCGATGACCTCGTCGAGTGCGTCGAGAGCCTTGACCAGGCCACGCAGAATGTGAGCCCGCTCCTCCGCTCTGCGCAGCCGGTACCGAGTACGCCGAACGATCACGTCGAGTTGGTGGGTGACGTAGAAGCGAATCATCTGATCGAGGCGAAGGGTGCGCGGTACGCCGTCGACGATGGAGAGCATGTTCGCGCCGAAGCTCGTCTGCAGCTGCGAGTGCTTGTAGAGGTTGTTGAGCACGACCTTCGCGACCGCGTCGCGCTTGATCGTGACGACGATGCGCATACCGACTCGGTCGGACGACTCGTCGTCGATCTTGGAGATACCGGACATCTTGCCGTCGCGTACCTGCTCGGCGATCGAGGTGATCAGGTTGTCCGGGTTGACCTGGTACGGCAGCTCGGTGATGACGATCGTGGTGCGACCGTTGGAGTCCTCTTCGATCTCGACGACGCCGCGCATCCGGATGGAGCCGCGACCGGTCGAGTACGCGTCCTGGATACCCTGGCCGCCGACGATGAGTCCGTGGGTGGGGAAGTCTGGGCCCTTGACGCGTTCCATGCACGCGGCGAGGGTTGCTTCCTCGTCGGCCTCGAAGTTGTCCAGGGCCCAGAACACCGCATCGCCCAGTTCGCGAAGATTGTGCGGCGGGATGTTGGTGGCCATACCGACGGCAATGCCGTTGGAGCCGTTCATCAACAGGTTCGGCACGCGCGACGGAAGTACCGTCGGCTCTTGGGTTTTGCCGTCGTAGTTGGGGATGAAGTCGACGGTTTCCTCGTCGATGTCGCGCAGCATCTCCATCGCCAGCGGGGTCAACCGGGCTTCGGTGTATCGCATGGCTGCGGCACCGTCGTTGCCACGCGAACCGAAGTTGCCCTGGCCGTCGACGAGTGGGTACCGCATCGACCACGGCTGAGCCAGACGCACCAGTGCGTCGTAGATCGAGGTGTCGCCGTGGGGATGGTAGTTACCCATCGTTTCGGCAACGGGGCGTGCGGATTTGACGTAGCTGCGGTCGGGGCGGAAGCCCGAGTCGTACATCGCGTACAGGACGCGACGGTGCACCGGCTTGAGTCCGTCACGCACCTCGGGCAGGGCACGACCGACGATGACGCTCATGGCGTAATCGATGTAACTACGCTGCATTTCCTGCTGGATGTCGACCGGATCGATCCGGTCTCCACCCTCGGCGTTGGTGGTCGAACCCGGCGGGGGTCCTACCGGCGGTTCGGTGATGTCAGACATGCAAATCTCCTCGAGAAACGGTCACCTCCACGCACCGAGAAACCTCATCGGTGCGTGAAGGGAAGTGACTAAACGTCAAGAAAGCGAACATCTTTCGCGTTGCGGGCAATGAAGCTTCGGCGTGCGGAGACGTCCTCGCCCATCAGGACGCTGAACAGTTCGTCGGCCGCGGCCGCGTCGTCGAGGGTGACCAGGCGCAGCACTCGCACAGCCGGGTCCATCGTGGTTTCCCACAGCTCCTTGGCGTTCATCTCGCCGAGGCCCTTGTAGCGCTGGACACCGTCCTCGACGTTGATCTTGCGCTTGTTGGCGATGCCGGCCTCGAGCAGTCCGTCGCGTTCACGATCGGAGTAGGCGAAGTCCGGTTCACCGCGGCTCCACTTGAGCTTGTACAGCGGCGGCATGGCGAGGTAGACGTGACCGTTCTCGATCAAGGGACGCATGAACCGGAACAGCAGAGTCATCAGAAGCGTCGAGATGTGCTGACCGTCGACGTCGGCGTCGGCCATCAGCACGATCTTGTGATAACGCAGCTTGGTGATGTCGAATTCGTCGTGGATGCCGGTTCCGAAGGCGGTGATGATCGCCTGGACCTCGTTGTTCTTGAGGACGCGGTCGATGCGAGCCTTCTCGACGTTGATGATCTTTCCGCGCAGCGGCAGGATCGCCTGGAACATCGAGTCGCGTCCGGATTTGGCCGAGCCGCCTGCGGAGTCGCCCTCCACGATGTAGATCTCGGACTTGCTCGGGTCGTTGGATCGGCAGTCGGCGAGCTTGCCGGGGAGACCACCGATATCGGTTGCGCTCTTGCGGCGCACCATCTCTCGCGCCTTACGCGCAGCCATGCGGGCCTGCGCGGAGGAGACTGCCTTGTTGATGATCGTCTTGGCGTCGGCCGGGTTCGACTCGAACCAGTGCGAGAGGTGCTCGTTGCAGGCCTTGAGGACGAACGATCGGATCTCGGTGTTGCCGAGCTTGGTCTTGGTCTGACCCTCGAACTGCGGCTCACCGACTCGGACCGAAATGACCGCGGCGAGGCCCTCACGAATGTCGTCGCCGGTCAGCTTGATGTCTTTTTCCTTGACCAGCTTCTTCTCGAGGGCGTACTTGTTCACCGTCGAGGTCAACGCGGTGCGGAAGCCCTCTTCGTGGGTACCGCCCTCGTGCGTGTTGATGGTGTTGGCGAAGGTGTGCACCGACTCGGAGTAACCGGCGTTCCACTGCATCGCGATCTCGACCTCGTGGCCTTCACCCTTGCCGGTGAAGCCCACGACCGAGTTGTGGATCGCGGTCTTGGTGCGGTTGATGTGCTTGACGAAGTCGACCAAGCCGTCGGGGTAGTGGTACGTCCGCTTGCGGACCTTGGCCGGCTTCGCGTTGGCCGCATCGGCCTGCTCTTCCTCGGCGGTCTTGGGAGCCTCGGCGGTCTCGCCCAATTCCTCCTCGGTGGCGTCGGTCGCGGCCACTCGCTCGTCGGTGAAGTTGATGGTCAGCCCCTTGTTCAGGAACGCCATCTCCTGCAGGCGGCGGTGCACGGTCTCGAAGCTGTAGTCGAGAGTCTCGAAGATCTTGCCGTCGGCCCAGAAGCGGACGGTGGTGCCGGTCTCGTCGGTGTTCCCGACGGTTTCGAGCGGTCCGGGCTTGGCGTAGTCGTAGGTCTGGGTGTAGCGGTGACCGTCACGCGCGATCTGCAGTTCGACCTTGGTCGAGAGGGCATTGACCACCGAGATACCGACACCGTGCAGTCCGCCGGACACCGCGTACGAATCGGAGTCGAACTTGCCGCCGGCATGCAGCTGGGTCATGACGACCTCGACAGTGGGGACGCCGGACGAGTGCATGGCGACGGGAATTCCTCGACCGTCGTCGGTGACCTCGACACTGCCGTCCACGTGAATGGTGACGCCGACGGTGGAGGCATAACCGGCCATGGCCTCGTCGACGGAGTTGTCGACGACCTCCCAGATCAGGTGATGCAGGCCTCGTTCACCGGTGGAACCGATGTACATACCGGGCCTTTTACGAACCGCCTCCAGGCCCTCGAGGACCGTGATGGACGAAGCGCCGTAATCCTTGCTGTTCTCGTTGTTACCTGACTTCTGGGCAGCCACGGTTAGCTGGTTCTCCTTCTACGCGTCCACTACCCCGCTCACACCCCGACAGGGTGCTACCGCAGGGGCGAGCGCAGTCGATTCCGGCCGCGCCCGGGTCCATGCGTTGTTCCGGGCTTGATGTCGTACCGGTCCATAGTACTGGTTGCCTGCGACAGCATGGGCACGATGACACCCCTAAAAGGCCTCTGATTGCTTCACAGGCGCATTTTCAGGGTGCCGGGCGACAAAGATGAAGGGTAAATGCGGCGGCTCGGCTAGAGATCGAGCACGATCCGTTCACCCTCGGAACGGGACACACAGATCAACATCTCGTGTTCCTGCTCCTCGGCGGTGAGTCGGTTCTCCCGATGCTGCGGTGTTCCGCTGAGTACTCGAACGCGACACGTCCCGCAGAACCCCTGCTGGCAGGAGTACGCCACATCGGGCCTCAAACGCCGAATGGCATGCAACGCAGTCTCGTCCGGAGCCACTGCGATGATCTGTCCGGAATCGACGAGCTGCACCTCGAACTCGGCACCGTTCTTCACCGGCGGCGGTGAGAAACGCTCGAAGTGCAGATGCGTTGCCGGCAACGAGTCGAACGACGCCCGAACCAGATCGATCATCGGCGGAGGTCCGCACACGTAGACCGACCCCCCGGGCGCCGCGGCACCGAGCAGATCCATGCTCGACGGCATGCCGTCCACATCGTCGGTCCGCACCGTCACGCGGTCGGCGTCCCAGCCGGCGATCTCGTCGAGGAACGGCATCGATTCACGTGAGCGGCCGCAGTAGACGAGATGCCAATCCATCCCCGTCTCCCGAGCACGACGCACCATCGGGATGATGGCTGTGATGCCGATTCCGCCGGCCACGAAGACGGCGTGCTCGGACTGCACGAACGGAAAACCGTTGCGCGGACCGCGAATTGCGAGCTCGGTGCCGACCTGCAGATCGTGCATCTCACGCGACCCACCCCCGCCGTCGGGAACCAAGCGCACCGCGATGGAGTACGAGTCGGCATTCGGCTGCCCACACAACGAGTACTGCCGACGGCGTCCGGACGGGAGATAGAAGTCCAGATGCATTCCCGGTGCCCACGCGGGCAGCACCTCACCGTCGGCGGCCGAGAAGGTCAGTTGGACCACTTGCTCGTCGACGCACAGCACCTCGCGCGCGACCAACGTCAGCAACCGGGTGCGAGCCACGGGCGGCGCAGCGAACGACGCGTCGTAGTCGTCACCGTCGAGCAGAGCGAACCATTTGTCGAGCGCATCGGTCACCAGTGACACGGTCTGATCGGGCTCGTCGCGGCCGTACAGATTCTTCGGAATGGTGCGTCCCGCCCGGAACGAGTCCACCATCTGTGCCATTGCGCCGAGCTTGCTCCGCAACGTGCGTTTGGTCATCGATCGGCGGACCGAGCTGCCGGTGAGGTGGCCAGATACTGCACTGCCTGCGCCGTCGAACCTTCCTGGGAAGGGTGGTAGGTGCGCTTGAAGTAACGCAACGACGCCTTCACCATCGACATCGGGGTCGGGAACAGGCCGGCATGGGCAACTCGACGAAATTCTCGGAACGACGGTGTGCGCTGCTTGGGTGGCAGGTGCGCCAGCGTCGGATCCTGGCTCATCAGAAAACGAACACCGCGGGTCCAGAACCACACCAACGTGGGCGCGATGACGACGTAGGTACGAATACGGCGGGCCGGGCGGACGTCGAAGTACCGCATCACCTCGTAGGCCACCGATCGATGCTCGACCTCCTCGGCTCCGTGCCACCGCAGCAGATCCAGCATGATCGGGTCGACGTCGGCCTCGTCCAACTCCGAGGCATTGAGTACCCAATCGCCCAGGAAGGCGGTCAGGTGTTCTGCGGCAGCGATGAGGGCGAGACGTTCGACCAGACTGTTCTGACCGTGACCGGACCTGTTGCCGAGCGCGCGGCCGAACAGGAACTTCATCTGATCGACGTACGGGTCGACATCGATGCCGTGTGCCCGAAGCTGATCGTGGACATCGGTGTGTGCCTGGGCGTGCATGGCTTCCTGGCCGATGAACCCGATGACGTCGTCGCGCAGGTGATCGTCGTGGATCAGCGGCAACGCTTCCTTGAAGGTGCGCACGAACCATTCCTCGCCCTCGGGCAGGAGCAGGTGCATCACGTTGATCAGGTGCGTCGCGAGCGGATTGCCGTCCATGTAGTGCAACGGCAGGGACTTCCAGTCCGAACTCGACATTCCGGGCATGGAGAACGACTCGGTCTTCGGGGGTCCCGTCGACATCGACGGCCGCTGTCGATGCCTTCTTCGTTGGTGCAGACACAACTTCTCCTCGTCCGATGGCCGCGTAGAACATCTTCATCGATCCCCCGACCGCTGAGTGTCGCGAATCACGCTACGCACATCGACCATGTCACAGCAACACTGGCCCCAACATCTGTTGAGGATCACCTGGACCAGGCACTTCGAAAAGCATACGTTGGGACGTCTCACTATCCGTACGTGTCGCGCGGGCCCCGCCCGCGCACGTGACGCTCACCTTTTCTCCAGCTCTGCGTCGTCGGACCGGTGATGCGCAGAGACGTCACCACACCGTGACCGACGGCGGCGGCGATCTTGGCCAGAATCTGAGACTGCATCAGCCTCAACTGCGTCGCCCACGCCGTGGACTCCGCCGAAATACTCAACACGCCGTCCTTGAGACCGGTGGGCTCCGCATGAGCCGAGATGTCCTCGCCGACCACGCTGGGCCACCGGCCCAACACAGCACCCTCGGACACCTTGGCCGACCACCCACGCTTGGACGCGATCGAGTTCGCCAAAGCCCCGAACGCCTGCGGATCACGGTCGTCCGGCCCGGCTCCCGACCAACCGCGTCGACGACGCCCCCGCAGCGCTCGTACCCCGCCGGTGGGCGACGACCGTCCCTGCCCCACCGATTTGCCACTGGCCTTGGCTGCGGCCCGGGCGTCCTCGAGTGCTCGACGCGCCAGATCGACACCTTTCAGTTCCGGTACCTCACCGTTACCTGTGGGCGTTGCCTCGTCGTCGGTCATCGAACCTCACCTTCCGACGCTGCGGTACCGGTATCGGCCGACAGGTCCGAGATGCGCGAGATACGTCCTGCTGCACCGGAATCCGAACTCTGCGTCGCTTCGACCCCGTACCGCCGAGCATCGAGTTCGGGAGGTACGTCCTCCGGTACCGCCGCCGTGATGAGCACCTGCTCTGCGCCGGCGGCCACGGTCGCCAACGCCGCGCGCCTCTTGCGGTCGAGCTCGGCGAACACGTCGTCGAGCATCAGGACCGGGTCGGTACCGTCTTCCCGCAGCAACGCGAACGACCCGAGCCGCAACGACAGTGCGTACGACCACGACTCACCATGGCTCGCAAACCCTTTCGTCGGTTGATCACCGAGCATCAATTCCACGTCGTCGCGGTGCGGTCCCACCAGACACACCCCGCGTTCGATCTCGCGCTGTCTCATCACCGAAAGCTGATGCAGGAACGCAGCTTCCAGCACCTCGGTGTCGTCGGGTTCCGGTGCACGATCGGCATCGGAGAATTCCGGCGGGAGCGCATCGGCCAGACTGCAGCGATAGGCGACTGCGGCCAACCGCGATTCCGGCGCGATCGAGCTGTAGGCCTGTTGTACGAAAGGCATCAGCTCGTGCACCAAAGATATTCTGGCAGCGAGCAATCGAGCACCGTGCGCCGCGAGGTGCCCGTCCCAGACGTCGAGGGTGGCAAGTGCACTGGCGCCGTCACCCGACGACGAACCGCGGCGCAACGATCCACTCGCGGTCTTGAGCAGAGCCGACCGTTGCCGCAGTACCTTGTCGTAATCGGCACGGACAGTGGCCATTCGAGGAATTCGAGTGGTCAGCAGCTCGTCGAGATACCGTCGGCGCTCACCGGGATCACCGCGGACGAGCGAGAGATCCTCGGGAGCGAACAACACACTCTGCAACACGCCCAGGATCTCGCGTGGGCGACGCAGCGGCGACCTGTTCATCCGAGCCTTGTTGGCCCGGCCTTCGAGCAGCTCGACGTCGATGATCAATTCGCGACCGTGATTGACCACGGCACTGCCCACGAACGCTTTGGCGGCGCCTGCCCGGATCATGGGTGCGTCCGAGGACACACGATGAGAGGACAACGTCGACAGATAGTTGAGCGACTCGAGCAGATTGGTCTTGCCGTGTCCGTTGGGCCCTACGAACACGGTCGAGCCCGGTCCGAGGTCGACGGTGAGGTCGTCCCAGGATCGGAAGTCGTGTAGCTGCAGAGACCGGACGAACACTTACTCGGTGTTCTTCGGCGCCGGGGCGCGCAGGGTCTCGTCGGCGTCGGCCTTCTTGACCGCATGCCCGCCGAACTGGTTCCGAAGGGCAGAGACAGCCTTCATGGCAGGCGAATCCTCTTGCCGCGAAGCAAATCTGGCGAACAATGCCGCAGAGATCACCGGCGCAGGGACGGCATGACGGATGGCTTCCTCGACGGTCCAGCGACCCTCACCGGAGTCCTCCGTGTACCCGGAGATCTCACTGAACTCCGGATCCTGACCGAGAGCTTCGACCAGCAGGTCGAGCAGCCACGACCGCACGACCGTGCCCTTGCTCCAGGCCCGCAGCACGCCTTGCACATCCTGCACGAGCTCTTCGGCTTCGAGGATCTCGTACCCCTCGGCATAGGCCTGCATCAACCCGTATTCGATACCGTTGTGCACCATTTTCGAGTAGTGACCGGCACCGACCGGGCCGGCATGCACGAAACCGTCCGCGCGCTCGCCCTCGGGACGCAACGCGTCGAAGATCGGCATCGCTCTGGCGACGTGCTCGTCCTGGCCGCCGACCATCAAGCCGTAGCCGTTCTTCAGGCCCCAGACCCCGCCGGATACTCCGGCGTCGATGTAACCGATTCCCTTGGCGTCCAACAACTCTGCGTTGGGCTTGTCATCGGTGAAGCGTGAATTGCCACCGTCGATCACCAGATCGCCGGGCTCGAGCACATCCGCAAGGCCGTTGACGGTGTCGCGGGTGATCTGACCGGACGGGACCATCACCCACACCACCCGGGGCGCCGTCAACGATTGCGCCAGCCCGGCCAGTGACGGGGTATCGGTCACCTCGGGTCGGGGGTCGTAGCCGATCACCTCGTGACCGTGCTCGCGCAATCTCTCGCGCATGTTGAAACCCATTTTTCCGAGACCGACCAAGCCGAGCTGCATGATGACGCGTCCTTGTCTGTGTCAGGTGCGAAAATTCCCGCGGATTCAACAGTAACCAGGCAGGATCAGCCCGGCAGCCTGACGGGCATCAGCAGATACGTGTATTCGGACTTCGGCGCCGCGAACTTGCCTGCGTCGTCGGGCACCAGTTCCTCGTCGGAGGTCGGCCGCAGCACTGCAGGCCGGCTCGGCGTCGTGAATCCGAAGGTGACCTTCTCGCTGTGCAGCGAGGACAACCCGTCGATGAGGTATCCCGGATTGAAGGCGATGGTCAGTGCCTCGCCCTGGAAGTCGGCAGGCAGAGCTTCCTCGGCGCGGCCGGCGTCGTCGCCACCTGCGGACAGCAACACGCCGTCGGAGTTGAATTCCAGGCGCACCTGCGCACCACGCTCGGCAACGAGAGCGACACGCTTGATGGCCTCGACCAGCGAGGCGATGTCGAGGGTCGCCACCGCAGTGTGTTCGGCGGGCAGCAACTGACGGAACTTCGGGAACTCTGCGTCGAGCAACCTGGTCGTGGTGCGGCGCCCGTCACTGACGATGCCCAGCAAACCGTCGCTACCGATGGACGAGCCGGAACCGAGGGCCAGTTCCACCGGTGAGCCGGAGTTGCCGCCCAGAGTCTTTGCCGATTCGGACAAAGTCTTGGCCGGGATGAGCACCGCGGTGGTGGTGTCTGCACCGGCGGGAGCCCACTCCACCTCACGAACCGCCAACCGGAAACGGTCGGTGGCCGCGAGAACGACGTTGGTGCCGTCGATCTCCACGCGGATACCGGTGAGCATCGGAAGCGTGTCGTCCTTGCCCGCAGCGATGGCGACCTGGGCGATTGCCTCGGAGAAGACATCACCGGCCAGCGAGCCGGTGTTGCTGGGCAACTCGGGGAGCTGTGGGTAGTCCTCGACCGGCATCGTGGGCAGTGAGAACTTGGCACTTCCGCAGTTGACCAGAACGCGGGTTCCGTCGACCGTGACGTCGACCGGCTTGTTCGGCAACGACTTCGTGATATCGGCAAGTAGCTTGCCCGACACCAGAACTCGGCCTGCAGTGGCAACCTCCGCCGACACCTTGACCTGAGCGGAGACCTCGTAGTCGAATCCGGAAACCGTCAGACCCTGCTCGTCGGCAGCGAGAAGAACTCCACCGAGAACGGGAACGGGCGGCCGAGACGGCAGGCTGCGGGCTACCCACGCGACGGAATCGGAAAAATCTTCACGAGCAACGCGAAACTTCAAACTTCCAAGCTCCATCGCTCGGCATTTCCTCTCGTTCGGTGGTGTTCGGCGTTACGGCCGGAGCGGTGCAACCACGAAGGTTGCGGCTCGAACCGCTGCAACGACGAGTGTGGCACATCCAGCGCAAGCACACCGTATGCCCTCCGAAGCGAAGACGAAAGCGCGAGGCTCGCGTCGAAGGTGGGATTCGGGGGTTCCCGAAGGGCCTGTGAACGGATCGTTCCCCAACACCTGTTTTCAAAGAAGTTCTTTCAAGGAGAAAACAGAAGTATTAATAGGTCCTGTGGAATCTGTGCACGGACCGTTCGATCCGCTGGTGGCCGAGCGTGGTGTCGTGGGGATGAACTCGGGACCAATACGTGATTGACGCGCGGCTGCCTGTGCACGAATCACATCGGTGCACAGGCGCCCACATTCCATCCCCAGAACTTCGATGTTGTCCACATGGTTATCCACAGGTGTGAATCAATGGTCGACGGCTCGAAAACTCACCGAATACGCGTCGAGAATCGGTCCGACGAACGACCGGAAACAGCAACGGCACCGAACCCTCGATGGGATTCGGTGCCGTCTTCTCGGAGTCCGTCGGTCTTCGGTGGTTACCGCTTGGAGCGCTGCTTGATCCGCGCAGTGAGCTCCTGAACCTGGTCGTACACCTTGCGACGCTCGGTCATCTCCTTGCGAATCTTCTTGTCCGCGTACATCACCGTCGTGTGATCCCGACCGAACGTCTGCCCGATCTTGGGCAACGACAGATCGGTGAGCTCGCGACAGAGATACATCGCGATCTGCCTGGCCATGGCCAGTGCTCGGGCCTTGCCCGGCCCGCACAGGTCCTCGATGGAGGTGTTGAAGTACTCGGCTGTCACAGCCATGATCGTCGCCGCATTGATCTCGAGACTCGACGAGTCGGGGATCAGATCGCGGAGAACCACCTCGGCGAGAGTGAGGTCGAGTGCTTGTCCGTTGAGCGATGCGAACGCCGTCACTCGAATGAGGGCACCTTCGAGCTCACGAATGTTGCGTTCGATTCGGCTGGCGATGAGCTCGAGCACGTCGTGTGGCACATCGAGCCGGTCCATCCGAGCCTTCTTGCTCAGAATGGCGATCCGCGTCTCGAGCTCGGGTGGCTGCACATCGGTGATCAGGCCCCACTCGAAGCGAGTACGAAGCCGTTCCTCGAGGGTGGCCAACTGCTTGGGTGGGCGGTCGGAGGACACGACGATCTGTTTGTTCGCGTTGTGCAAGGTGTTGAAGGTGTGAAAGAACTCCTCCTGGATGCCTTCCTTGCCCTCGATGAACTGGATGTCGTCGACCAGCAGCACGTCGGTCTCCCGGTAGCGGCGCTTGAACGCCACTTTGCGGTCGTCACGGAGACTGTTGATGAAGTCGTTGGTGAATTCCTCGGTGGAGACGTACTTGACGCGCATGCCCGGGAACAGGCGCTGCGCGTAGTGCCCGGCCGCGTGCAGGAGGTGAGTCTTGCCCAGACCCGACGCCCCCCACACGAACAGCGGGTTGTACGCGCGAGCAGGTGCTTCGGCGATCGCCACCGCAGCTGCGTGGGCGAACCGATTGGAGGCACCGATGACGAAGGTGTCGAAGGTGTACTTCGAGTTGAGGCTGTTGGCACCCGAGGACGGAGGCGTCGAGTCGGGAGGTTTCGTGAAGTACGTCGGCCACGAGTTCTGGACGCTGGCGAGAGCTTCGCGTTCGTCGTCGACCTCTTCGTAGTCGGCCGTCTCGGAATCCGACGGCTCGTCGTCTCTGCTGGTCAGGACGCGGCGCCGGTACGTCGGAGAGCTGGCGGCATCGGGATACGTCGATCGCTCGGAGTCGATCTTCTCGTCCTCGGGAGCGGAGATGCGAACGCCGAGTCCCTCGACACCCTGTCCCAGATGACGCCCGAGGGCGCCGAGGATGGGTTCGCGAAGATCTCGTTCGATCGCTTCCTGCGCGAAAGTCGACGGCACTGCGAGCAGCGCGAACCCCTGCGTCAAGGTCAGCGGTTTGACCAGAGCGAGCCAGGCCTTCTGGCCTTTGGTCAGCGGAGACCCACTGTGTCGGTCGGATGTGAGCTCCGCGACCACCTCGGGCCAGATGCGCGCGAGCGCATCCGGATCGTCGTTCACGTTGGGCCCTCCGTCGTCGAGCATTGGTCTCGGGCGGTGTTCGACGCAGGAATCCGCGCGCCGTTTCGTACCCGCGCGGCAACGTCGTCGGATAGCGTCGTCGTTCGTGCGTCGCTGCGGCCGAGACCAGGGTCCGTGGATGGACCCCGCAAGGTACGAATATGCCACCTGAACTGTGTTTCCACACAATTATCCACAGGTGTGGATAAACGACACCGATGTGACCCCAGAACGCGTTCTGGCTCGTGCTATGGCAATTACGCCAGTCTGACCTGCACCGATGCCAACTGTCTGTAGTGCAATCGGAGGACGTGCGTCGGAGCGAGCGGCCGTCCGGTGGCGATTTCGACGTACATCACACCGTCCGCGGCCGGAAACGGACGCTGCCTGTGTATGAACGACGGCACTGTTCGCTCGAGAGCGAGTTTGACCGGCGGTGACTCGATCAGTACTCTCGAACAGTCACCCAATAGCGAGGTGGCCGATGCTTGCTGGCTGCTTACAGTCTGTCTTCACTCGGATTTCTCGCTCGGGAGGCAAGCAAGTCCATCCGGACTCGCTGAGTACCTTTCCAGCAGGCGCCGACGAACGGCGTCTTTTCAATCTCGAGGAGTGTTGACCGTGGCCAAGGGCAAGCGGACGTTCCAGCCGAACAATCGCCGCCGCGCGCGCGTTCATGGCTTCCGTCTTCGTATGCGTACCCGTGCGGGTCGTGCAATCGTTTCCGCACGTCGCGGCAAGGGCCGTAAAGAACTCACAGCCTGATATCTGTTCGTCCGAAGCTTGGAGCTCGGGATGCTTCCTGAGCCGAATCGACTACACCGAGCACGTGATTTCTCCGTAGCGGTGCGTCGAGGACGCCGAATGGGTAGATCGGATCTTGTGGTTCACGCCGTCGTGCGTGACGAACAGGACATCGCATCTACTGTTCGTGGTCCACGATTCGGATTGATCGTCAGCAAGGCAGTCGGGCCGGCCGTAACTCGTCATCGAGTTGCGCGCCGGCTTCGGCATATCTGTACCGACGTCATCGGTGAACTCCCCGAGACCACCGACGTGGTGATCCGCGCACTGCCCGGAGCCGCGAGAGCGTCCTCGACAGATCTACTGATTCAACTGCGTTCAGGATTGAAGAAGCTCGGTCTTCTCGAAGCTCCGAAGGGTCCGCCGTCATGACATTCATGGGCAACCTTCGTTCCATTCCTGCTCGAACACTCGTCTACTTCATCGGGTTGTACCGGACGTACGTGTCCCCGATGAGGCCTCCCACCTGTCGCTTCTCCCCCACCTGTAGTGAGTACGCCATCGAGGCGCTCCAGGTGCACGGGATGATGAAGGGCTCGTTGCTGGCAGTCGTCCGCCTCCTCAAATGTGCTCCCTGGCACTCTGGAGGCTGGGACCCGGTGCCCGAACCCGGTAGGTGGCGCGCGACCGTCACCGAGCTGACCGAAACCGAAGAACACCACGATCTCGCGCGAGTGGAAGAACAGAGGAGTACATAGAGCCGTGCTCGACTTCATTTACTACCCGGTTGCCTGGATTCTCTGGGTGTGGCACAAGGTGTTCGGCTTTGTGTTCCAGGATCCCAGCAATGGGTTCGCCTGGGCACTGTCCGTCGTCTTCCTGGTCTTCACCCTCCGCCTGATTCTGTACAAGCCCTTCGTCAAGCAGGTCCGCACCACTCGACAGATGCAGGAGCTACAGCCGCAGATCAAGGCTCTGCAGAAGAAGTACGGCAAAGACAAGCAGAAGATGGCCGTCGAAATGCAGAAGCTCCAGAAGGAGCACGGCTTCAATCCGCTGATGGGCTGCCTGCCGGTGCTGGCGCAGGCGCCGGTGTTCATCGGCCTGTTCCACGTGCTGCGCTCGTTCAACCGCACCGGTACCGGCTTCGGTCAGCTCGGATTGACTCCCGAGGAGAACCGCGAGCTGTCCAACTACGCGTTCAACGTGTCGGACGTGCAGTCCTTCTTGGACGCTCGTCTGTTCGGTGCGCCGATTTCGGCGTGGATCACGATGCCGCAGGACCAGCTCAACGCATTCGCCGTGGGACCGGGCGCGACCATTCCGTCCACCTGGGTCATTGTCGCGGTGTCCGTTCCTCTGATGATCATCGCGGCGATCATGACGCACATGAACTCGCGTGCGTCCGTGGCCCGTCAGAGCGCCGCTGCGGCAGCGAACCCGCAGTCCGCCATCATGAACAAGCTCGCCCTGTACGTGTTCCCGCTCGGTGTGCTGGTGTTCGGTGCCCTGCTTCCCATCGCCATCCTGCTGTACTGGGTCAGCAACAACACCTGGACCTACGCGCAGCAGCACCTGGTGTTCGGCAAGATCGACAAGGAAGAAGCTGCCAAGGCCGCTGCTGCAGTGGAGAAGCGTTCCGAGAATGCGCCGAAGCCCGGCGTGAAGCCTGTGTCGACCACCAAGCCGAAGCCCGGCGCTCGCCCGAAGCTCTCGAAGATGACGCCGACGAGTGATTCGGCGACGGCCGAGACCGGTGAGGGTATCGCTGGTTCGACGACCGGTGCCGCATCGCCGGCCAAACCGAGACCGCAGGCGAACCGGAACAAGTCGACCAAGCGCAAGCGGCGCTGACCGACGCGTCGAGAGAAGGACGAACATGACAGCGGACGTAGAAGAAGCTCAGAACGACGAAGTGCAGACAGCCGGGGCGGTATCCGGGGATGGAGCAAGTGACGTGGTGGTCGAGGCCGATCAGGTGAGTGCAGTCGACGTGGAGGCAGACGAGACTCCCGTGGTGGAGAAGTCCGAGGACTCGGGCGTCGTCGAGAACAAGACCGACGACGACTCGGATGACGACGACGAGGACGACGAGGACTACCTTGTCGAGGAAGGCGAGATCGCCGGCGATTACCTCGAGCAACTCCTCGACGTCCTGGACTTCGACGGCGACATCGATCTGGATGTGGAAGGTGACCGCGCCATCGTCAGCATCGACGGTGGCGACGATCTCGCCAAGCTCGTGGGCCGCAAGGGTGAGGTTCTCGATGCACTGCAGGAGCTGACTCGCCTCGCGGTCCAGCAGTCGACGGGTGAGCGCAGCAAGCTGATGCTCGACGTCGCGGGCTGGCGTGCGAATCGGCGGACCGAACTCGGCAACCTCGGTGCCGAAGCTGCGCGTCGTGTCCTCGAATCCGGTGAGCGCGAGGAGCTGACCCCGATGACTCCGTTCGAGCGAAAGATCGTGCACGACGCGGTCGCCAAGATCGACGGCGTCGCGAGCGAAAGCACCGGCGTCGAGCCGGCTCGACGAGTAGTCGTCGTCAAGGCGTAACAGAGCGTCCCCAGTCGATGGCCCCCACTTCCGTGGGGGCCATCGTCGTATCCGGATGTAGTAGATCCTTCGGTCGAATGTCATCGATGTAATTTGCTCAACGACGGCGGACGTCGGCGCGGGTGCGATCGATTTTCTCGCCGGATTCTCGAGATCAGTCATGCACTGCGCTTTCGTCACTGTGACGGCAAAGTCGATGGTGTCTTTCTTGCCTGTTGCTCGCGTCGGTCGCGTTTGTTTCACGTGAAACAGGCGGCATCCGAAGTGGGTGAATTTGTTGCCGATACGCCAGTGTGAGTTCTGGATTCGAGGACTGTCGTTCTATCCATAGGGTCGGGGTAGAACGATCTCCAGAGACCCCCTAGGTTCCGAGATCTGAGTGCCGGATCGACACGGTCTGGAGTCGGTGCAGTTTCACGTGAAACATTGCAGGCGATCATGGATGCCTCGAACTATCGACGAGCACGTGCGATCGAGTCGAACGTGGTCCGACTCAGGGAAGGATCGAATCTGACTCCAGTGGGTCTTGTCGGATTCGGCGCCGCTACCGAGCGGCGCTCGACGGTTCACGCAATCGAGCAGTCCGTGACTCTTCATCCGACGGACGACCGATGGAACTTGCGTCGGTCGGTAGTAGCGGTGAACGAAAAATCGACGACGCCCGATCGGGGTCATCTCGATGGTGGATGTATCCGCGAGGGTCGAGCTTCAGGGACCGCGCTATCGAAAGTCCGGACGTGTTTGTCTTCATCCGGGCAACGCGGCGGTCGACCTGACGTCACTACGACGGTCGCCGATCGAGAATCTCGTTCGTGCCGACTCGAAGACACGAGACGGCATGACGACGTATGTCCGGACGACGACACTTCCAGTGCCCGCATGTGTGGGACCGTCGAGCCCCGTCGAGAATCGAGGCGACCGCGGACCCGGAAGACGTGCGAAGTTCGGATGCGGCAAAAAGAGGCTCCGGCCGATCGAGACGCGATCGAGAATGGAGGCGAGTCTGCGGCTCTCCCCTGACTAGGTGTGTCATGGCACGCAGGTGCCCGGAGCGGCATACGTGGTCGACAAGTATTCGTCCAGATCTCCACCGGCTGACGGTTGTCGATCAACTCCTTCCAGAAACGTGGACTGGTACAGGCACGTAGTTTCACGTGAAACATCCACGAGCCGATCAGTCGTACTTCGCCAGCCGGACGGGGCATGAATGTGTTCGATTGCGAATGGCGTCAGCCGCTCGCGGTACAGGTTCGGTCGGTACTACGCACGTTGGACCAAGTCCCTGACTTGTGTGGTCGCTGCACTCAGACCGGTGCCTGCTGTCGAGAACCCGGAACGTCGACGCTGAATACGTCACCGAGTCGTCACGCGGCACTGACGATAGTGAGGCAATGGCAAAGCAGTTTCACGTGAAACAGCGCGGGGCATGAGACACCCCCCAGTCGCGGCCGGACCAACTGGCGGGGCCGCGGGACGGGCGGTCTGACGAACCGTGCGGGGTCGGCAGATCTTCGGACCGAAACAGACGGGAAGTCGATCCGGATGGTCTGACCGCGCCGAGAATCGGGACGGGTCCACTCGTCGTGGATCGCTGCGCCGCCGGCCACCTTTCGGTCGCGTTGGTACCGGATCTCGGCGGTTCGACGTCGATTCGATCGAGTTACAGCGATGTCGTTTGGCGTTCGGTGCCTGGGCACGGGAAGATGTTTCACGTGGAACAAGAAGGCTCGGATAGCAATCAGTTGACGGCCGTGGCGGAGCAGATCTTCGGTGATCGGCTCGAGTTGGCACGGAGGTACCACGACTCGTTGGCCACGGCCGGCGTCGAACGAGGACTCATCGGACCGCGTGAAGTTCCACGCCTCTGGGAGCGACACATCCTCAACTGCGCGGCGATCGGTGAGCTCATCGACGAGGGCGAGACCGTCGTCGATATCGGCAGCGGTGCTGGCTTGCCCGGTATCCCGTTGGCGATCGCGCGGCCTGACTTGCGGGTGACCCTCGTCGAGCCCCTCCTCCGCCGAACCGTCTATCTCGCAGAGTTCATCGAGGAACACGATTTGAACATCTTGGTCGTGCGCGGTCGCGCGGAACAGCCCGGCGTCAAGAAGGAAGCCGGCGGTGCCGATGTGGTCACGTCGAGGGCCGTCGCGCCATTGGAGAAGCTCGCCAAATGGTCGCTCCCTCTGGTGCACGAGCACGGTCGGATGCTGGCTCTGAAGGGGTCGAGCGCCGGCGAAGAGATCGAACGCGACCGGACTTCCCTCGCCCGGATGGGTGCTGGCAAGCTGGAGGTAGTGGAGTGCGGAGTGGGTCTGTTGCCTACTCCCACCATCGTCGTCAGAGCGGTGCGTGAGCCGCGGAGACTGAGTCGTCACTGATTTCGATCGTGGGCTCACACGTCCCGCGCTCGATCCGATCGATCGTATTGAACACAGTCAGTTCCGCACTAAGGAGCACATATGTCGGGTGGGTCCGATCCCGCTGTTTCACGTGAAACAGCGTCCAAGAAGAACGCGTCGAGCAACTCGGGGAAACAGTCGGGGGTGGCGGCCAGCTCCGGGTTCGAGTACACCAACGCGATCTCACCGAACGACACCCCGATCGGCGCCGCGGCACATCGAGCCAGCCAGGTTCTGCATCCCGGATCGGTGTCGCTGCCGAAGCCGGCGAAGCGACGCATGCTGACGATCGCCAATCAGAAGGGTGGCGTCGGGAAGACGACGACCGCCGTGAACCTGGCCGCCGCGCTAGCCCTCCAAGGACTGACCGTTCTGGTGGTCGATCTGGACCCTCAGGGCAACGCCAGCACGGCGTTGGGCGTCGAGCATCACTCGGGTGTGCCGTCGAGCTACGAGGTCCTCATCGGTGAAGTGAGCGCCAAGGACGCAGTGCAGAAGAGTCCGCACAGCGACAGGTTGTTCTGCATCCCGGCGACCATCGACCTCGCCGGCGCCGAGATCGAGTTGGTGTCGATGGTGGCCCGCGAAGGTCGCCTCAAGACGGCCCTGTCGGTGGAGGAACTCTCCGGTATCGACGCCGACTTCATCCTCATCGACTGCCCCCCGTCGCTCGGTCTGCTGACGGTCAATGCACTCGTCGCAGCGACCGAGGTCCTCATCCCCATTCAGTGCGAGTACTACGCGCTCGAAGGTGTGGGTCAGCTCCTCCGCAATATCGAGCTGGTGCAGTCGCACCTGAATCCCGAACTGCACGTCTCCACCGTGATCCTGACGATGTACGACGGGCGCACCAAGTTGGCAGACCAGGTCGCGGAAGAAGTACGCAAGCACTTCGGCGACGCCGTCCTACGCGCCGTGATCCCTCGCAGCGTGAAGGTATCCGAGGCCCCCGGATACGGCATGACGGTGCTGGATTACGACCCCGGTTCACGAGGAGCGATGAGCTACCTGGACGCCGGACGAGAGCTCGCTGCCCGATCGGCCGGCATCGACGAAGCACGGAAGAAGTGAACAGATGAGTTCCACACGTAAGGGTGGTCTGGGCCGCGGCCTGGCCTCACTCATCCCCACCGGACCTGATGCCGGACCACGCCTCGGCAATGCGGCGGCAGACGTGATCATCGGCGCGGATCGCAACGCCAAGGACCGCCCGGATACGTCCACCAAGCCGAAACGCTCCGCACCGGCGGATGAACTCACGGAGACCGCGACAGCACCCACACCGACCCCGCCGGTGCTGAACGGCGACGACCTCTCCCCCGTCGGTGCCGTCTACCGAGAGATCGCACCCGATCGAATCGAAGCCAATCCCAAGCAGCCGAGGCACGTCTTCGACGACGAATCGTTGGCCGAACTGGTCCACTCGATCCGTGAATTCGGGCTCATGCAGCCCATCGTCGTCCGTCTCGTGTCGGGTTCCGCTGGGGCCGGAGATGCAAAATATCAGCTCGTCATGGGCGAGCGTCGGTGGCGTGCAAGCCAGGAAGCCGGCCTCGAGTCGATCCCGGCGATCGTTCGGGAGACCGCGGACGACGCGATGTTGCGCGACGCCTTGCTCGAGAACATCCACCGCGTCCAGCTCAATCCGCTCGAAGAAGCAGCCGCGTACCAACAGCTACTCGAAGAATTCGACGTCACGCACGAGGAACTGGCCGCGAAAATCGGTCGGTCGCGTCCGGTCGTGACCAACATGATTCGTCTGTTGAAGCTGCCGATTCCCGTGCAACGACGAGTCGCGGCCGGGGTTCTGTCGGCCGGACACGCTCGCGCTCTGTTGTCTCTGGACGCGGGGTCGGATGCACAGGAGTCATTGGCGGCGCGAATCGTCGCCGAAGGTCTCTCCGTCCGCGCGACCGAAGAAGCCGTCACCCTCGCCAACCGAGAGGACGGGAAGAGCCCGGAACCGGCGCCCCGGCGCAAGCCCATCCAGATGCCGGGCCTCCAAGACGTCGCCGATCGCCTCTCGGATTCGTTCGATACGCGGGTCACGGTCAGCCTCGGCAAGCGAAAAGGCAAGATCGTGGTCGAATTCGGATCCGTCGATGACCTTCAGAGGATCGTCGAGATGATGGAAGCACAGAAGAAAAAGTAGCCACGATTTTTCAGGACCAGTCATACGCGGTCGAAACGTCACTGTGACGTAGCTCGGTCGGAGGTGGTCCCGAAATCTCGAAATCTGCTCGAAAAGTACTGTGAAACAACACATTTGAATGATCGGCTCCACCCGACGGGTCAAGCGAATCAATCGCCTATCCTGATCGAGGGGCAGATCGGCTCCGATCGAGAATTCTCGCGGTGAACGAGTGCACGAAGGCTGAGGTAAGCGGTGTCGGCGATGGTGACCGGAGTGACGCTCGGTTCGTTCGAGCACTTGCCGACGCATTCGCGTCGGTGCAGCTTCTGGGTACTCGATCCCGCGTCGGAGAGTTCCTCGGTCGACCTCGAGTTCGAGAACGAAGTATGGCTGTCGACGATCATGCTCGAATGGGGATCCTGCGGACAGTTGCTGTCCGTCGACGGCAAGACCATCGGCTGCGCGCTCTACTGCCCACCCCGAGCAGTTCCACGAGCCGGCACGTTCCCGACGTCGCCGGTGAGCCACGATGCAGTTCTATTGACTCAGCTGCGAATCGATTCGCCGGATGACGCCGACATGCATTCGGCCACGTTGATCCAGGCCGTCGTGGGCGATCTCGTCAATCGTGGAGTCCGCGCTCTGGAAGCGTTCGGCATTCGACGCAACGCCGACGATGCTGCGCCGGTGGTTCCGAACGCCACGGCACAGCTGATGTGTTCGGCGTCGACGTGCATGATCGAAGCAGACTTCCTCGAGAAGGTCGGGTTCGAAGTGATTGCGCCCCACCACAGATTTCCGAGACTGCGGCTCGAGCTCGATCGCGATCACGGCTGGAAGCAGGACGTCGAATCGGCACTCGAGCAGCTACTGATCGCAGCCAGCATCTCCGTCGTCGACATCGAGCAGAAGTCGACGGTCGGGGCGCGGTGACACCTCACCCGCCGACGCGTTCGCGCGCGGTGGTTCAGGGGCGATCGGAAGCAGCAAGTTCCTCGGCGAGCAACTCGGCGAAGGTGAACGTTCCGGTCGGCTGATCGTCCTGACCGAGTAGGTACAGACGCTTGACGGCGATCAGAATCGCTTCGGCGATGATGTCGCGGAAGCGCGGATCGCTGAGCACCTCGACGTCGGACTCGTTGGTGAGGTAGCCGAGATCGATCTGGATGGTCGGCATGTTGGTCAGACGCAACAGATCCCACGTGCGGCCGTGGCTGCGACAGTCGAGAAGTGGTGTGCGAGCGACGATTTCACGCTGTACGTAGCTGGTCAGTACTTGACCGATCATCGAGGTGGAGCCGTGCGAGTTACCGAAGTGGAAGCTGGCGACGCCGTTGGCCACAGGGCTGGTGCTCGATGCGCAGCGCAGCGAGATCATCAGATCGGCACCCCAGGCGTTGGCGGTCTCGGCGCGGTCGGCGACCGAGGGGTTGGTGCCGCGCGCACGGGACAGGAAGGTCTCCATGCCGGTCGCGGCCATGCGGCCCTCGAGTCGGCTCGCCATATCCCACAGGATCTCGGACTCGGAGACGCGGCCGAACGTTCCCTCGACGATGCGACCTGTGTCTGCTCCGCCGAGATCGGGATCGATGACGATGCGCTTGCCGGTCAACTGCGGTCCCGATTTACGGACGAGTTCTTCCTCGCTCATGGCGTGCGGGGATCCACCGGTGACGCGCGTGCCGAGAAGGTCGAGAGAGCGCAGAGTTGCCGGTCCGCAGATGCCGTCCGGGGAGAGGCCGATCTCGCGCTGGAACGAGGACAGTCCCTCGTGCGTGCGGGGACCGAAGAAGCCGTCGACGCGCTCGCTGTAGAAACCGAGGTCCTGGAGTCTCGTCTGCAACGAGGCGACGTCGTCGCCGTACAGCGGAGCGGACAGCTGGTAGATGAGGGTTCGAGCGCCGAGGCGGTACGACGCTTCTTTGAGTGCGCGATATGTGGCCGGGCCTACGACGCCGTCGACCAACAGACCGCGGTGTTGTTGGAATGCGCGGACGGCACCTCCGAGGGCACCGTCGAAGACGGAGCCGGGAGCCGTCCAGTGGCCGTCGTCCATGGGACCGGGGGGAACCACCGCTTCGTGGAGAAAGCCGAGAGCCGACAGAGTGCCGCGGACCTCGGCGACGGCGGGTCCGGAATCGCCGTGACTGAGTTCCTGCATCCTCGACAAAGCCTCTCGATCGTTCCGACGGCACTCACACCTTGCGGCTGATGTGCCGATGCCGAAGCATCGGCACATCAGATGATTGTCGCAGAAAGACTGGCTTCCGCTGCAATCCACACTGTGTGCAGGTGAGTCAGATAACGCCTTCGAGGTCCTTGAGCAGCGCGGCCTTGCCCTTTGCGCCGACAATTTGCTTGACCGGCTTGCCACCCTGGAACAGGATCATCGTCGGAATCGACATGACCTTGAAGTCGCGAGCGGCCTGCGGGTTGGCGTCGATGTCGAGCTTGGCGATGGTGAGCTTGTCCTTGTGCTCGGCCGCGATCTCCTCGAGAACCGGGGCGACCATCTTGCACGGGCCGCACCAGGTGGCCCAGAAGTCGACCAGGACGGGCTTCTCACTGGTCAGGACGTCGTCGGCGAACGACGCGTCGGTGATGGTGACAGTGCTTTTGTCGTCGGACATTTTCTATCTCCTCGATGTGGAAGTTCGGTGCCTGTCAGGCGTTGACGGCGTCGACCGGCTGGTCGGCGTGTTCGAGCGTGTTGCTGGTGATGTCGCCCTGCTCGGCCAACCACCGCTCGGCGTCGATCGACGCGGTGCAGCCCGTACCCGCAGCGGTGATGGCCTGCTGGTATACGTGGTCGACGAGGTCTCCGGCAGCGAAGACGCCCTCGACGGACGTGGCCGACGTGGGCGACGCGACCTTGACGTAGCCGGCATCGTCGAGCTCGACCTGGCCCTTGACCAGCTCGTTGCGGGGATCGTGGCCGATTGCGACGAACATTCCGGTCACGTCCAGAGTGGTCTTCTCGCCGGTTTCGGCGTGCTCGAGCGAAAGCCCGGTGACGCTGGTGTCACCGAGGACCTCGAGCACCTTGGTGTCGGTGAGGAAACGAATCTTGTCGTTGTTCTTGGCGCGCTCGAGCATGATGCGCGACGCGCGGAACTCGCTGCGGCGGTGCACGATCGTGACGCTGCGTGCGAAGCGAGTGAGGAAGGTTGCTTCCTCCATGGCCGAGTCGCCACCACCGATGACGGCGATGTCCTGATCACGGAAGAAGAAGCCGTCACAGGTGGCGCAGGCGCTGACGCCGCGTCCGAGCAACTTCTCCTCACCCGGGATGGACAGATAGCGAGCTGCTGCGCCCATGGCGAGGATGATCGCCCGAGCCCGGTAGGTCTCGCCGCCGGCGGACACCGTCTTGATCGGGCCCGTCAGATCGAGCTCCTCGACGTCCTCGGTCCGGATGTCGGCGCCGAATCGCGCCGCTTGCTCGCGCATCTGTTCCATCAGATCGGGGCCCATGATGCCCTCGCGGAACCCGGGAAAATTCTCGACCTCGGTGGTGGTCATCAGCGCACCGCCGAACTGTGTTCCCTCGAACAGGATCGGCTCCAGCTCCGCCCGTGCGGCGTAGACGCCGGCGGTGTAACCGGCCGGTCCCGAGCCGACGATGATGAGATCGTGAACCTTGGGGGTACTCAATGCAGACCTTCCGATCATGTGCGGCGTATACGTGCAGTCGACAACCGAGTGTTCAGCGCACACGCCGGTCGACGTACATCTGGTCAACACCACCCTAGAGGCAGTTGTTCCCCGGTGAGAGATCTGTCAGCCGATATCGCGACGCGTCAGCACGTCCGGGTTTGCAGTGCTGCAGTCGTTGCCCACCGCAAGGGCGATGAACTGTGAGGGCTGTTCTCCGGCGAGGACGAGCAGCGTTCCGTCTCGGCCGTCGACGCGCACTCGACTCGATCCGAGAACGGTGGTGGCCGGATCCACGTCGTTGGACTGCAGACAGGCAGCGAGGTCGGCCGGATCGGCCAATGCTCCGGGATCCCGCTTGCCGATGATGCCGAACGCGAAACCGGAGTCGAGGTCGGCGGAATCGAGCACCAGAGACGAATCCGGAGCCTGCGTGGGGTCGGCAACGATCGATTCGGGCTCGTCCGGAGTGAACACGGCCGCCGCGACAGCAACCGATCCGGCCGTCAGAAGCGCTGCGGCAGCGGCGGTTCCGAGAACCATACGACGTCTGCGCGGACGGAGCGGAACGACGACGTCCACCGGGGACGTCGATTGCTCGACCGTGTGCAGGGTGCGATCGATCTGTTGGGCGACGTCGGGCGGAATCGACAACGTCCCGGTGGGGTCCTCGCCCAACTCGTGCAGTCGAGCCGAGACGGCGTCGAGACCGGCGAGGATGCGCATCGAATCCTCGTCGAGGCGAACCAGTGGCCACAGTCGCCGACTGACGTCCTCGGGAAGTGCATCGGCATGCAGATCGGCGAGTAGCTCCGGCGAGAACGGGGCTTGTAGAGCGTCGGTGCTCGACGGCACGATCCTGCCTCCCTTCGCCGAGTCTGCTTTCTCTCTCACACGGTATAGACGCGAGGGGGTCAGATTCGGTTCCCTGCATCTTTCAAGTACGCGAGTTGCGTCGAGAGCTTGAGTCGACCGCGGGCGCATCGACTCTTCACGGTACCGGTGGGAACGCCGAGCAGGTCGGCAGCGTCGGCCACCGAATACCCCTCCATGTCCACGATGACGACGGCTGCACGTTGGTCGGGTGGCAACGTCATCAGAGCCTGTCGAACGAGAATGCTCGTCTCCGTCTCGGAAATCCGATCTCTGGGAGATACGGGCTCGTGACTTTCGTTCTCGCTCAACGGAACCGACGGGCGTGCCTTGTTCCTGCGGATGCGGTCGAGGCAGGCATTGACGACTATCTTGTGCAACCAGCTTCGGACCGCGGCGTCGGCGCGGAACGACCCGGCCGTGCGATGAGCGGAGAGCAACGCCTCCTGCAGAGCATCGGAGGCGTCCTCGGGCGTGTAGCTTGTGCGCCGAGCCGTCAGCCACAGGTGTTCGTGGTGTCGGTAGATCAGCGTGGCGAAGGCGTTCGGCTCTCCGGCCGCATGAGCAGCCAGAAGCTCCGCATCCGTGCGCTCCCCTGGCGCCGAATCGAAACGTTCGGTCATACGAAAACGGCTCCCCCCGTGTTAACGCATTGGGGGGAGCCTAGGCCATGAATACCGTGAAGTACGAAACGAGCCGGTATTGATTACCGAATGCCCGAATTAGGTGTCGAAACCGATCCCGGAGATCGAGGTGGCGATGCGGCCACCCTGTTCGCCGAGACTGGTGATCCAGACGAGGACGTTCCCGGTCGGCTCCGCGTCGTCGAGGGCGATGTCGGTTCGGCCGTTCTGCAACGTGGCCTCACCGAGCAGCGTGGTGTCGCTCAGGCTGGGTGAGTCGTTCGGGGCCGACCGGATCTCGACGACGGTTCCCGGAGACGTCGATTCGATCCATGCGTTCTGCAGCGTCGAGGACGGGATGGACACGAGCAGGCCGACGCCGTTCTTGAGAGCCGGGAACTGCTGGAAGTACGAGTCGGTCGTCCATGCGGTGCTGGGGTCGTTGTCGATCACGTTGGACGCGGTGCTCGGGTTGTCGGCGGAACCCTGGGGTGAGAAGACGCTGACGTCGTCCATCGCTACCGGGCCACCGGCTGGAGCCGGGGGGGCCGCGGAATCGGCTGCGGGCGGTGCCTCGGCCGGAGTCGTGAGTCCGAAGTCCTGGGTGTCGAGCGGAGTTTCGGTGTTGTCGCCTGCGATCGAGGTGAACAGCCAGAAGCCCGCGAACGCGAGCACGACGACCGTCAAGGCGCCGAGTACCGCGATGGCGATGTTGGTGCGCATCGACTTCGCCTTCTCGGCGGCGATCTCCTCGGGGTCGGCGAGCGAGTGCCCACTGGCGCCCGGTGCGCGTTGGCCCAGTCGCAGAGCCGGCATCAGATCCGTCTTGTCGTTGACCACAGCTGCTTGGTCCAGGACGTGCTGCACGGTGGCAGCGGTACGGATTCCGCTGTTCTGTTCCAGCGCCCGCACTGCGACGGCGGAGATCTCGAACGGAACATCCGGACGAACCTGCCTCGGCTCGAGCGGGGCACCCTTGTCGTCGCGGTCGGCCGGACGCATACCGCCGACGCTGCGTGCTGGAGCTGCGTCGCCGGGTACGACGGCGCCGCCGGTGGTGTCGGACAGGGGCCACTTTGCGGTGATCAGGGCGTAGAGCATCGCGCCGAGTCCGCGGACGTCCGAACTGGGGTCGGCGTCGGCCAGTGTTGCGGGGAAGGCGAGGACGGCATTGCCGCTGGAGCTGATGCGCACGCGATCGGGATGATCGATCGACAGCGCACCTCCGCTGCGGTGCGCGGCCTCGGCCGCTGCGGCGAGGACCTTGATCGCGCGTGCCGCGCCGGTGGGTGCAGGCACGGTGTCGGCCATCTCGCGCAGTGACCGGCCGGGCGTCCACTCCGCGACGACGATGCCGCCGGAGCTGCCACGCACCACGTCGAGCACGCGTGCGAGGCCGGGCGAATTGATCCGACCCAGACGCAGCGTGCGCGAGAGGATCGCCTGCGGTCCCTGAGTGCGGTCGTCGGTCGAGGCGGTGGATTGCTGGTCGGCGTCGACGAACGTCAGCGCGACCTCGCGATCGAGCTTGACGTCGTGGGCCTGCCAGAACTTGAGGCCGCGCGCGCCGCCGTGCGGTGCCAGCAGTCGGTACCGTCCACCGGCAACGGAGGCACCGGGAATGAGCGTCGGGCCGCGGAGCGTGCGCCCGGGAGCGCTCGCCGCAGCCGCTGCAGTGTCGACGTCGTCCGTGGAAGACGAGTCGTCGTTACCGGGTGTGGCCGGTACTGCTGCGGTCTTCTCGGAATCCGCATCCGCCGCGGGCTTCGAGTCCTGTGTGGACTTCTCGTCGTCGGTCTCGACCGGCAGATCGGCCTTGGAGATCGAGATGGTCTTGTCGGTCGGACGCGCCGCGAGAGCAGCCTTGGAGATGGAGACGGTCTTGTCGGCCGGCTTCGGAGCAGACTTGGCGGCAACGGGCTTGTCGACAGCGGGCTCGACGGCCGTTGGCTCGTCGGCGGACTTCTCGACGTCCTGCTCGGGAGCAGGTGCCTTCGACTCGGCTGCAGTCTTCGATTCGGACGCGGTCTTCGCCGGCGTCTCGGCGGGCTTCGGAGTCTTGGAGGAAGAAGCCTCGGCCTTCACGGGCTCGGTGCGGTCCTGGGTGTCGACCTCGACGCCGCCGCTCGTTCGGTCGGCTTCGCTTGCTGGAGATTGTGCCGGCCCCCCAGCAACTTCGTCGTCGGTCACTGTCACTCCTTCAGGCGAATATGCCCCGTGTTGATCTGCGAACGGTCGACCCTCATGAGCTTGTGCCCCCGGGTGCCGATGACCAGGGTACGGGAGCCGATCCCGCGCAGTGTCCCATGTGGGCTCGCTTCGAATAACCGGAATAACGCCGGTTTCTGCAGCGGCCAGATCTGCGTCCCGCGTGTCGGATCCGCCGCGGAACCTGCGGACGAGGCGGCTCAGGGCCACGGTGACCGCCAGAACTTCGGGAATCTTGCCGAACCAGAGGATCGAGAACGTGATGCCGAGCATGATGACGGCGTCGATCGCCACGCGGGCGAAGTTGCCTACCCAGCCGTTCATCATGGCGTCGAGCCCGAGGATCCGGTCGATCGCGAGCATGGCCGCGCCGCCGGCCAGTGAGGCGATGAGCACCAGCCAGACCGTCTTGCCGACGTTGGCCATCCGCAGACTGCCCAGGCTCTTGTGCAGCAGGTATCCGCCGATGATCGCGCCGACGGTGTAGCCCAGACCGGTCGCTGCGCCGAGGAGCAGCACCACCTGCTCCGGCGAGGACGCGACGATCGGGGCGAGCAACGACAGGCCGATCTTGACGGCAGTGATACCGAGGATGATCCACGTCGGCGTCCAGGCCTTCTCACGGGCGTAGAAGACACGCAGGTGGATCAGCACAAGGGCGTACGGGATGAGGGAGAACGCCGACCAGCTGACGGCCTCGCCGAGTCTGGGTGCGACCTCGGCGAACCGGCCGAAGCCGTACAGCGCCTCGCCCACCGACGGACCCGCGAAGGTCAGGAACACCACGATCGGCACCAGCGCGACCATCGTCAGGCGGGTCGCGACCGACAGATCGTCGACGACGGACGGAGTGTCACCGTTGGCGGCGTTGCGGCTGAGTCTGGGCATGATGGCCGTCAGTACCGTCACGCCGAGGATGCCGTAGGGCAGCTGCAGCACGATCCAGGCCTGCGAGTAGATCACGTTGCTCGCATCGTCGGTGCCCGACGCGATCCTGGTGGCGACGATCAGCCCGATCTGGCTGATGACGACGTAGAGCACGATCGCGGCGGCCATCGCGCCGAACTTCTTGAGTCGCTCGTCGAATCCCCAGAGCGGGCGCAGGTCGATGCGTTCGCGGCGCAAAGCCGGGATCAGAGCGAGAACCTGGGTGACGACACCCGCGGTCACACCGAGGCCGAGAACGAGGATTTTGGGGTTGCTCATCTCGATGGTGTTCGCGGTGATCTCGCCCGGGACGAAGGGGTACAGGGCGAACACCGCGAGCACGATCAGGTTGTTGAACACCGGTGCCCAGGCGCCGGGCTTGAAGTTCTGCCGGGTGTTGAGCACGGCCGTGAGCAGGCCGGACAGTCCGTAGAACATCAGCGCGGGCAGCACCAGATAGGTGAACGCGATGGTCAGGTCCTCGTTGACCTTCGGATCGCCGTCGAGCATCAGCCTCGCCAGCAGCGGGGCTGCGATCGTCGCCGCGAGCGCCACGGTTCCGAGCAGCGCCACTGCGATGGTGAAGAGGCGTCGCACGAATGCCCGCCCGCCGTCGGCGTCCTCCTGCTCGGCTCGGACCAACACCGGCACGACGATGGCTCCGAGCACTGCGCCGAGGACGAGCTCGGAGATCATGTTCGGCAGGATCGTCGAGACGGTGAACGCACTGGCCAGCGCCGCGCCGAGGGTGGCCGTCATGGCGACCTGCTTGGCGAATCCGGTGATGCGGCTGACCAGGGTCGCCACCGCGATCGAACCCGACGCGGCCAGCAGTGACTTCTGCGGCCGCGGCTCGGGCTGCGGTGCCGGGTCGGACCCGCCCGGCGGAACTCTCGTCGGCGGAACCGTTCCGGACGGTGCTGTGCTCGACGAAGGATAGGGGTAGTCCTCGTCCCGGAATCGCGGGATCATCTGCGTGACGGTGTCGTCGGCGGCCGGCTGACCGTCGAGCGACGGCGGTGCCGGGTAGGAGCGCAGCTCCGGCCGCGACTGCCGCTCCCAGGGGGCGGACCGCGGTGGCGTCGTGCGTCGGAACACCTGCGATGCGGGCATGCGTGACCGCGGCAGGTCGCCGTCGTACGGGACGTTGCCTGTCATGGTCTCTCGTACCCTTCGTCGGCCGGGTCGGGTTGACCTCTGAATCGGTGCCAGAGGCGTCGACCTGCAAGTAACAGTAGGAGAGCACCGGCGCAGGCGGTAATTATCGCCAGTGCCTGGCCGTATGCGTTCGATCGCACGGACACCGTCGAGACCTCACCGAGCCGGGACCCGTCGAGCGTCGTGACGGAGAAGTCGACCGACAGATTGCGCGTGTCGTCCACTTCGGCCGGCACGGTGATGGTCCGTGATCCACGGGCCGGAAGTTGGGTGACGCCGACGTCGCTGATCGTCATCTCCGGCGGCGCATCGACCCTGAGCAGCACGTTGACCGGGACCGGAAGGTCGTTGCGGGCGACGAGAAGCAGCGGACTCTGTTCCGAGGCGAGGGTGTAGACGCCGCCAGGGGCCAGCACGGTCACCGACCCGTAGATGGTGTCCAATCCGATGCGGATGGCGGCGAGTCGGTCACGCGCCATCACGCCGGTGTCGTCACTGGCGGCACTGGCACGACCGGCCGTCGACAGCGCTCGGAGCATGTCCTCGCGCAGCGGGGCGGTGTACAGGCGCGGGGTCAGCGCCGACTGCGGGTCCTCGACGAGTGATTGCATCAGAGTGTCGACCCGGGCGCTCTGCGATTGCACCAGGCCGATGGTGCCGGTATCGAGTTCGGTGGCTGCATCGATGCCGGTCACCGGAGGTCCGGACGTGGGCTCGGCGAGCAACTCGGCCAGTGGGCGCGGCGTGGCCAACCCCGAACGCAGCAGCGAGGACACCGTCGACAGAATGGCCGACGGTTCGTCGCCCCCCGCGGTCCAGTACTGCGGGGGCGCGACGGTGACGGTGCGCCCGGGCCGATCGGTGCCGACGAGCGCATGGAAGTTGACGGCTCCGAGCGCGTCCTGCAGGCGTGCGGTACGAGAGTCGGTGGCGAGGTCGAAGCGCTGCTCGGTGGGGGTCAGGGCGGGGGTGGACGGGGTGTCTCCGACGCCGGCCAGCGCCGCTGCGGTGGCGGCGTCGTAGTGGGTGGCGGCCAGCGTCTCGGTCTGCTGGGTGTCCGACGGTTGGGTCTCGGACGAGACCAGCAGCGATGTCGGGGCCGATGTCGGCGGGCTGATGCTGTTGTCGGCGACCAGTACGGTGCCGGTTCCTGCCGTGCGCAGGGCATCGGCGGTGTCCGCGTCCACGCCACCGGTGGTGCTCCAGGTGAAACCGCGCGTCGAGGTGATGCCGAGGATGCCGTCGACGATGTCTGCCGGGGCGCTGACCGCACTGCTCAGCAACGTGGGATCGCCGATGTCGGCCACTGCCCCCAGATCCGTCTGGGCGAACGGCATCGCCGTCACGCAGGTGCTCGACGCGACCGTCTCGAGTCGGGACAGCCACTGGCCTGCGGCTGCGCTTCCGGTGCCCTCACGCGTCGTGCTGGCGGGATCGGCCGGGTTGTCGACGACGAGGTAGCCGCGGGTCATGTTCGAGACGGTGACGAGCAGGTCGGGGTCCAGGCCGATACACAGGCTCGACGCCAGTCTGCCGTCGGGATCGAGGCCGGGTTGCGTCGCGAACTCGACGGCCTTGAGGAGGGTGTCGAGTCGCCCGCCGGTGGCGAGTTCGCCGGCGAGCTCGTCGTCGATCAGTCGCACACGCTCGTCGACGGATCCGGGAATTCCGGCAGCGAGGCGAGGGATGTCGGCGAGCGGCCACAGGACCGTCATCGCGACGGGGTTGCGGGTGTTCGGGGGCAGCGGCAGCGCGCCCGGTGCGGTCGGGTCCATCTCACCCGGGTTTCGGGGCAGTCCGACGACCGGGAGCAGGAAGCGAGCGTCGTCGAGTCGTGCGGTTCCGCCGTACTCGGGGGTGCCGTTGACGTTGAGCAGCAGCGGGTAGACGCCTGGCGCCTCGATTCCCAGTGAAGGTTCGGTGGTGCTGCGCAGCTGCATCGACATGTCGAACTGGCGGCTCTCGTCCTTCTCCAGTGAGTCGGCGACCGTGACGAAATCGCCCACCCGCTCGAATCGGTCCTGGTCGAGAGTCAGGGAGGTCCGCAGGCCCGCGGTGGTGTCGACGGCGGCAGCGGCCTGCATCCGGACACTGACGTCGTCGACGCGGCGGTCCCCGGTGTTCGTCACCGTGGCGCGAACGGTGACGAACGGGTCGCTGCTGGTGGTGACAGTGGAGGGGGCGACGGTCTCGATGCTCAGCGTCAGGAAGGGGTTGCCGTCCTGCGTCATCGGAGTGTCCGGAACGGCGCTGGTGGTGCCGGACGCATCGCCGACGGAGGAGTCGGGTTGGGCCGCGGCGTTCGGAAGCTGCGCGGGGACCAGTGCTGCGGAGCCGACCGACGGAGCCACCGCAAGAACGAACGTGGTCAATGCGGCGGCAGCGACCTTCCGGGCCCGCACGATCACTTCCCGCCGGGGATGGGTGCGCCCGAGTTGCCGCTGCTCATGTCCTCGATCAGACGGGTGGCGATGGCGGCGAGCTTGCGTTCGTCGGCGTAGGCGAGTCGAGAGGGCAGTTCGGTCAGCGGGACCCAGGCGACCTCGGTCACCTCGAGGTCCTCGTCCGACAGTTCGCCGCCCAGGAATCGGAGCAGGTAGTGGTGGACGGTCTTGTGGACGCGTCGGCCCTCGGTGACGAACCAGTAGTCGATGCTGCCCAGCGAGGCCAGGACGGTACCGCGGATGCCGGTTTCTTCGGCGACCTCGCGCATGGCCGTCTGCTCGGCGGTTTCGCCCTGTTCGATGTGACCCTTGGGCAGGGACCAGAGGAGGCGTCCGCGGCGGTCGGTGCGGCCGATGAGGGCGGCGCAGCGCTTGGCCGGCGGCCCGTCGAGGCCGTCGACCACCAGGCCGCCTGCCGAGGTCTCGCGGACGGTCCGCAGCTTGGGTGCTTCGGTGTCGGCGCGTGCCTGACGCCGCCGCGGGTTGCGGCGGCTCCTGTTCGCACGTTCGGCAGCAGACACCCGATCCATACTAGTTGCCTGTGCGCACTCTTCTACCGTGCCGCACCGCGGGGGGTGAAGGCCGGAACAATCGATCGGCTCGGCGCAAGTAGGCTCTCCCACCGTGGCCGATCAGTCCCTGTCCTCCGTTTCCGCCGAGCAGACCGATGCCCGCCGGGAGAGGTTGCTGGCGGGAGCTGCTGTGACGCTGCGCGAACTCGCTCCGGTGTTGACTCCGCTGGGCGCACTGTTCGCCGCGGCGGGGCACCAGCTCTTCCTCGTCGGTGGCTCGGTGCGCGATGCAGTTCTCGGTCGACTCGGAACCGATCTGGATTTCACCACCGACGCCAGGCCCGAGGACGTTCAGGCGTTGCTGTCGGGCTGGGCGGACCATCAGTGGGACACCGGCATCGCGTTCGGGACCATCAGCGCGGCCAAGGACGGCCAGACGATCGAGATCACCACCTATCGCACCGACTCCTACGATCAGGTCTCCCGCAATCCCGAGGTGCAGTACGGCAACAGCCTCGAAGAAGATCTCGCTCGACGCGATTTCACCGTCAACGCCATGGCAGTACGTCTCGGAGCGGACGGTGCCCAGGAATTCGTCGATCCGCTCGGCGGCATGGACGCGCTGCTCGAGGGCGTTCTCGATACTCCCTCGGCACCGGAGGTCTCGTTCGGAGACGATCCCCTGCGCATGCTGCGGGCCGCGCGGTTCGTCTCTCAGCTGGGGTTCACTCTGATGCCACGGGTGCACCGGGCCATCGAGGACATGGCGGAGCAGATCGACCGCATCACCGCCGAGCGAATCCAGGTGGAGCTGGACAAGCTGATCCTGGGCGAGCACCCGATCGACGGCATCGACGTGATGTGCGAGACGGGCCTGGCGCAGCGGATCATCCCCGAGGTGCCCAACATGAAGCTCGAGATCGACGAGCATCACCAGCACAAGGACGTGTACACCCACTCGCTGACTGTGCTGAAGCAGGCCATCGATCTCGAGGACGGCGATCCGGACCTCGTATTGCGTTGGGCCGCATTGCTGCACGACATCGGCAAGCCCGATACCAAGCGAAACGAGCCGGGCGGCGGAGTCAGCTTCCATCACCACGAGGTCGTCGGTGCCAAGTTGGTGCGAAAGCGCATGCGCGCCTTGAAGTATTCCAAGAAGATGATCGAGGACGTCTCGCATCTGGTGTTCCTGCATCTGCGTTTCCACGGCTACGGCAAGGGCCAGTGGACCGACTCCGCCGTGCGGCGCTACGCCACCGATGCCGGTGAGCTACTGCCCAAGCTGCACAAGCTGGTTCGGGCCGACTCGACCACCAGGAACAAGCGTCGAGCCGCCGCGCTGCAGGCCACCTACGACGATCTCGAAGAACGCATCGCCCGTATCGCCGAGCAGGAGGACCTGGCGCGGGTGCGGCCCGATCTCGACGGCAACGCGATCATGGAGTTGCTGAACATCCCGGCCGGACCCGACGTGGGCAAGGCGTGGAAGTTCCTGAAAGAACTGCGTCTCGACCGGGGACCGCTCTCCCGCGAGGACGCCGAGGCCGCGCTGCTCGAGTGGTGGCCCACGCAGTAGGAGCGGCTGCGCCGCATGTGAGTAGAACCTCGTAGCCTGCTACGAGTTTCCGCTCACGACGAGCGAAGCTCGGCCTTGACCAGATAGACGTTGTAGCTGTCCCATTCCGAGACGGTGAAGTACAGCTCGTTCGCCGTCGACCACGGGTGAACGAAGCCGCCGTAGGTCTTGGGGTACTCGGCGGTGTCGATCAAGGTGGTCGGCGCGGTCCACTGCCCTTGCGGTGAATTCGATTCGCGCAGAACGATATCGCCGCGCAGCGGATCGAGATACGTCATCCGCCAGAGGCCTCGGGCCTCGTCGTGATGGACCGACAGTTCCCCGGCCGTACCGTCGGCGATGGGGGTGGCCTCGTTCGATCCGACGGGAGCCCAGGTGCCGTTCACCCAGTACTGGTAGGCGGTCTTGTTCAACACCTCGGCCTTCGGGACGCGGGCGAGCCCGACCTGTCCGGCGCGTCCGTTGACGGTGCCGAACATGTAGACGTACTCCCCCGCCGGAACCATCGTCGACACCTGGAACTTGGAGAAGCCGAAGAGGTTGTCCCACTTGGCATGCTCGTCTTTGACCCAGGTGGAACCGTTGTCGTCCGAGTAGGCGATGCCGCCGTAGTTGGTCCACCACATGCCGGGAATCGTGCTCCAGCGCCTGATGGACATGTACGACATGTACTGCCGGTCGTCGATGGCGAAACCGGACGTGGGGATGACCGTCGTCTCCCAGTTCTTTATCTTGCGCGACGGCAGCAGTTCGGCTGCGTGACAACGGGAATCCTGCACCATGGAGTCCAGGGTCATGCCGTCGGACAGGTCGGTGTCGGTGCTGTGGCCGAGTGCGTTGGAACGCCAGTCGTCGCCGCCCACGACGCCGAACTCCCACCCCTTGCCGAAGGAATCGCCGAAGGCGACGGCGACCTCACCGGGCTTGCTCTCCCACATGATGCCGAGGTCGGTTCCGTTCACCTGCCAGCGCTTGTCGGTGCGGTTCTCCGATCCCGGTCCGGTCAGCTGGGAGACGACCTCGACGGTTCCGACGGCGGGTGCTCCTGGCGGGACCGTCGTGGGTCCTGGCTCCGCTGGGTTGACGGCGGGCGCGGGCGGCGGCGTTCCCGGGGCAGCGGGGCCGGGAATCGGGATCGGAATGGTCTCGGGTTGCGGGTCGATCTCGATGCGCGGGAACGGCAGATGGTCTGCCGAGCCCGTTGCCGGCGTCGGTGAATCGGTGTCGTCGGTGAGATCGGGGCACGGGTCCGCACACGGGTCGGTCAGCGGTTCGGCCTGTACGCGGGTGTTGTTCGGGGCCGGATCGGGAACCGGTACGAGTTCGATCGACGGATAGGGCACGGGGATCACCACACGATCCGGCAACGGCGGCAGCTGTGGTGGATTGCCCGGTCCGATGGGCTCGGGTGGGTAGTCCTTGGGGTCGAATCCTGTTTCGCCACAGGAGTTCACCGGCGGAGGCGGCGCCGCGAACGCCGGTGGCGCAGCGAGAACGGCCGTACCTGCGGCAACCGCGAGTATGCAGCCGAGTGACGTCAAGCGGCCGTGCATGCGGTGCCCCCGTGTTCTCCGACGAAACCCATCGGTCCGATACGGAAAGATACACCACGTCAGCGGCGTGTGCGCCCGGTGTTCACCACCGCTGCGGCCAGGCCGAGGGCGTAGATACCTGCCCCGACGAACACCAGGATGTGCGCGGTGGGGTCCTGGCTCAGATCGGTCGTGTCGGGGCCGACGGCGAAGGCCGCAGCAGCGAGGGCGGCGACGAAGGCGACGTTGAACACGGTGTCCTGCAACGCGAAGACGCGTCCGCGATGGGCGTCGTCGATCTCGATCTGCATGGCAGCGTCGCCACTGAGTTTGACGGTCTGCCCGGCGATACCCAGGAGGAAGGCTCCGAGCAGCAGGCTGGTCTGCGTCAGGCCCGAGACGGCACCGAGCTGCGCCACGATGGCGAGCACAAGTGCGGCAGCGATCGTGCGGGTGCGTCCGAACCGGGGAACGGCGAAGGGGGTGATCAGGGCGGCGAGGAACATGCCGACCGCCGAGGCACCGACGGCGATGCCGAAGCCGGCAAGGCCGCCGGGCAGGGTGCTGCTCGTCGTTTCGCGGAGAACCAACACCATGATCAGAGTGTTGATGCCGAACACGATGCGGTGCGCGCCGATGCCGAGCATCGCGGTCGTGACACCGGCGGACCGCCAGACGGCCTGCGCACCCGATTTCAGCCCTTCAGCAACGTCTTTCAGTGGACTGTCGGTGCGGCTCTCGATGCCCGGGCCGAGGGATCGTGGTCGGAACCGCGCGGCGGCGAGCGCCCCGACGACCGACCCGGTGGCCGAGAGACCCACGGCGACACCCGAGCCGAAATCCCCGGCACCGATCACGCCGATCACCGCTACGGCGAGGCCCGCACCTGCCGCTGCGAAACCGGATCCGACGGTGGCCAGCACCGAGTTCATCGGTACCAGCCACGATTGCCGAACCACGTGCGGCAGTGATGCCGACGCTCCCGCGAGCACGAACCGACTGAGCCCTACGGTGGCCAAAGCCAACAGCAACAACGGTGTGGCGTCCTCCCCGGCGCACAGCAGGATTGCGGTGGCGACGATCAGCACCATACGAACGATGTTGGCCCACAGCAGGACCGATCGGCGATCCCAGCGGTCGAGAAGCGCTCCGGCGAACGGACCCACCAAGGAATACGGGACCAGCAGCACCGCGAATCCGGCCGCGATCTCGGCCGGATTGGTCGCGCGCTCGGGGTTGAAGAGAATGGCACCACTGAGCGCGGCCTGGAACAACCCGTCGCCGAACTGACCGGCGAACCGAATGGTCGTCAGCTTGCCGACCCCCGGAGACTCACGCAGTCGGGTACGGAAGGAAGCGTCGCTCACCGACGGGACTTTAGCCCCCGCCCGTCATGCGGAGACGGCGGGCGTCGAGGCTGTCCACCACGCCATCGTTGCGGCCGTGCCGTCGGCGAGTGGGGTGGGCTGTAGCCCGAGGATCGCCTCGCTGCGGCTCGAGTCGAGAAGGTAGGGATAGCGGAACTGGTAGAGGGTGTCGCCGAGCTCCTTCATCGGACCGGGTACCGCGCCCAGCAGTCGCAGTGCCCAGGCCGGAATGGCACCGACCTTCGGAGTCGGCAGATCTGCAGCAGCCGAGAGCATCTCGATCATCGTGCGCTGCGAGACCGCGGGCGCGGTGGGGGCATGCAGGACGGTGTTCCACATCGACGGGGACGCCGCGGCCGTGAGCATGGCGGCTGCCAGATCCGGGACGTAGGTGAACGAGTGAGGAAGGTCGGCGGAGGCGAGGACGCGGACCGGCTTTCCGGCGAGAAGCGGCGAGATGACCCGCTCACCCATGTGCGAGGTGATCACCCGAGGCCCGTAGAAGTCCGACGCCGCGACGCTCACGGTTGGGGTTGCGTGCGCATCACGCGCGGCCAGAAGTTCGGTCCGCACTCCCAATTTTCGGAACGTCGCCTCGCGGGGTGAGTCCTCGCGTATCGGTCCGTCGACCCGGCCGTAGGCGTACAGACTTTCGGGAAACGCGACGACGGTGCCCGCGGCCGCGTCGAGCACGCGGTTCTCCATGGCGACGAGTTTGTTCCGCCACACCGTCTTCTCGTAGGCGACGTGGGTGCAGTGGTAGACGGCGGTGGCTCCGTCGAGGTGTCGACGGAGATGGTCGGATTCGATGTCGACTGCGCGGCATTCGATCATCGGGTGCTCGGGTCCGCTGCCGGATCGGGTGAGGACCCGTACCGAATGCCCCTGCGCAGCAAGCTGTTCGGCGACCGTCCAGCCGACGGGTCCGGCTCCGGTGACGACGTGAAGTTCAGTCATGATCGCTCCATTCGAGGAAAACGAGAGCGGTGCTCTCTGTTATGAAGAGTGTGCACCCACGGCGGAGATAAAGCAAGAGCACTGCTCTCTGAAAAGAGCAGCAGTTACAGTGGCAGCCATGGCGAGCACTCCCCGCACCCGAGCCCGCGCCCAGACCCTGGCCGATATCACGCGCATCGGCCGCGAACACCTGGCTGCCGACGGTGCCGCGGCCCTGTCGTTACGCGCTGTCGCGCGGGACCTCGGTGTCGTCTCCTCGGCCGTCTACCGATACGTCGCCAGCCGCGACGAGCTGCTGACGCTGCTCGTCGTCGACGGATACACCGAGCTCGGAGACACCGTCGACGCAGCGGTGGACGCGGCCGACGGACCCAAGGAGAAGTTCTTGGCTCTCGGCCGGACGGTGCGGCAGTGGGGACTGCGGGAGCCGGCGCGCTACGCGTTGCTGTTCGGCAGCCCGGTGCCCGGATATCACGCCCCTGCGGAGCAGACCACCGGGCCGGGCACCAGGGTGATCACCACCCTGGTGGCCGTCCTCCACTCGGCGTGGCAGACACGTCGACCGGACGTCGAGACCGACCCGCCCGAGCTGGCGTCACTGCACGGCAGCTTCGAAGACATCCGTGCGCAGATGGAGATGGATCTGCCCGACGGGCTGATCGCACTGGGCGTCATGGTGTGGGCGTCGCTGTTCGGGGCCATCAGCTTCGATGTGTTCGATCAGTACGGGGCCTCGACGTTCTCCAGCAGGGACGCGTTGTTCGAGTACCAGTTGGGACTCCTGGCGAACTTCGCCGGACTCGACCCATGAGGACTGGCCGTATCGCTTGCGCCACATCCGGCGGTGGGCGGTGCCACAATGACTAGCGTGGCAGCGCATGCGGAGGAACCCGAGGACCAGACGGCATCGGCCTTGCGCGATGTCCGTCCCGGCAGTCTGTTGGTGTCGTCCATCGAACTCGTCGAGCCCACGTTTCGGCGCACCGTCATCTACATCATCGAACACAACGATGCGGGCAGCCTCGGTGTCGTGATCAATCGTCCCAGCGAGACCGCGGTGCAGAACGTGCTGCCCAACTGGTCCGAGCTGGCAGCCAAACCGCAGGCGCTGTACGTCGGTGGCCCCGTCAAGCGGGACTCCGCCCTGTGCCTGGCGACGCTGCGGACCGGTGTGTCGATCGACGGTGTTCCCGGTCTGCGCCGCGTCGACGGACGAGTGGTGATGGTCGATCTCGATTCCGATCCTGCTGATATCGCCCCACTCGTCGAGGGCGTGCGCATCTTCGCCGGATACTCGGGCTGGACGTTCGGGCAACTCGAAGGTGAACTCGACCGCGACGACTGGATCGTGTTGTCGGCCTTGGCATCCGACGTGATCGGTCCGCCGCGGATCGACCTGTGGGCACACGTACTGCGGAGGCAGCCGATGCCGTTGGCGCTGCTGGCATCTCATCCGATCGACGTCGACCGCAACTAGAGCGGCTGCGCCGCACGTGAGCGAAACCTCGTAGCAGGGGTCGAGTTTTCGCTCACATGCGCGCAGCGCTCAGTGAGCGAAGGCCTGCGCGCTCGAGTGTCCACCTGACTTCAAGCCGGCGAGCACCTCGTCGATGGCGATGCACAGCATTCGGCCCAGGTCCGCGCTGAAACCCTCTCGCACTACGACTCTGAGCACGGCGACGTCGGTTGCGTTGTCGGGCATCGTGTATGCCGGCACCTGCCAGCCGCGGGCGCGTAGTTCGTGGGAGACGTCGAAGACGGTGAACTCGCAGTGATCCTTCAGCATGAACGACAGGACCGGGATGGCCGAGCCGTCGGTGATCACTTCGATGTCGGGGTGTTTCGCGAGGTGTCGGCTGACGTGAACTGCGGTGTCGCGCAGCGCTTTCATGATGTCTGTGTAGCCGGATCTGCCGAGGCGTAGGAAGTTGTAGTACTGCCCGATCACCTGGTTGCCCGGCCGGGAGAAGTTCAGCGTGAAGGTGGGCATGTCGCCGCCGAGGTAGTTGACTCGGAACACGAGGTCCTCGGGCAGGTCTTCCTTGGTTCGCCAGACGGCGAATCCGATTCCTGGATAGGTCAGTCCGTACTTGTGGCCGCTGGCGTTGATGGACTTGACCCGAGGCAATCGGAAATCCCATTCGAGTTCCGGGTACAGGAACGGTACGACGAATCCGCCACTGGCCGCGTCGACATGGACCGGTACGTCCGGCCCGCCACCGGCAACGATCGCGTCGAGGGCGGCGCAGATCTCCTGCACCGGCTCGAGTTCCCCGGTGAACGTGGTGCCGAGGATCGCGACGACGCCGATGGTGTTCTCGTCCACTGCATCTCGAACCTGTTCCGGGGTGATGACGTAGCGTCCGCGCTCGACGGGCAGGTACTTGGGCTCCACGTCGAAGTAGCGGCAGAACTTCTCCCACACCACCTGAACATTGCTGCCGAGCACCAGGTTCGGAGTGCCGGTACCAGCTCCCCTCGCTCGCCAGCGCCACTTGAGTGCCAATCCGGCCAGCATGACTGCCTCGCTGGAGCCGATGGTCGAGACCCCGGTGGCCGACGACGGGTCCTCCCGGTCGAGTCCGGGGGCGTGGAACAGGTCCGCGACGATGTTGACGCAGCGTTCCTCGATGGCGGCGGTGGACGGGTACTCGTCCTTGTCGATCATGTTCTTGTCGAACGTCTCGGCCATGAGTTTCTCGGCCTGTGGATCCATCCAGGTGGTGACGAACGTCGCCAGATTGAGGCGCGAGCTGCCGTCGAGCATCAGTTCGTCGTGAATGAAGCGGTAGGCGGCGTCGGGATCGAGCTGTTCCTCGGGAAGTCTCAGTGCGGGTACGGGATTGGTGGCGAGGCGGCCGGTGTAGGCCGCAGAAACGATACCGTCGGCATGGATTTTCCTGGTCATCGTCTTCTCCCGTGATCGGCTCGAGTGACACCCAATCTAGTCCGCGACGCTGCCCACCGGGCTCTGTTCCGATTGCGGTCGTCGCGCGAGATGCTGGGCGATCACGGTGCACACCATCAGCTGAATCTGATGGAAGATCAACAGCGGCAGCACGATCAGTCCGACGGGTTGGCCGACGAACAGCACTGCGGCCATCGGCAGCCCGCTGGCCAGGCTCTTCTTGGATCCGCAGAACAGCAGCACCACCCGATCCTCGAAAGCGAAGCCCAGCCACTTGCCTCCGTACCAGGTGATCGCCAGCACCACGGCGAGCAGCGCAGCGCACACTGCGACGACGATGCCGATGCGCCACACCGGCACCGAGGACCACACGTTCTGGTTCATGGATTCGCTGAACGCGGCGAACACGACCAGCAGGATCGAACCACGGTCGACGAGCTTCGTCGGCGCGCTGTGCCGGGTGAGCCAGCCTGTCACCCAGGGTCGCATCAGCTGCCCGACGGCGAACGGAAGCAGTAGTTGCAGGGCGATATCGAGTACCGAGCTGGGGTCGATGGTTACGGAACCGGTCGTGGTCATCAGGGCGATCACGAGCAGCGGGGTGACGAACACTCCGATGATGTTGGAGAACGAGGCGCTCACCACGGCACCGGCGATGTTGCCGCGGGCGATGGAGGTGAAGGCGATCGAGGACTGCACGGTCGACGGGACCAGGCAGAGGAACAGCATTCCGGTGTAGAGGTCGTCGCTGATCACGCCGGGGACGAGAATCCGCAGGGCCAGCCCGAGTGCCGGGAACAGCAGATACGTGCACGCCAGGATCACCGAGTGCAGCCGCCAGTGCTTGACGCCGTTCCAGGCGTCGCGCGGCGAGAGTCGAGCGCCGTAGATGAGGAACAGCAGGGCAATGGCGATGCGCGTCACCCAGCCCAGGACGTCCTCCGCTGTGCCGGTGGCCGGGAACAGGCTTGCCAGCGCTGCGACCGCGAAGATGCCCAACAGGAAGGGATCCAGCACGGTATCCCGCAACAACTTCACTTGGCTAACTTAATCCACCGTAGCGTTGCGAGTGCGGGCGGTCAGGGTGTTGAGCGTTCCCGCGATCTTCTCGGCGTGCACGGATCCGATGGTGAGCCGATCCCCGTTGGCGAAGGTGACGAAGGCCGCGGGACCGGCGTCGGTGGCGACGGCGTAGTTCCCGCGTCCCTTGGCCCGAAGTCCCCAGCCCCCGAACTCCTTCGAGGGATCGACCGCCCGAACCGAGGCACCGGTGATCTCGTCGATGTCGTAGTCGAATGCCGCCATGCCCAGGCTCGAGACGAAGAGGCCGTCGCTGTCGATGTGCACGGTGAAGCGCAGCAGGGACAGAATCAGAATCGTCAGTGGGGCGAACAGGAAGATCGGCCACAGTGAGCCGGACAGCCAGCACGTCAGAGCGGCTCCGGCCAGAGAGACTGCCACGACGGTGATGCCGGCGACCCGGCTGGCTCCGACGCGGACCACCAGCGGCAACTCCGGGCTGCAGCGCGGAAGATCTGCGTGCGGCGGTGATGTGGCGTCGACGCGTTCGCGGTAGTCACGCAGCCTGGACGCACCGAACAACCCGGCCGCGAATCCGACGACGGTTCCCACCGCGATAGCCCAGCCGGGGATGGTCACGCTCCGTTCGGACGCCATGTCCAGTTCTCGGACGAGGGTCGCGATCTGCAGAACACCGATCGTTCCGACGACGGTCAGCCCGATGACCAGCATGGTTCGACGCATGATCAGCAGCACCCGAGTCAACGACGCGACGGCACTGCACCCACCGCCGACCAGCACGATCACGATCGCGAGGGTCCAGGCGTTGGAGAGTGGATTGGAGAAGTCGTCCGGTTCGGTGCCGCTGAAGTGAGTGGCGACCTGCTCGGGCAGACGGCCTTGCCACAGGTAGGCCAGGACGAGTCCGAGTGCGGCGACGACAAGGGGGACGGCAACGCCGAACACGACCCCGGCCGGGTCGAACGTGCGTAGTGCCTTCGCCTTCATCCGCTCAGCTCGGCTGGCAGGCGTCCTTGAGGCTGCACGAGATGCACGAGCTTCCGCATCCGTCCGCCTCGGCGGGTGGCGGAACGGCCGCTGCTGCGCGGGCCCCGATGGACCCGCCGGCTGCGGCGATGAACAGCGCGGCCACGAGGGCAACGACGACGCCGACGACGGCGGCGATGCCGTTCAGTGCGAGGGCGGCCACTGCGCCGATGGCCAGTACCAGCGCCGATGCGGCTGTCGTGGGACCGGCGACGCGATTGGCGAGGGTGAACGTCTCGTCGTCACGCATGGCCTCGGCGGTGCGGACACCGGCGAAGCGGTTGCGTGGGAGCCGACCCAGCAGCGACATGGCAGCGACAGCGCCGACGACGAGCGCGAGCACGAACAACACAACCGAGACGATGACCACCTGGCCAGGATACGGCGCAGCGAGGTCCTGGTACCAGGCGGGCCGCATCACACTTTAGGCTGGTAGGTGTGACCGATTCCGTTGAAGCACCCACCGAGTCCGCCCCCGAGTACCGCTACACAGCCGATCTCGCCGGGCACATCGAGGAGCAGTGGCAGGACCTGTGGGAGACACAGGGCACTTTCGACGCTCCCAACCCGGTCGGAACCCTCGCCGGAGACGTCCCGAAGGACAAGCTGTTCGTTCAGGACATGTTCCCGTATCCGTCGGGCAGTGGCCTGCACGTCGGCCACCCCCTCGGCTACATCGCCACCGACGTGTTCGCGCGGTATCACCGCATGCAGGGTCGCAACGTGCTGCATGCGCTGGGCTACGACGCGTTCGGTCTGCCGGCCGAGCAGTACGCCGTGCAGACGGGCACGCACCCGCGCAGCACCACCGAGAACAACATCACCAACATGCGACGCCAGTTGCGTCGGCTGGGTCTCGGGCACGATCGCCGACGGTCCTTGGCGACGACGGACGTCGACTTCTACCACTGGACACAGTGGATCTTCCTGCAGATCTTCAACTCGTGGTTCGACGCGGACCTCGGTAAGGCCAGGCCCATCTCGGAACTGGAGGCGGCGTTCGCCTCGGGTGAGCGGTCTTTGGACGACGGCCGCTCCTGGGAATCGCTGACCGTCGGTGAGCGCCGTGAGGTGATCGACGGGTTCCGTCTGGTGTACGAGTCCAACTCGATGGTCAACTGGTGCCCCGGTCTGGGTACGGTGCTCGCCAACGAGGAGGTCACCGCCGACGGACGCAGCGATCGCGGCAACTTCCCGGTGTTCCGAAAGAACCTGCGGCAGTGGATGATGCGAATCACCGCCTACTCCGACCGCCTGGTCGACGACCTCGAGTACCTGGATTGGCCCGAGAAGGTCAAGACCATGCAGCGCAACTGGATCGGGCGATCCCGCGGTGCACAGGTCTCGTTCTCGAACATCGAGGTGTTCACCACCCGTCCGGACACGCTGTTCGGTGCCACCTACGTGGTGCTCGCCCCCGAGCACGAACTGGTCGACGGGTTGGTTGCTCCCGAGTGGCCTTCCGACGTGTCCGACAAGTGGACCGGCGGAGCCGCCACCCCCGCGGAAGCCGTTGCGGCATACCGCGCGTCGATCGCCGCCAAGTCGGATCTGGAGCGGCAGGAGAACAAGGAGAAGACCGGCGTCTTCATCGGCGCCTACGTGAGCAACCCGGTCAACGGTGAGCAGGTCCCGGTGTTCATCGCGGACTACGTGCTGACGGGCTACGGCACCGGCGCGATCATGGCCGTACCCGGACACGATGCCCGCGACTGGGAGTTCGCCACGGCATTCGGTCTGCCTGTGCGCGAGGTCATTTCAGGCGGAGACGTCACCGAGGCCGCGTACGTCGGCGACGGCGCACTGGTGAACTCCGACTTCCTGGACGGCCTGCCGGTGGACGAGGCCAAGGCCGCCGTCATCGCGCGGTTGGAAGCCGACGGCACCGGCCGCGGCACCATTCAGTACAAGCTGCGCGACTGGCTGTTCGCTCGCCAGCGCTACTGGGGCGAGCCGTTCCCGATCGTCTGGGACTCCGAGGGCAACCCGCACGGATTGCCGGATTCTGCTCTGCCGGTCGAACTTCCGGAGGTCGAGAACTACGCACCGGTCTCCTTCGATCCGGACGACGCCGGCTCCGAGCCGTCCCCGCCGCTGGCCAAGGCGGCCGAATGGGTGAACGTCGAACTCGATCTGGGCGACGGGCTGCAGACCTACACCCGCGACACCAACGTCATGCCGCAGTGGGCCGGTAGTTCCTGGTACCAGCTGCGCTACATCGACCCCACCAACTCCGAGGCCTTCGCGGACCCGGAGAACGAGAAGTACTGGGTCGGACCGCGTCCGGAGATCCACGGACCCAACGATCCCGGCGGAGTCGATCTCTACGTCGGTGGCGTCGAGCATGCGGTGCTGCACCTGCTGTACTCGCGCTTCTGGCACAAGGTGTTGTTCGATCTCGGCCATGTCAGCTCGAGCGAGCCGTACCGTCGCCTGTACAACCAGGGCTACATCCAGGCCTTCGCCTACACCGATGCCCGCGGCGTCTACGTACCCGCGGCCGAGGTCGTCGAACGGGACGGCGGCTACTTCCATCAGGACCAGCCCGTCAACCGTGAGTACGGCAAAATGGGTAAGTCTCTGAAGAACTCGGTCTCCCCCGACGAGATCTTCGCCGAGTACGGTGCCGACACCCTGCGCTTCTACGAGATGTCGATGGGTCCGTTGGACACGTCGCGGCCGTGGGCGACCAAGGACGTCGTCGGCGCGCAGCGGTTCCTGCAGCGGGTGTGGCGACTGGTACTCGACGAGGTGACCGGCGAGGTCCGCGTCACCGACGACAAGCCCACCGAGGACACACTGCGCGTGCTCAACCGTGTGATCGATGGTGTGCACGCGGATTACGCTGCGCTGCGCGACAATACGGCCGGTGCCAAGCTCATCGAGCTGACCAACCACATCACCAAGGCGTACCCCGACGGTGCTCCGCGTGGGGTCGTCGAGCCGCTGATCCTGATGCTCGCTCCGCTGGCTCCGCACCTGTCCGAGGAACTGTGGAGCAAGCTCGGCCACGAGAAGTCGCTGGCACACGGTCCCTTCCCGCGCGTGGAGAAGAAGTGGCTCGTCGCCGATACCGTCGACTACCCCATTCAGGTCAACGGCAAGGTACGCAGCCGCATCACCGTCCCCGCCGATGCGACCAAGGACGACGTCGAGAAGACGGCACTGGCCGACGAGAAGATCGTCGCCCTGCTCGACGGCAAGGCCCCGACCAAGATCATCGTGATCCCGGGTCGAATGGTGAACATCGTCCTGAAGTAGCCCCCGCCGAACTCGAAGTTGTGGATGAAAATCTGGCGATTTCCGTCCATAACTTCGAGCTCGGGGCTTTAATTTGTTCCATGTCACAGGTCGGTAAAGGATTCGTGGTGAGGCTGGTGGCCTCCGTCGTCCTGGTTCTGGGATCCGTCACACTCGTGAGTGTCCCTGTTGCACAAGCAGATCCGGGGCCCGGCTCACCGATTCCGGCCAACGATCCGTTCTACGATTGGGACGGCGGGCTGGACGTCTCCCCGGGAACGGTGCTTCGGTCGAGGCCGATGACGTTCCGAACGCCGAACCAGCCGACGCCGGTCACCGGTAGCCAGGTTCTGTACAGAACTACCGACCAGCAGGGCGAATCCGTCGTCACGGTCGCCACGGTGCTGCGGCCCCTGATCCCCGGCCCGACGCGAATCGTGTCGTACCACATGGCATACGACGCCCTCGGGTCCCAGTGCAACCCCTCGTACACCCTCAGCGGCGGGTCCACGAGTCCTATTGCCGGCGCGGAACAGGTGGTCATTGCCGGCTACCTCGCAGCCGGCTACACCGTCGTCGTGCCGGATTACGAGGGCGAGGAGCTCGAGTGGACGATCGGGCGGCAGTCGGGCTACGCAGCGTTGGACGGGATTCGTGCGGCTCAGTCGTTCCTACAGCTTCCGTCGAACACTCCCGTCGGCATGGTCGGATACTCCGGAGGATCCGTCCCGACGCAGTGGGGTGCCGAGATTGCCCCCGAGTACGCGCCCGAGCTGAACCTCGTCGGAGCGGCGGCCGGCGGGCTGCCCGTCGACCTGGCTCACAACCTGCCGTACGTCAGCGGAAGCAAGGAGTGGGCGGGCGTCATCCCGGCTCTGATCGTCGCCTACGAACGCGCCTACGGTCTCGACCTGGACGATTTCATCTCCGACTACGGCCGCCAGGTGATCGATCAGGTCGATCAGGAGTGCATCGCCCAATTCGCCGACGACTACCCGACGCTCACCGACACGTCGATGGTCAAGGCTCCGTACACCTCCATGCTCGACGTACCCGAGGTGGTGGCGGCGATCGACGACAACATCATGGGTAGCCAGGGCACTCCGCGAACGCCGATGTTCCTGGCTGTCGGGCAAGCCGATCCGATCGGAGATTCCGTCATGATCACCGGGGATGTACAGGGACTGGCGTACGAATACTGCGGCAGGGGCGTCGATGTGCAGTACGCGCAGTACGACGGCTTGACGCACAGCGAAGCCTTCCCGGCTTTCGAGGCCCAGAGTTTGCAATTCCTGACCGAGCGATTTGCCGGTGGGCCAACCCGCAGCAACTGCGGAACCATCCCGCCCGGAAACAGCCTGGCACCAGCTCCGTAGTACGAACCCGGGTGGTTCTGTCAGATCGCGCCCAGATCGGCCGACAGCCAATGCTCCGGTTGCAGGTAGAACACCACGTTCTCTTCGTGTTCGCTGTTCGCCATCTCGAGGTAGCCGTCGACCTTCTCCGGGGGTAGGTAGCGTGCAGCCATGGCGCGCAGGAGGTCCGGAGTACTCGGCTCTTCCCGCGCAACCGGTCCGTCGACCGAGACGTACCTGATCCTCGGATTCGACTGCTCGATCATGAGCGTGAATCGCCCTGCGGCTCTGATCAATTCGGCTTTCTTCGACGTCTTCCCGGTGAGGACCCAGGCCTGGCCACCAGGTGTGTAGTCGTACCAGATGGGAACGGTCAGTGGACCTCGATCAGGTCCCGCGGCGACGGACAGCGCGGCGATGTGAGACTCGGCCAGAAATTCTTCGCGTTCTGCCTTCGACAGTGCCATGAAACAACCGTAGGACTTTCGCAGACCAAGTTCTAGACCTGAGACGAACCCTCGGGCCGGGTGACGTCAGGGCGTCCTGGTGGAGATGCCGGGCATGAGTAGTCGGAGAACGCCGTCGGCAACGTCGATTGCCGATTCGTTCGGCCGCGTCAAGCATCGAAACAGGACGTTGTTGGTCAGCATGACTGCCGCCTCGATCGTCGGTGCCTCGTCGCTGAACACGCCGGTTTCGCGTCCGCGTTCGAGGATCGGGACGACGGCGGCAGGTAGGTACAGGTTCTCCATCACGGTCGTGATCGTGCTCGGCTGTTGGAACTGCTCGAAGCTGAGCGCCAGGAGCATCCCTGTACTCATCGCGCGGTTGTCGATCACGAACTCGCCCACCGCAATCAACGTGCGCTGCAGAGCGATTGCGGGCTCGATGCCGAGGCGTTCGTCGGCTCGGCGCAGTCGTAGGACGCGATCGAACTCGGGTTTCAGTGCGGCGACGATGATGTCTACCTTGCTGGGAAACAGGCGTCGGAGATCCTCGACTCGAATCTTTGCTGCTGCGGCGATGTCGGCGAGCGTCACCAGGAAGTATCCGTTGTCGAGGAAGAGCGCTTCCGTGGCCGCGATGACGTCGGCCTCCAGATCGGGGCGGAGGGACGCGGCATCGTCGAGCACGTCGACGGGGTCGGGTTCGGTCGAGTTCCGATCGGAATGCACTGGGTCGACGGCCCAACGCAGGATCGAGGTGACTGCCTCGGCTACCTCGCTCGTGGCAACGGAACCGGGCGTGAGCATCTCGCGAAGAGCGTAGCCGTCGAGAAGTGCGCCCAGGGCAGTGGACAGGGACGTCAACGTCAGTGGCCGACGCACGGACCCGCCCTGAGCTTGGATGGCCCGACCCACCATGGTGCGCAGGTCGGCATCGAGTCGCTCGAATTCGGGGGTGACGGCTTTGCGCGCCCCGTCGTGGTCGCTGGCGAGCAGGGTGGCGACCAGGCGCCGACGCATCAGGCCGGAGGTCAGGTCCTCGAACAGGGCGGACACCGGCGCGGTCGCGTCTCGCAGCCCGGCAGGCGGGTCGATGGGCGTCGTGCCGATGTAATTCACGGTGAGGTTGTCGAGAAGATCCGCCACGAACGCTTCTTTGCCGCCGGAACCTCCACTGCGAGAGTTGCCTGGGTAGGTGTTGTGGAACGTTTGATGTGACAGCCCGGCACCGTCGACCACCGCCGAGATGGACAGCGAGCGGGCGAGGTGGGTCATGTCCACGTCGTTCAGGAGCCGGTATCCGGCGTGGAGAAATTGTTCACGCGGGACGGGCCTAGGGTTCAACGTCAACCGCCTTCACTGGACTTCACAGCACCTGAATGGATCACGAACCATAGCAATCCAGTGACCGAGCTCGCAGTGTTTAGTTCTAACTACATGTCTGTGTAGTCGTAACACTCGAATCGATGTTGTTCTCGAATTGGTTTGTGTTGCAGGGGGTTCGCGGTCCGTGGTCCGATACTCATCGGCCTCAAGGCCGGTATTTCGAGGAGGACCCGATGGTGTTGATCGATCGTCGACCCCAAGTCCAGACGCGCGTCGCAGTGCCCGGGACAGTGCGCAACCCCCTCGGCCCGAGGCCGCCCGTCACCCGTTCCACTCTTGCATCGGGGCGAGTCCAGGGCCGACGACCAGCGCCGACGTACGCGTCACCCGGACTGACCGAGCGTGAAGTTGCAGTCCTGAAAGTCTGGTTGGACTGCGACTCCAAAGTCGAAGTCGGTGCGCGCCTCCACATCGCCCTGGGAACCGTCAACACCCACCTGACACGAATTCGAGACAAATACTCCCGCGTCGGTCGGGCAGCACCGACCAAGGCGGCACTCGTCGCCAGGGCCCTGCAAGACGGCATAGTGAAACTCGACGACCTCTGAGCGACGAAGGTCGGCGGGGTTGATTGCAGGCAACGTGCGTAGCCGAGGGGCCCACGCAAGTCGTCTGGCCAACGAACTACCAGACTCACGCCGAACCCTCTGTTGTGAGCGGAAACTCGACCCCCACTACGAGGCCGGAGTGGAGCCTGCGCAACGACCGAGGGGACTTTCGCTCACCTGGTGCGCAGCACCACTTCTGTGGGATGTGCGTCGGCAGGCGTATCGATGGCATTGCGTACCGCACGGGCAACGGTACTGGGCTGCAGGAACTTCGAGCCGTCGTACTCCCCACCCTCGTGCGCGACGATCTCCTGCTGCATTTCGGTGTCGATGCGTCCGGGATGCAGCGAGGTCACGCGTAGCGACGGTTCTTCCTGCCGTAGTGCATCTCCGAAGGCCCGGAGCGCGAACTTGCTCGCCGCGTAGCCGCCCCACCCGGGGTTCGCGCGAATACCCGCACCCGAATTGATCAGCACCACATGGCCGTTCGCCTTTCGCAGCGCCGGAAGGAGCAATCGAGTCAGCTCGACGACGGCGATGACGTTCACCTCGTACTGCCGACGCCAATCATCGGCCGTCGACTCCTCGACCGTCCCCAGCGCCGCGACTCCGGCGTTGTGCACCAACACATCCAGAGAATCGATGCCCGACGCGGCCGCCGCAACCGCGTCGGGGTCGGTCAGTTCCACCGGCCATGGGGTAGCTCCGGCCAGTTCCGACGCGATCGGTTCGAGAGATTCGGTCGATCGTCCGCCGAGCAATACGTGGTGATCCGGCGCGAGAAGTCGGGCGATATGGGCCCCGAGGCCACGGCTTGCTCCGGTCACCAACGCAGTGCGAGTCATGAAAGCAGGTTACTCAAAAGCTCATACCGGCTTCGGCTGCCCAGGTCCGGGTGGTGTTCGCTCCGTCGAGTTCTTCACGAATGATGTCCGCGTGTCCCGCGTGCTGGGAGATCTCGCGCAGAATGTGCAGCACCGTGAATCGTGCGCTCTGCCAGATGCGTTCGGGTGCCCAGGGTGCCGTCGGCACCGGGACCGACAGGTCGAGGTCCAACGTCTCGAGCGCAGCCGAGGTGGAGGCCGCCACCTCGTCCCATTCGGCGATCAACCCCGCGACGGTTTCGTTCTCGGCCATGACGTATTCGCCGCCGGCGCTGGCCATGTCGAATTCCGCGTTCTCGTCCAGGTCGGCGATCACCTTCATCCAGTGCCGTTCGTTGCTGATCACGTGATGCAGCAGCCCGCCGAGGGTCAACTCGCTCGTGGTGGTGCGGGTGCGCGCCTGCTCCTCGGTGATTCCGCGGACGGTGATGTGAAAATTGGCGCGTTGTTCGTCGAGCATCTTCACGATGTCGGTGTTCTCGGTGGTCATTGTTCCTCCTGGTGGTTGGTGATGTTCACAGTAGGAGCGATCGAGGACAGGTTCGGTCCGCAATTTCAAACGAGCGGAATGTCGCCTGTGCACGCAAACTGTCTGCATGGGCGATCGAGGTTTCACTTCCACGCAGCTGGCAGCGCGCGCGGCATATCTGCTCAGGGGCAACGACCTGGGCACCATGACCAGTGCGGCTCCGCGGCTGTATCCGCACATGTGGAGCTGGGATGCGGCGTTCGTCTCCGTCGGACTGGCTCCGCTGAGCGTGGAGCGGGCCGTGGTGGAGATGGATACCTTGCTCTCCGCACAGTGGAAGAACGGGATGATCCCGCACATCGTGTTCGCCAACGGTGTCGACGGCTACTTCCCCGGGCCGGCGCGATGGGCCACCGGCACGCTCGCCTCACACGCACCGATGAGCCCGCAAACCTCGGGCATCACCCAACCGCCGGTCCACGCGATCGCCGTGCAGCGCATCCTGGACCACTCCAAGCGCCACGGACGCACGACGCGTGCCGTCGCCGAGGAGTTTCTCGATCGCCGCTGGGGTGATCTGGTGCGGTGGCACAGGTGGCTCGCCCAGGCCCGTGACGTCGACGACAACGGAAGAATCGCGGTTTTCCACGGCTGGGAGTCGGGGATGGACAACTCGCCGCGGTGGGATTCGGCCTACGCGAATGTGGTTCCCGGAGAAATGGATCCGTACTTCCGGGAGGACAAGGCGGTCATCAGCGACGCTTCCCAGCGGCCAAGCAATCTCGAGTACGACCGCTACATCTGGCTGGTGGAAGAGATGAAGCAGGTCGGGTACGACGACGACGCATTGAAGACGAAGATGAGCTTCGCCGTCGAGGATGTGTTCGTCAGCGCCATCTTCGCGGTGGCATGCGATGTACTCGCGACCATCGGCGAGGACCACTCGCGTCCTCACTCCGATGTTCGGGAGTTGCGGTCGTGGGCGGAGAAGTTTCGCAAGGGAGTGATTGCGACGACGGACGCGCGCTCCGGCGGGGCCCGTGACTTCGATCTGCGGACCGGCCAGTGGATCGGCACCGAGACCATCGCGATGTTCGCGCCGTTGCTGTGTGGCGGCCTGCCCCGCGAGCAGGAGCGCAATCTGCTTCGGATCTTCGAGGGCACGAGATTCTGCGGTCACCCTGATCTGCGGTACGCCGTCCCGCCGTCGACGTCCCCGGTCTCCAAGGATTTCCGTGCCCGTGAGTACTGGCGCGGGCCGGTGTGGCCGGTGATGACGTGGCTGTTCTCGTGGGCATTCGCGCGTCGTGGGTGGTCCGAGCGGTCACTGTCGTTGCGCGACGAAGGCTTGCGCCAGGCCAGCGACGGCAGCTTCGCCGAGTACTACGAACCGTTCACCGGCAAGCCGCTCGGCAGCATGCAGCAATCGTGGACGGCCGCGGCCGTACTGGACTGGCTGGGGTAGCGCGAGATCAGCTGAGGTAGCTGTCGACCAACGGGCCGACGACGTCGAACGAGGTGGCGTCGGGCACGAGGTACTTGGCGACGGTGCCGCAGACGAAGGGATGCCATGCGGAACCGGAGTCGGTCCCCAGGGACGAGACGGCCAGGATGTCGCCGAAGTATATGCCGGGTAGGTGGCGCTGAACGAGTTCGTCGTTGTGCGAGGCGACGGCGAGCAATTCTTCGACATGGCTGCGATCGATCTCGTCACCCATGGCGGCGAGGAGATCGGCACCCTCGGCGCGGGCCCGGACAGGGTCGCTGTCGAGCAGCGTCAGTGCGCCGACCGTGACGCCCCGATTCTGCAGTTCGACGGCGATGGCGTGAGCGAGAACTCCACCGAACGACATGCCGAGGAGGTGGACGGCGCCGTCGGTCTGGATGCGAACGATGTCGTCGGCGTACTGCGCCGCCAGTGCCGCGAGGGATTCCGCGCGCTCACCGGACGCGGGTACCTGGACGCCGTAGATGGGGCGGTCGTCGTCCACGTGAGCGGTCAGGCCCGCGTAGCAATCGACCAGACCCACCAAGGGGTGGATGCAGAACACGGGGTCGAGGTGTCCGGTGGTTCGGATCGGTGCGATTGTCGGCACCGCGTAGTCGGACGGGTCGAGCTCCGTGAGAGCCAGATGCGAGAGATCGTTCACGACAGTCATGGGTGCGCCTCCGAGCCAAGAGATGTAGTTCGTGTTTCCATTGGACTTGTTTGTTCGTGCCGACTCTGGGTATGTCGCCATCGGCAGCGTGAGTGTTACCCACGTCTCATCACCGACGACTCAATCACGTCTGTGGACAGAACGCATTAGTGACTGTTCACCATTGAGTGCCCAGGTCCGGGCCCCTAACCTCACCCGGGTGGTCTTCTCCCGCACGCTGCGTGCCCTGTTCGGATTGTTCTCCGTCGGCGTCATCGCCTGCGCTGCGCCCGGCATCGCGTCCGCTGTTCCGCAGGGTCCGGACGTCTCGTCGTGGCAACACATCGACGGCACCGCGATCGACTGGCATGCCGTCAAGGCTGCGGGCCACGGCTTCGCGATGGTCAAGGCCACCGAGGGGCTGGATTACGTCAACCCGTACTTCGTCGAGGATTCCATCGTCATGCGCACGGCGAACGTGGCGCGCGGGGCGTACCACTACGCCGATGTGACGTTGTCACCCGAGCTGCAGGCCGCGTACTACTCGGCACTGGTGTTGGGCATCAACGGACCGGGCGATCTGCCGCCGGTGCTCGACCTCGAAGATGCCAAGGGCAGGTCGCCGGCCGAGGTGATCGATTGGACGCACCGGTACCTCGATACCGTCCAGACGCTGACCGGACGTCAGCCGATCATCTACACCTATCCCAACTTCTGGCGGACGGCGATGGCCGACACCCACGAGTTCAACAACTATCCGCTGTGGATCGCCGACTACGACGACGAGCTGGGGCCGCTGCCCGGCGGCTGGACCGACTGGCTTTTCTGGCAGTTCACCGACCGTGGCACGATTCCCGGAATCGACGGGCGTACCGACATCAACCACTATTCGGGCACACCGGAATCACTGCGAGTACTCGCTCGCTGGTGACGTTCCTGAAACTGCACGGCTGCGCACTCCGTCACCAGGGCACGCGCGTACCGTCCCACGACCACAGGGCTCCCGTGGGGCCGTCGTCGGCGAGGAGGGCGAGACGGACCACTCCCGTAGCCGCCTCGGCCGGGTCTCCGCCCGCCGACATGCCCGCGACGAGGTTGGTGTGGCGCAGCCCGGGTGCCAGGGCGTTGACCTTGACCTTCTCGCCGAGGGTCTGAGCGGTCAGCAGCGTGACGGCGTTGACGGCTGTCTTCGAGCTTCGGTAGGCCACGCCGCCGCCCTTCACTCGTTCCCAGTCGAACTGTGGGTTCGGGCTGCTGTTCCAGGTCAGGGATCCGGTTCCGCTGGACACGTTGACGATGCGTGGGTGCGCGGACCTGTGCAACGCAGGGAGAAATCCCTGAGTGACGGAGATGAGACCGAAGACGTTGGTCTCGTACGCAGTACGCAACTGCTCGAGCGTGGTGCCGACGACGTCGTCGTTGCCTGGGTTCACCCCGGCGTTGTTCACGAGTATGTCCAGTTCGCCGACCTGCTGCACGGCTGCGGCGACCGAAGACGGGTCCGTGACATCGAGCTGCACGACGCGCGCGCCCGAGCCCAGTTCTGCGGCTGCGCGTTGCCCCTTGTCGAGATCCCGCGCTCCGATCCATACGTTCACGCCGAGAGCCAGTAGCTGCCGCGCCGTCTCGAGACCGATGCCACTGTTCCCTCCCGTCACCAGAGCCACCGAGTTCGGCGCGGGCGATCGGATTTCTGCGGGAAGACTGTCGACGACGTTCATGTTTACTCTCCAACTCCAACGATGTAGTTGGAATACTACCTCTCGAGCGCGGGGAAATTCCAACTCAGAAGTTGGTAATCTCGGCGGATGGCCTGGGACACGGACGGGACACGGCGTCGACTCCGTGATGCCGCGCTGGTGGAATTCGCAGCTCACGGGTTCGAGGGCACGACCGTCGCATCCATCGCAACTCGATCAGGCGTCAACAAGGAGAGGCTCTACAGCTACTTCGGCGACAAGAAGGCTCTCTGGGACCTCGTCCTGGCAACCGAGTTGGAGCGCCTTGCGACCGGCGTCGAACTCACAGGGGTCGACTTGGACGACATCGGCGAATTCGCCGGAGCGACGTTCGACTATCACGCATCTCATCCCGAACTGGGCCGCCTGCTGCAGTGGGAGGGTCTCCAGCCTGGCCCGCCGGCTCACGCGGAGGTGCGCACGACGCACTACCGAGAGAAGGTGGCGCGTTTCGCCGACGCCCAGCGACACGGCCTCATCGATTCGGAGATCGATCCTGCGCACTTGGTGTTCACGCTGATCGCGCTGGCCGCCTGGTGGCAGACCGCCCCGCAGCTCGCCGAAATGATCACCGGTGCTGGACCCAACGACCAGCAGGCACGGGCGGCACGTCGACGCTTTGTCGTGGAGGCAGCGAGGCGAATCGCCGCACAACCCGGGTCGTGAGGTGAAGCGTGACGCCTGGGCACTCGACCGATTCCAGCGCACCATCGTTCGACGTATATCGGGCACCCGACACGGCACCCGGCGAAGACGCTCCTCGGCCCGCTGTTGTCTTCGTCCACGGTGGTCCGCGTCCGCCGGGCGTCGAATGGCGACCCCGAGATCAACCGGTTTTCGTGGGATACGGATCCATCGCTGCGGCAGCAGGTGTCGTCGGTGTCGTACTCGAACATCACATGTCCTCGCTGGCCGAGTGTGCTGCGGCTGCCGATGAGATCGCCATCGGAGTCGACCAGGTTCGACAACTCCCCGGAGTGGATCCCAATCGAGTTGCGCTGTGGTTCTTTTCCGAGAGCGGGCTGCTCGCTGCCGACTGGTTGAAACACCCTCCGGCGTGGTTGACCTGTCTCGCATCGACATACCCGGTGCTGCAGACCCTCCCTGAATGGGGGGTCGAGCCGCGATTCGATTCCACTCTCGCCGTATCGGATTCGGGAGCACTGCCGATTCTGCTCACACGTGTGGGCCGCGATCGCCCCGAATTCGTCTCGGGGGTGAACGCTTTCGTCGAGGCTGCCCACGCTACGAACCTAGACATCATCGACGTACCCGACGTACCCGACGGACAACACGGATTCGACATGCTCGATCACACCGGCGAATCGCGTGATGCCGTCAGCCGTGCGATGGCCTGGGTCGTCGCACGGCTGATGGCAGATACGGCTGCCGACTGAGCGCCCCCGAGGACGCCTGACACAACCGAAGCGCCCGCAGTCGACTGTCTTCGACCACGGGCGCGTTCCGATCGATGCGAAACAGCTATGGCTACGCCGACTTCCACACTGCGACGACGGACGGCCGAGGCTGAGTGTCGCCGCCGTCGGGCCAATGCGAGATCGGTGCGTCGGCGGTGGCATCGTCGCTTTCGCCCGGGTGCTGCACGCACACCACGACCCGCTCGTCGGAGACGATGGGACCGCAGGTCTCGCCGCCCGCGGGAACCGTCAGGAACTGGCGGGTCTCACCACGGCGTGGGCCGTCGAGCACCACGGCGAACAGGCCGTCGTTGGAGTCGAGAGCGTTTCCGTCGGTGGAGACCCACAGGTTGCCCTTCGAGTCGAACGCGAGGTTGTCGGGGCACGAGATGGGGCTGACCTGACTCTTGTCGAAGCCGCCGAAGTACGTGTCGGCCTCGTTCGGGTCACCGCACACCAGCAGCAGGTTCCAGGTGAACGACGTGCCCGCGTGGTCGTCCTCGAGCTCGAGCACCTGGCCGTTCTTGTTGGTGTTGCGGGGGTTGGCCTCGTCTGCCCCGGCTTTGCCCTCGGTGCCTCGGTTGGCGTTGTTCGTCAACGCAACGTAGACCTTGCCGGTCACCGGGTTGGGCTCGAAGTCCTCCGGGCGGTCCATCTTGGTCGCGCCCACCTTGTCGCCGGCCAGGCGGGTGAACACCGCCACCTCCTCGGCGGTCATGCCGTCGACGAGGGATTCGCCGCGGCCGTCCTCGTTCGTGCGCAGCAGCGGCACCCACGTTCCGGTGCCCTTGAATTCACCGCTGGCGGGAAGGGTGCCGGAGCCGTCGATCTCGTCCGGGGAGTCGCCGGTGAGCGTGGCGACGTACAGCGTGCCCGCGTCCAGCAGCGTCAGGTTGTTGCGCATAGCGGCCGCGCCGGTGCCGGGCATCATCTTGCGGCTCGAGACGAACTTGTACATGTAGTCGAAGCGCTCGTCGTCGCCGCTGTAGGCGACGACGGTGCCGTCGTCGGTGACGTAGATGGTGGCGGCCTCGTGCTTGAAGCGTCCCAGCGCGGTGTGCTTGATCGGAGCCGACTGCGGATCCCACGGGTTCACCTCGACGATGTACCCGAATCGGTTGGCCTCGTTGGGCTCCTGGGCAAGATCGAAGCGCTTGTCGAAGGTCTCCCACTTGCGATCGCTGGCGGCACCCTCGATGCCGTAGCGGGCGAGCCGCTCGGCGGCGACGGTCTCGGTGACCGACTCCGCGTTGCCGAAGTACTGGTTGAAGTTCTCCTCACCGGAGAGCACCGTGCCCCACGGCGTCAGGCCGCCTGCACAGTTGTTGAACGTACCGAGCACGCGGGTGCCCGTCGGGTCGACGCTCGTCTTGAGGAAGTCGCTGCCCGCGGCGGGGCCGGTGACGACGAACTCCGTGGTGCCGGTGATACGGCGGTTGTACCGGCCCATCGCAGGGGTGAGCTTGCCCGAGTTGCCCTCGCCCTGAACCTGAACCACCGTCAGACCGTGCGCGGCGAGCGCTACGTCGAACTGCTCACGCGTCGGGTTCTCCTCGTCGTAGCCCTTGAACATCGCCGGCTCGGTGGTGTACTCGTGATTGACCACCAGCAGGAATGCGTTGGGCGTGCCCTCCACCGGCAGTAGGCCGGCGAAGTCGTTGTTGAAGCCGAACTGCATGGCCTGCGCCGCACCGGTCTGGTTGTCGAAGTCGAACGCCGGAGCGCCGTCGAGCACCGGATCGCCCCAGCGAATGACGACGGCCTGCTCGTGGCCCTCGGGTATCACGACTGCGTCCTCGGTGTTCGGTTCCACCGCAACGAAATCCACGCCGTCGACGGGCGGGGTATCGGTACCCGACGTGCTCGAGGTTGCGCCTCCGGTGGTGGCGGGCTCGTCGGTCGAGCACGCCGCGAGAGCGCTACCGGCACCCACGGCGAGTACCGCCATGGCACCGCCCTTGATCACACCGCGCCGCGACATGGCGGTCTTGACGATGTCGCCGAAGTACTGACCCTTCGACGTGTTGGGAACCTCGTGGAAACACGCATCCCCGCACTTGTACTTGCACGTCAATGCTGACCGCTTGGAGCTTCCGTCGTGAACCGCGAACAAGGGTAGTGGCTTCATGTCACGGCACGCTGTCACCCAAAAGCGAAAGTAAAGGAACGTTCAGGTGAAGTCGCGGACAACGAGGATGCCCTAACGTCCGATCGTCTGCCACAACGGATCGCCGGGTCCGATGTCGTAGGTGCACTCGTCCGGCCGCGGGTCGGGTACGAAGGCCCACAGCAGGGCTCCGGCTGTGCCTGCGGCGCTTTGGCCGTCGATCCTGGTGGCGATACTCGTTGCGCGAGAGCCGATATCGCCACAGGAACCGGCGAGTTGGCCGATCTCCCCGACCAGGAGGGGTTTGCCCACCGCAGCGCTCTGGGTGATCCGCCGCTGCAGCCCGTTCCACTGATCTCCGGGCAACGGCACACCGTCGTATCCGTAGTCGTGGTACTGCAGCACATCGACGAAGGGCGACTGGGCGAGGTACTCGTACTCGTCACCCTGGCTACCGCACTGTCCGCCGCCGGTGAGACCGGCGGTGATCAGGGTGCGGGGATCGACAGTGCGGAGCTGTTGCCCCGCGGTGTCGAAGAAGGAGCGCAGAACCTGGGCGGCGTCTGCGGTGCAGGTTCGGGTGGTCCACGAGCACGCCGCGTCGGTGCACGAGCTGGTTTCCGGCTCACCGACCAATTCCCAGGCTGCCAGTGCGGGCGAATCCTTCCACCGGTTCACAGCAGTGAGCATCCACTGCTCGAAACTCGTCACCGCATTCGCGTCGGGGACGGCAGGGGGCGTCGTCCATCCGTCGACGTACCACTGTCTGCCCTTGAAGGCGTTTCCTTCGCAGGCCCCGTCCTGTGGCGAGAGAACCGGGACGACCAGTTGCCCGTGCGCCTCGGCCGCCGCGAAGACCGCGTCCATCGGGCGAAAGTCGAGTGCGCCGGTGAATCGGTTGATCGTCAGCGCTTGGAACGCGTTGAACCGCGTGAGGGAATGTGAAGGCAGGGCACCGAAGTAGCCGTTCAGGTCCACCATCGCTCCACAGCCTGCGTTGACCGACCAATCGGTCGCAAGCTGATAGGCATTGAATCCGGTCGGCCACCAAGGATTTCCGTCGAGTGCGAGACCGTCGGCGCTTGCCGTGACGCGGGCACCGGACTCGGGGGCTGCTGCCGCGTCGGGCACACCGGTGCTCAGCGCGAGGGACAGCACCATTGCTGCGCCCACTGCGCACCGTGAAAACATCGAAACGATCCGCATCGGCGTAATGCTAGATGTCTGCTGCACGAATTTCCGAATTGTGAATTCGACGGCCCCTGGACGGCAATATCACCGTATTCGTACAATTCGACGAGCTCCGTTGCGTCGGAATTCGATTCCACCGGGCCGAGCCGCTCATTGAGTCGAACTTTCGTGTCTCCCAGTATGTTTCTGGCCGAATTTCGATCCAGATGGGTAAATGTACGACTTTCCGATGTACCGAAGATCGGGAATACGCAGTACAGTTCGGGTTTCCGTTTCATTATGCGAAAGCTGGAAATCCCCCAATGCGAATCGCATACGTTGCATCGACGGCAGCTCTCGTCGCAACTACGTTTCTGCTTACGGCCGCGGTCGTATCGGCGCAACCGATCGACGGAGAGCGACAGGATTATGTGGACCGTTTCACCTTCGCTGAATTGGGACTGGGTAGGTCCACCACCGTCGACTCGACCGGACAGCCCACCAGACTGACCGTGCCGTCCCCCGCCGGCTCGGTGCCCTCGACACTGAATGCTGTGTTGACGGTGCCTGCCTGGCTCGACCGGGGTTGGGTCGACGTCGAATCGGATGGCCGACCGATCACCCGCATCACGCTCGACAACGCCGCACCGACCACTCCGGTGTCCATTCCACTGGCTGCGGCTCCGACGGTCGACGGAGTGATCGCACTCGATCTGATCCCGTCCCTCATTCCCGACGATCGCTACTGCCCCGAACCTGACTCCGATGCCGTGCGATTGATCGACGCAACCGTGGACTACCAGGGTCAACCGGCGGTGCCCGGGACCATTGCGGACTTTCTGCCGGTGGTGCTGAGAACGCTGACGCTGTTCGTCCCATCGGACGCGGATCGCGAAACCATCACCGCCGCAACGATTGTGGCAACCTCGGTGATCCACCACTACGGGGCGCAGCCGGTCCGGGTGGCCGTGCGGCCGGATAGCGAGCTTCAGGGCGCTGCTCCTGACGGCCCGTTCGAGAGGTCGGTCGTCCTGGCGAAGAACTCCGACGCCGGTGTGGAATTGATCTACCCCGTCGAGCAGGCTCCACCACGGATGTACCTCACCGGTACCGGATCGGATCTGACCGATCAGGCCCGCCTCATCACCAGTGATCTCTCCGACATCGCAGTCTCCACGGCTGCTTCGGCAGGACCATCGTCGGCAACAGCGCAACTTCCGCCCGAATCGATCACGCTCGATGACCTCGGCATCGGCACGGTGACCGGTTCGGGCGGTGCCACGGCGACCGCGTCGATCACGATCGATCAGACGCGGCTCGGCCGGTCTGCATCGAACCTGTCCGTGCACCTGATCGGCAGCTACACACCGGGCGCAGGATCGGTGCGGGCCACGGTGAACGGGTCACCGCTCGCGGTGTGGGAGGCCGACGACACCGGTCGGCTCGATCGCTGGATCGACATTCCCGATTCGGCACTGTCCCGCGTCGAGACGCTCGATATTTCCGTCGACCATCCGTCGACCGCAGGTGGCGGTGGTTGTTCCGCGGCCGCCGATACGAGTGTGACCGTGGACGGTTCGACTCTGGTGCGGTCGTCGGATTCCACGACACCGGCCCCGCTGGGACTGCGATCGATGCCGCAGGCGCTGATGCCGCAGTTCGAGATCGCGCTGGCCGACGAGTCCTTCGTGGGAGTGGTCCGAGCGGTCACGATGGCGACCGGACTGCAGCGTCTGTCGAGTCTGCCCCTCGTGCCGGAGGTCGTGTCGATGGAGCAGGCGCTCGACGGTAGTGCTCCCGCACTCGTGATCGCCCCGACCTCGGAATTGCCGGAGACAGTGACGCTTCCGCTGTCGTCGATCGACGAGACGACATTCCGGATCGCCGAGCCGGATTCCGCCGGCGGTGCCACCGAACTGACGGTCGACACCGACCAGCCCTTCGCGACGGTGCAGGTGACGTCGATGCAGGACAACGCCGTCCTCGTCGGATCCTGGAACTCGGCACCGGACCGATTCGACGCCATGTTGTCCTGGCTCGACGACGACCCGGCTCGGTGGTTCGCGCTCGACGGCGACATCGTGTTCGCCGCGCAGAACATCGAACCGATCTCACTGTCGAGCGCGGCACTGTCCGGCGCGGACGACACCGTAGCGGCGTCCGAGGACACAAGCGACCGAACGACGGTGCTCGTCGTTGGAGTCGGTCTTGCGGTACTGGCAGTCGCAGGCGTGGGCGCACTCGTGCTCGCGCTTCGAGCGCGCCGCTCGACGACCGAGCCGAGCCGGCACAGCGACTCGACATGAGCGACTCGACATGACAGTGGAGACCGCACCGAACACCGGCGCGGAGCCGACGCCGACCGCGCCGCCTCGCTGGCGAGCACGGCGTCCGCTCGACGTCCTGGTCGTGCGCTGGGTGGTTCTCCTCGCCTGTGTCGTTCTCGCATTCTTTCCCACCTGGGTGCGGCTGGCGCAGGAGGCGTCCGACGGTGCCATCACCGCGTACATTTTCGTGTTGCCGCTCCTCGCTGTCGTTGCGGCGCAAGGGGTAGCGCGGCGTCGGGCCGACGAGCTGCCCATTCACGATCGGCAGACCGACAACATCGTCGGCGGTATCGGCTTGCTGGTGTCCATCGCCATCAAGGCGCTGTGGCTGCCGCGCTACGCCGACCAGTACGAGCTGGCGCACCTGGATGTTCTTGCGGCGCTTGCGTTCTTCTTCGGTGGCGCGATACTGCTGTTCGGACTGCGGCCGGTGGGTCGGTTCTGGTCTGTCTGGCTGTTGCTGCTCGCGTTGAGTCCGCTGGGCTACCGATCGGTCGCCATCGGTTTGGGCGGAGGCCGTCTCGCATACGCGGCGGTGATGGTGCTCTTGGCGGGAATCGCCGGTGCCATCGCCGTCGGCCGAACCAGGCGTCGCGGATGGCTCGGGTTCGGGTGTACCGCACTGTCCGGATTCGCAGTTGCGGCAGCGATGTTGACGGTGTGGCCACAGATCGACATCGTCTGGCTGCAGCTCGTCCCGACCGTCGGCGCGGCAGCAGTCACCGGAAGCGCCTTCTATCTCGCTGCTCGTCGCGGCCGATTCGACGAGCGTCGGCCTCGCCGCCTCGCCGTCCCGACGGCGAAGTGGTCGCCGAGCTCGAAAATCGTCGCGATCGGGGCCGCAGTCATCCTCGCCCTCATCCCCCTACCCAGCCGTCCGGAATTGGCGTCGGTGGCGGGACCACCTGGTGCGGCATCGGTTCCCTTGGCTCCGCCGGTCGGTTTCAGCGAGATCGACCTGCAGGAGTTCGATTGGGTCCGTGCGTTCTTCGGAACTCGTGCCACTCTGACTCGGCAGACGATGCGCGCCGACGAGGGCAATTCCGCCTGGGACCTGCGGTCGAGGCCACGGACCGTGGTGGTCGACGTACTGTCGACCACCAATCGGGCCAGTCTGGCCGTCTATCCGGAGAGCACCCTGTATCGATTGACCAACACGCGCACGAGCCAACCCCTGACGATCGATCTCGGACGCGGGGTGACGGGTGCGCTCTACACCTCGGTCAGCGACGCGTTGCTGCTCACCTGGACCAAGCTCGTGTTTCATTGGCAGCGAGGCGACGTGTTCCAACGTGTGACCGTCATCAGCGTCGACAATCACGACCTCGATGCCGAGTTCCCGCAACCGATGCCGTCGATGGCATCGAACCTCGGTACGGCGGTCGGCACCTTACTGCGGGGCAACGCCATCGCCATCGACGACGATCCGGAATACAAGGACCGTGAGCTGTTGACGACCTTCGGCACCGGGCTCGTTCGCCAGCAGTGGGCCCTGGCGAACGGTGCGCCGCGATGACCACGACTCCCATGGGGAAACGACCGACTCCACCGCGCGTCGGAACGGAAACCGAAGAGTTCCGAGCAGCTGCGCTCGACGACGCGATCAACGGGTTGGCCGGTCGAAATCCGTTGGCGTCGGCAGCAATTGCCTTCGTTCCCTGGCAGAAGTACACGGCGATCGGGGCTGCGCTGCTGCTCCTCGCCTGTGGAGTGCTCGCCCCGGTCGGGACGCTGCTCGCGGTCACGGTCTTCTGCACCATCGGGTATCTGCTGGCGATGATCGACCGCCTCCTGCTGTTCTCCCGTGGTCTGGACGCGTCGGCGATCGTCACGGTGACCGATGAGGAGGCCAGGGCAGTTCCCGATGATCGGTTGCCGTACTACACCATTCTGGTTCCCGCGTACGACGAGCCGGAGGTGGTGGGTGACCTCATCGCGGCGATGACCGGCCTCGACTATCCAGCCGACAAGCTGCAGGTTCTGTTGCTGCTCGAGGAGGACGACGAGGTCACCATCGAGGCGGCCGCGCGCAGCGGCGTCACCGATTCGGTGGACGTGGTCCTGGTGCCCGCAGGCGACCCTCGCACCAAGCCGAAAGCCTGCAACTACGGATTGCATTTCGCCACCGGGACCATCGTGACGATTTTCGATGCCGAGGATCTGCCCGAGAGACTGCAGCTGCGTCGCGTCGTCGCTGCCTTCGAGCGGCTGCCCGACACCGTGGCGTGCGTGCAGGCGAAGTTGGCTTTCCACAACGGTTCTCAGAATCTGCTGACCGGGTGGTTCACCGCGGACTACGCCCTGTGGTTCGGGTACCTGCTGCCGGGTCTGATGGCCAGCACCTCGCCGATTCCCCTCGGCGGAACCTCCAATCATCTGCGCCGCGATGTCATCGACGAGGTGGGGGCCTGGGACGGCTTCAACGTCACCGAAGACGCCGACCTCGGTGTGCGCATCGCGGCCTCGGGCTACTCGACGGCGGTGCTGGACTCCACCACCCTCGAAGAGGCCAACAGCGATCCGATCAACTGGGTCCGCCAGCGCTCCCGTTGGTACAAGGGCTATCTGCAGACGTGGCTGGTGCACATGCGCAGACCGGTCGCGACGGTTCGTGCCCTCGGGCCGGTCGGCACCTACCGCTTCACGTTGTTGCTCGCGGGAACACCGATCACCGCGTGCATCAACATGGTCTTCTGGTTCACCACGGCGGCATGGATTCTCGGCCAGCCGGCATTGGTGGCCGAGCTCTTTCCGCCGTACATCTACTATTTCTCGTTGCTGTCTCTGGTGGTGGGCAACATCGCCACGGTGTACATGTATCTGATCGCGAGCCGAGAGAGCGACAACGCGTACCTGCTCGTTCCCAGCCTGACGATGCCCCTGTACTGGGTGATGATGAGCGTGGCCGCCATCAAGGGGTGTTGGCAGCTGGTTCGCAATCCGTCGTACTGGGAGAAGACGTTCCACGGCCTGTCCGGGCCCGCTGCGGAACCGTCGGGCGAAGAGCAGAACACGTGAATCGGCGCACTCCCCGGATCGTGTTCGGCAGCGCGCTGGCGGGCTACCTGGCGGTGGGGCTGACTCTGAGCATGCGTTTCGGCTATCTCCTCGGCGACGCATTGTCGCGAACCTCGGCCGCGCAGGCGGTGCTGCTCAGCCGCGATCCACACGTGTCGGCCATCGGCTTCATCTTCACGCCGTTGACGGCCCTCGCACAGTTGCCCATGGTCGCCTTCGCATCGTGGTGGCCGGCGATCACCCGGTGGAACATCTCGGGCATCGCGGTGTCGGGGATGTTCATGGCCGGTGCAGTGGTGATGATCCACGGGATCTGCCGAGACCGCGGACTGCCCGGCCGATACAGCCTCCTGCTCACCGTCGTCTTCGCGATCAACCCGATGATCGTCTTCTACGGAGCCAACGGCATGAGCGAGGCAGGCTTCCTGTTCTTCCTCTGCTGGGCTGTACGACGGTTGATTCGATGGATGAACACCGACGACGTTCACGATCTCCTGTTGGCAGGCGTCGCATTGGCTCTCGCCTTCCTCGCTCGCTACGAGGGCGTCGTTCCGATAGCTCTGGCCGCGGTACTGGTGGCGGTCGTGACGGCTCTTCGTCGGGGCCAGCCGTATTGGAAAAGCATGCGCCGCAGAGCAATTCTGGACGCAGTGCTCGTTGCAGGGCCCGGCACGGCAGTGTTTCTGGTGTGGATCAGCACGAGCTGGCTGATCACCGGTGAGGCGCTCGCCCAGCTGTCCTCGAGCTATGGAAACGCCGCGATTCTGACGCAGTCCGGCGGGCCCAGCGGTGACCTGATCGGCACCGGCCTGTTCTCGCTCGGTGCCGTCGTCGTGCTGGGACCGGCGTTGCTGGTGACGCTACCGCTGGCCGTGGTGCTGGCGCTGCGTCGCCGAGACCTCGAATTCCTGGTGGCACCATTGCTTTTCGGTGGGGTGCTCGGATTTCAGGCCGCGAGCTACATCACCGGCTCGACGTTCGGCTTCCTGCGGTTCTTCATCTGTGCCGTTCCGTTGGCGGCAGTCGTTGTGGTGCAACTGTTTCCGGCCACCGGAGATCGGCCGACCCGGCGCGCAGGGGCCTATCGACGGCACCGCCCCGTGCTCGCGCCGCTGCGTCCTGCCGCCGCGGCGGTGGCAATGACGGTCTGTGCGCTGGCTCTTCCGGTAACTGGGTGGGCGATGGTGCAGCCGGGGTTGTCGAGTCAGCAGTACGCCCTCGGCAGTCTCCTCGACGAAAATCCCCGGGCCGACGATCCCCAGGCGATGGCGGCCCGTCGAGTCATCGATTCCTTCTCCACCGAACGCCGACTGGCGTCGTACCTCGACGGCCAGAACCTCCCGGAGGGGTCGATCCTCCTCGACACCGTCTACGGGTTCGCCGTCGTGGCAGCGTCGGAACACCCGAAGCGGTTCGTGGTTCCGTCCGACCTGGACTTCACCGAGATCCTCAACGACCCGGCATCGGCGGGCGTGCAGTATCTGCTGACGGTGCCCAACGAGGGCCGCGGAGTGTCCGATGCGGTCAACCGGCGATATCCGACGATCTACGACAACGGAGCCGACCTGTATCCACTCGTCCTCGAAGTTCCGAACGACGGTGCAGATCAACCGGATTGGCGTCTGTACCGGGTACCGGGTTGACCGATGCTCGCTACAGCACCTGCGACAGAAACGTTTTCAGTCGATCGGTGTGCGGATCGTCGAACAACTGCTCCGGCGTTCCGGTTTCGACGGCGCTGCCGTGGTCCATGAACAGCACCCTGTTGGACACCGATCGCGCGAAGCCCATTTCGTGGGTCACCACCACCATCGTCATTCCGCCCTTCGCGAGGTCGGCCATCAGCGCCAGCACACCTTTCACCAACTCGGGGTCCAGAGCGGAGGTGGCCTCGTCGAAGAACATCACCTCTGGCTTCATGGCGAGGGCCCGGGCGATGGCGACGCGCTGCTGCTGGCCACCGGAGAGGTTGCCCGGACGCGAATCCGCCTTGTCGGTCAGTCCCACCAGCTCGAGCTGATCGATCGCCGCCGCACGAGCCGCCTCCTTGGACAGGCCGAGCAGCTTGCGCGGGCCCAGAGCGATGTTGTCCGCAACGGTCTTGTGCGGAAACAGGTTGAACTGCTGGAACACCATGCCGATGCGCTGACGCAGCTCGTCGGGGTTGTCCTTCAGCACCGACTTGCCGTCGAGCAGGATGTCTCCCTGCTCGGGCTCGTGCAGTCGATTGAGAGCACGCAGCAGCGTCGACTTACCCGAGCCCGACGGTCCGATGACCGTGGTCGTCGTGCCCGCCGGAACGTCGATGCTCACCCCGCGCAGCACCTTGTTGGTACCGAAGGACAGGTGAATGTCCTTGCCTACGAGCGAAACAGAAGTCATGTCAGCCTCTTTCCACGACGACGGCCTGCTCGACCGGGTCCAGCGTCTGCTCGGCCTTGCCGGTGCGCAATCGCTTGTCGATGTAGTTCACGAGATGGGTGAGCGGCACGGTCAGCACCAGGTAGAACAATCCGGCGGCGACGAGCGGGGACAGATTTCCGGTCTGTGCGTTGAGATCTCGACCGACGGCGAACAGCTCGCGTTGAGTGGCGAGCAGTCCGAGGAAGTAGATCAGCGACGAGTCCTTGATCAGTGAGATGAACTGGTTCATCAGCGCCGGCAGGACGCGTCGGACACCCTGTGGGACGACGACCAAGTTCATCGACCGGCGACGGCTGAAGCCCAGTGCCCGCGCAGCTTCCATCTGACCGGCCTCGACGCTCTGTATGCCGGACCGGAAAATTTCACCGATGTACGCGGCGGCCAGTAGTGACAGTGCCGCGGCGCCGAGCCAGTACGGATTGCCGCCGGTCACTCCCTGCACCACCGGTCCGATTCCGAGTCCGATGATCAGAATGATGACCACGGCGGGCAATCCGCGGAAGATATCGGTGTAGACACGCGCTGGCCAGCGCAGCCATCGGGTGCGAGACAGCCCGGCCAGGGCCAGCAACATGCCCAGGACCGTACCGATGATGCCCGACGCCAACGCCAGAATGAGCGTGTTCGGCAGGCCCACCTTGAACAGGTCGGGGATGGCGGACTTGTACAGCGACCAGTCGAAGAACGTGTCCCCCAGCTGCGCCAGAGTGGATTTGGGTTGGACGGCAACGGCTTCGGGAGCGTCCGCATCGTTCTGTGCTGCGATGGCAGCGAAGTCGGGTAGCTCGGGTTCGGGGGCGGCCTTGCTGCCCGGCTTGAAGCCGTCGGGCAATTCGCGTGGAACCCAGTCGGAGTACAGCGTGGCCCAGGTGCCGTCGGCGATCACCGCGTCGAGACCGGAGTTCAACGCGTCGATCAGCGGCTGATTGTCGCGAGCGACGGCCCAGCCGACGAAGTTGTTCAGCGAGAACGTGTTCTGCGTGATCGCGGTGCCGTCTTCCGGCTTGACCAAGCCCTCCGCCTGCTGGGACGGGGCCACCCAGGCGTCGATCTGCCCGGTCCGCAGGTTCGCGTAGGCGGTGTTGTAATCCGGGAACTTCACCGGATCGAGTCCGAGCGTGTTCACCACGTAGTCGTCCTGCACGGTGCCCTGCACGACGCCGATCCTGCTGCCCGCGTTCAGGTCCTCGAACCTGGTGATCGGGCCACCGGTGGTGGCCACGAGGGAGAAGTAGCCGAAGTCGTATCCGTTGGTGAACCCGACGGTGTTGCGTCGCTCGTCCGTCGTCGTGATCGAGGACGACCCGACGTCGAAGCGGCGGCCCGCAACCTGCGCGAGCAGACCCGAGAACTCGGTGCCCGAGAAGTTGATCTGCAGACCGAGCTTCTCGGCGACGGCCTTCAGCAGTTCGTTGTCGTAGCCGGTGTACTGGCCGGCCGAGTCCAGGCAGATGCTCGGCGGGGCGTCGGACAGGGTTCCGACGGTGAGCACTCCCGGCGTCGCCAATCCGAGGGATGCGGTGTCGATCCGGTCCAGGGGCGTGACATTGTCCGTCGTGTATCTGTCCTCCGTCGCGGCCGCTGCGGCAGCGTCGAAGTTCGTCGGGGTGGACGACGCACTGTCGACTCCGGGAGGGGCGCACAGGTCGGTCGGACCTGCCGCCGCCTGATCATCGGAATTCGACGTGCCACACGCGGCGAGCGTGAGGGCCATCAACAGTCCGAGAACGAGAACCACGAGCGCGCGTGAGGCGCGTACGGCAACCATGTACAAAACCCTAAGCGGACCAGGGCCCACTCACCCAAACGCGCCACGCGCAAGGGTTTCGCTCAGCGAACTGGAGTGACGTGTGACTACTCGAGCGCGTCCCGCCACTCGATGGCCTGGCCCAGCTCGGCCAGGTCGTACTCGGGTCCGTTGGCGCCGACGGTGAACAGGGTGGCTCCGGCGTCGACGAAGTCCTGGGCGGTGTCCGCTCCCGGCCACGCGACCGAGCGGGTGATGACCGAGACGTCGCGTCCGACGGTGGTGCCGTGCTCGGCGAGGATCTCGGACTTGCGCTTCAGCGCCTCGAGGTCGGCGAAGCTGTGCCAGATGTGCGCGTACTCGGCCACCATCTTCAGCGTCTTCTTCTCGCCGCCGCCGCCGATCAGGATCGGGATGTCGCGGGTCGGGGCCGGGTTTCCGACGTCGAGGCGGTGGCGGATTCTGGCGAGGCTCTCTTTCAGCAAGGCCAGTCGCGAACCGGCCGTGCCGAACTCGTACCCGAAGTTGTCGTAGTCCTTCTCGTTCCATCCGGCGCCGATGCCGAGGATCAACCGTCCGCCGCTGATGTGGTCGACGGTGCGCGCCATGTCGGCCAACAGGTCCGGATTGCGGTATCCGCCGCCGGTGACGAGTGCGCCGATCTCGACGTTCGATGTCTGCTCGGCCCAGGCCCCGAGCATCGTCCAGCACTCGAAGTGCGCACCGTCGAGGTCGCCGTAAAGCGGATAGAAGTGGTCCCAGTTGAAGACGATGTCGACGCCCGCATCCTCCGAGCGCAACACCGCGTCGCGGATCAACTGATAGTCGGGAGCGTGCTGGGGCTGAAGCTGAACACCGATCTTGACGGTCATGGACATCTCCTCGTCGTGTGGGCTGCGTCTCCCATGATGCACCCGAAAACCACTAGCCGATGCGGACGCCGCTCTCGGCCATCATCGCGCGCAGGACGAACCCGGCCTCGGAGCCGACAATCTCGCCGACGAGAGTGATGTAGCGGTCGACGAATGCGCCGCCGTGCTGCTCCTCGTTCTCGTCGGCGAAGTGGTGCGCGAGCTCGTGCAACACCACCAGTTCCCGCAACGCCCACGCCCTGTTGCCCCTGTGCAGGGGCACCGCGATGGTGGCGGTGTCCGATTCGTAGTGCGCCGCAGCCGAACCCGATCGGGCTCGGACGGTGACCACCCGACCGGCGTCGGGCCACGTTGCGGCAACCCACTCCAGAGCGAGCACCGCATCGACGTATGCCTGCACCGAGTCGATGGAGGCGAACTTGCGCTCGATCGGCAGCGTGATCTGCGAACCCATCACCTGCACCATGCGAAGGTCCCGCTCCTCGGCGCGATCGAACATGGTGCGAACCAGTTGTTCTGCGTCGTAGACGGCCGCTCGTTGCGCGTCCCTCGCCCTGCTCATCCGGTCAGCCTAATTTGTGTCGTCCCCCCGACTCGCCTACAGTCGTCTATCGACAACGATTGTCGAAGTCGTTCCCATGTCTATCCTCAGGAGAAACCGTGCTCGCCGTCGATGACCTCTGCATCGACGCCGGACGCTCGCGCATCGTCCGGCACGTCTCCTTCGAGATCCCAGCGGGTCGACGCCTCGGCCTGCTGGGTGCGTCGGGATCGGGAAAGTCGCTGATTGCGTCGGCACTGGTCGGAGCGCTCCCGCCGGGCATCACCTGCACCGGCCGCATCGTCGTCGACGGCCACGACGTCGCCGGAGTTCCGACGCCCCGCCGGCCACGCCCCGCCCGTCCGGCGATGGTCTTCCAGGATTCGGCCACCGCACTGAACCCGATGGTCACCGTCGGCAAGCAACTCCGCACGCCCGACGCCTCCGCGCTGCTCGAGCGCGTGGGTCTGCGCGACACCGAACGCATCCTGGCCTCGCACCCGCTCGAGCTGTCCGGTGGCCAGCGTCAACGCGTCTGTATCGCAGTCGCATTGGCGCGTGAGAGTCCGCTGGTGATCGCGGACGAGCCGACGACGGCCCTCGACGTGATCAGTCAGGCGCGGGTGCTCGACGCTCTCCGTGAGGTGGCGTCTCTGCTGCTGATCACGCACGACATCGCCGTCGCCGCGCAGCTGTGCGATCACCTGATGGTTCTCGACTCGGGCAAGGTTGTCGAATCCGGTTCCACGGCAGCGATTCTCGACAGCCCGGAATCCGAGCTCGTGGTGCGCATGCTCGAGCGGGCTCGCGCCGCCGATCCGTTTCGTCAGTTGGTCGCGCGATGACGGGCTTGGTGGCCACGGACATCACGCGCACCTACGTACGGCACGGCTCTTCTCGTACCGCGCTGGACGCCGTCTCGTTCACGCTGCCACCGGCCGGTCGCGTTGCCGTGGTCGGCGAATCCGGTTCGGGGAAGACGACGTTGCTGCGCATGCTGTTGGCGCTGGATGTGCCCTCCGAAGGGGTCATCGAATTGGACGCCCGCACAGTACGTCCGGGTTCCGCGCGCTCGCTGCGGTGGTTTCGCAGACTCGTGCAGTACGTACCCCAGGATCCGGCCACCAGCCTCGATCCACGCCGCAGTGTGCTGGATCTGGTGGCGACGCCGCTTCGACTTCTGGGCGTCGAGGGCGATCATCGAGCCAAAGCAGGTGCCGCACTCGCCGCTGTCGGGCTGGACGAGCGTTATCTGCAACGCCGACCGACGGAACTGTCCGGTGGTCAGAACCAACGCGTCGCCATCGCGCGCGCGGTGGCATGCGAACCGCAGTACCTGCTGGCGGACGAGCCGGTCAGCGGACTGGACCCGGATCTGCGTGAGCAGGTCCTCGCGGTTCTGGCCGGACTGTCCAGCGCGTTGCTGATCGTGAGCCACGACCTGTCTTCAGTCGCTCGTCTCTGCAGCGACGTATCGGTGATGCACGACGGCAGAATCGTCGAAACCGGCAGCGTACGAGGCATTCTCACCGAACCACAGCACTCCTACACCCGAGACCTGATCGACGCCGTACCCCGGCTTGCATGACCATCACAGGAGATCCATTGACCACCACTCTGTTGTCTACCAACGTGTTCCGTATCGGTGCCCTGGCAGCGGTAGGCACCCTCACGCTCACCGGCTGCTTCTCTTCGGGTGCCGCCGACGACACCGCAGATCGAGCCCGCGTGGCGATGCTGCAACCACCACGCTCAGGGCTGTCGCAATTCAGCGATGATGCCTTCAAGCTGTCGCGCTGGTCCACCGCCGAAACCCTCGTCACTCTCGATGATCTCGGCGACGCCGAGCCCGAGCTGGCCACCGCCTGGAATCGCGTCGACGACCGGACCTGGAGCTTCGACCTCCGACCCGACGTGAGGTTCCACAACGGTGCGCCACTCGACTCCGCTGCCGTCGTCACCGCACTGACTGCTGCCACTACCGCCGCGCCGAAGCCGCGCATCCTCGACGGGGTCGAGCTGACGGTGACCGCTACCGACGACGACACGGTGGAGGTGTCCACCGCGGACATCGATCCACTGGTGCCGCAACGACTCTCGAGCCCGCAGCTCGCCATCCTGGCACCCGCGGCCTACTCTGCAGGCGGCAGCGACCCCGTCGGAACCGGCACCGGACCTTTCGTGCTCACCGCAGTGAACGGCACGTCCAGTGCCACGCTGGACCGCAACGAGGACTACTGGGGTGAGCTCGCGAAGCTCGCCGGCATCGACGCCGACTTCGTGCCCGACGGTACGGCCCGCGCAGCAGCGCTACGTAACGGCACCGCCGATGTGGTGGAGGCGATTCCGGTGTCGCAGGCCGCCAACCTCGACCAGTCGCTGGTGCACGAGGTTCCGATGCCGCGCACCAACACCCTGTATCTGAACACGTCGTCCGGAGTGTTCGCGGACCCCGCCATGCGCGCCGCCGCACGGGAGTCGGTGGACAAGGATCGTCTGGTCGAGCAGGTGTACGAGGGTCGTGCCGACGCCGCGAACGGATTGCTCGGCCCCGCGCTGCCGTGGGCGGCGGACCGTCCGGCGCGCACCGAGACCCCGGCGGGCGATGCCACCGGCAAGAAGATCACCCTCGCCACGTTCACCGACCGCGCCGAACTTCCCGAGGTCGCCGTGCTGTTGCAGCAGGAACTCGAGGCGAAGGGCTTCGAGGTCGAGCAGGTGGTGCGCGAATACCAGTTCATCGAAACCGATGCTCTCAGTGGTGCATTCGATGCCTTCATCCTCTCCCGCGCCACCGTCCTCGATTCCGGTGACCCGGTGGCATACATGTACTCCGACTTCGCCTGCGAGGGATCGTTCAACATCTCCCAGTTCTGCGACCCGCAGGTCGACACGGCGCTGGCAGACGCCTCGGCCACCGAGCCCGGAGACGACCGCCGCGCCGCGATCCTGGCCGCCGAGAAGCTCATCCTGGAGAAGGATGCGGCCGTGCCGATGCTGCACGAACGCGTCATCCAGGGTGAATCCGAAGGCCTCACCGGTGTCGCCCGCGATCCGCGGGAACGCACGCTCATCACCAACCAGACCGCCTTCGAGTAAGCAGTGAGAACAACCGCCTCGCGGCTGGTTGCCGTCGCCGGTGTCGTCCTGATCGTCGGCATGCTGCCGTGGCTGTCGAATCGCGATCCGGCACTGAGCATTCTGCGAGCTCGCTCGGCCGAACAGGAAGCAACCCCCGAGGCTCTGGCGGCCATTCGCCGCGACCTCGGTCTCGATGCCGGGCCGCTGCGGATGTTCTGGGACTGGCTCACCGGCATCGCGTCGGGCAATCCCGGAACATCGTGGAACACCGGCAAGCCCGTACTGCCCGGTGCCCTGGATGCATTGACGGTCTCGCTCACCCTCATGGGCTTCGCGATGCTGGTTGCGGTCGTCACGGCCGCACTGGTCGTGCTCCCCAGCGTGCGGGCGGGGTTGCGCGGCACCCCGAAGCGAACCGGGGGTGGCGTCGCCGCAGCGCTCACGTCGATGCCGGAGTTTCTGCTCGCCTCGGTGCTGGTCCTCGTCGGAGCCGTGTGGCTGTCGTTCCCGGCGTACGGCTGGAACGGCCCGGAGTACGCGGTGTTGCCTGCACTCGCGCTCGGGTTGCCTGCCGGCGGGCTGATCGGACGCCTTCTCGCCGACGCGATCGCCGTCACCTTCACCGAGGGCTGGGTCATCACGTGGACGGTCGCAGGATTCTCGCGGCGGCAGATCGCCGGTGCGGTTCTGCGACGCGCCCTCCCCGGGCTCGCATCGCAGATCGGGCTGATCATGGTCGCCATGACCGGTGGCGCAGTGGCCGTCGAAAAGGTTTTCGCCATACCGGGATTGGGCCGCACCACTCTCGGTGATGCGCAATCACAGGATCTTCCCGCCCTGCAGATCGACATCATCCTTCTGCTGGCCGTCAGTGCCGTTCTGGGGATTTCCGCCGAACTCGTGCGACGGCTACTGCTCGGCAGCGCCCTGCACGAGAAGGCGATGCCCATCCCGTCCGGCGTCTTCCACCCGTCACCCCGGCGTTGGGTGGTGCCGATCGCGGCGGCGTCGGTCCTGCTGATCATGGTCGTGGCCGGACTCCCACGCGACGGCCAGGCGACGACGCGGGAGAAGTTCGCGGCGCCATCATCGGCCCACCCCTTCGGTACGGACGCGTCGGGCCGAGATCTGTTGGCCCGCGTCGCCGACGGCGCACTGCGCTCCATCGGACTCTCGCTGGCGGTGACGTTCGCGGCCCTGGTGGTCGGCGTGCTGCTGGGACTGATTCCGCGGGCCTCGCGTGGTCTGGTCGAGGTCACCAATGCGGCACCGCCCGTCGTCACCGGCATTCTCATCGCGGCGATCTGGGGTCCGAGTGCAGGCGGGGCGGCCGTTGCCGTTCTCATCGTCACGTGGGCTCCGCTCGCCGCGCACACTGCCGCTCTGGTCGAGGAGACTCGTGCTCGGCCGTACATCTCCATTCTGCCGACACTCGGGGCAGGCAATGCGCGAATCCTGTTCGGATCCATCGTGCCCAGCGTCGTTCCGGTAGTTCTGCGGCACGCCATGATTCGGCTTCCCGGCGTCGCTCTTGCTCTCGCGGCCCTCGGATTCCTCGGCCTCGGTCCGCAACCCCCCACTGCGGATTGGGGATTGATACTGTCCGACGGGGTCGCCGCCGTCGAGCGGGCACCGTGGGTCACCGCCGCTCCGCTCGCGTCGTTGATCGCACTTGCCGTTCTCGCAGTCTCGCTCGCCGGTGCCACCTCGGGACGCGTGCGCAAGACCGGTAGCGTCATCGAGAAAGTCGACGCAGGAGGGCGCAGTACGTGAGCACGAGAACCGACGGATCGCCGACGCGGTGGCGGTGGTCGTTTCTGGTCGATCTGCGGCGGGCCACCCCCACCGTCCGCTTGCTCGTCCTCACTCAGATGACCTTCAACATCGGCTTTTTCATGGTGTTGCCGTATCTGTCGGTGCATCTGACGAGCGACCTCGGGCTCGGTGCCGCGGTCGTCGGAGTGGTTCTCGGAATCAGAACGTTCTCGCAGCAGGGATTGTTCTTCGTCGGTGGCACCCTCGCCGATCGGTGGGGTATCAAGCCGGTCGTTCTCGTCGGCTGTGTTCTGCGGGTGCTAGGATTTGTCGGTCTCGCCTTCGCCGATTCGCTATCTGCCGTGTTGATCGCGACGGTGATGGTGGGATTCGCAGCCGCATTGTTCTCCCCTGCAGTCGAATCCGCAGTGGCGATCGAGGCGGGCAAAAGCGAACGCGACGGCGGACCCACGCGCGTGGAGAGCTTCGCGCTGATGTCGGTGTGCAGCCAGATCGGCTCGTTCACCGGCCCGCTCGTCGGATCGGTGTTGCTGCTCGTCGATTTCAGGATCGCGTGCCTCGTGGCCGCGGCGATCTTCGTTCTGGTCGTCGCCGCTCACATGCGGTGGCTGCCGCGTGAGCGCGGCGAGCATCGCGACGACCCATGGCTCTCGGGCTGGACCGACGTGGTGCGCAACCGAACCTTCGTGCTGTTCGCGGTGGCGATGAGCGCGCAGTTGGTGGCCTACAACCAGCTGTACCTGCTGCTGCCCCTCGAGGTCGAACGCGCCTGGGGTTCGCAGACGGTGCTGGGGTGGTTCTTCGCGATCTCGGCAGTACTGGTGGTATCTGCGCAACTGCCCATCACCCGACGCGTCGCCGGGGTATCACCGAGGATCACGCTGCCGATCGGATTCGCCGTCATGGCAGTTTCTTTCGCCCTGGTCGCGGCATTCAGTCCCTTCGAGTTGGAAGGTCCGGTCGGTCTCGTCCCGGCCGCTCTGTTCGTGCTGCTGCTGGCGCTGGGGCAGATGATCGCCATGCCACAGGCCCGAGACCTGGTGCCGCGCATGGCCGCCGAACGTCGCCTGGGCTCGTATTACGGCTTCATGGCCTCGCTCGGGGGCATCGGAGTGCTCATCGGATCGACCGCACTCGGTGTGGTGATCGACGCCTCCCCCGACACCGGCTGGGGCGCAGCCATCCCATGGCTGGTCGCCGCCCTGTTCCCCATCGCCAGTGTCATCGGACTGCGCGTGGTGCTCGCTCGCCTCGACTGACCGCCCCCGCCGCCCCGGAGTCCCCGTCGCCCCAGAGTCCCCCACCCCCGAGTCCCCACCCCCGGAGTCCCCGCCGCCCCGGAGTCCCCGCACCCCGAGTCCCCGCAAATGCGCGCGCGTTTGTCATACGCGAGCAGATTCGTCTCCGATTCGACGCGATTCCCCGCGCACTTGGCGAATGCGCGCGAATTTGCTAACAGCCCCGGCTACACCCGAATCCCCAGCATCGAAGTTCGGCCGTGAACCGAGTGTCACCCCTGTCCCAAGGCGAGTGTTCACTCTCCCGCAGGGGGAGGGGTCAGAATGTCGATATGAACGGTTTGTTGACGATCGGTGAGTTCTCTCGGATCACGCACCTGTCGGTCAAGACGCTGCGGCGCTATCACGAGTCGGGTCTGCTCGAGCCTGCGACCGTCGACGACTACTCCGGCTATCGGTACTACGACACCGATCAGGTTGCCACGGCGCAGGTCATCAGCCGGTTCCGCACCATGCAGATGCCCGAGCGTGAGGTGCGGGCGATCATGCACACCCCGGACCCCGACGCCCGAGCCCGACTGATCACCGAACACCTCACTCGGCTCGAGCGGCAGTTGGACGACACCCGATCAGCGGTCACGGCCCTGCGGCGACTCCTCGACCCGACGCCACCGACCATCGAGGTTCGACGCATCCTCACCGAAGAGTGCTCTGTCGCAGCAATTTCCGAGATGGTCGACGCGTCCGAGGTGCTGGACTGGTACTCCGACGCGATGGCCGAGATCGACGCAGCCGTTTCCGACAACACCGGACCACCGGGTGGGTTGTACGACAACGAGTTGTTCACCGAGGGGCGCGGGGCCATGACCGTCTATGTCCCCACCGCACATACGCTCTCTCTGAACAGAATTCGGCCGATGACGCTGCAGCCGACCGAACTCGCGGTGACGGTCCATCATGGGCCCCACGACGATATCGACGTCACCTACGGCGCTCTGGGGATTTACGTGGAGACCAACGGCCTGGCCATCGCGGGGCCGGTTCGTGAGGTCTACGCCGTCGGGCCGCGCGATACGGACGATTCGACGCAGTGGCGCACGGAAATCGGATGGCCGGTGTTCGCGGCATCGCCGCGAACTCGGTAGTCAGCGACCCAACTGCCGGCTCGCGGCGTCGATTTCGGCATGACCGCCGATCTTCGCGTTTCGCCCCGCTCGATCTCCGGCCTTTCGGGCACCCTCGGAGTAGCCGGCGTTCGCGCTCTGGCCGCGCCAGTGTCCGCGCGCGGTCGAGGTCTGTCGATAGTAGTCGCGCAGTTCGATCTCCTTGTTGCGCAACACAAGCGCCGTACCAGCGCCCTGCTGCTCCTGTGCGATGGCCTTCGCCTCGGTGTCCTTCTTCACGTCACCGAGTCGTTGACCGATGCGCGACGCGAATGCGGTCTGGAAGTTGAGCCGCGCCGTCACCGCAGCGACCGGCACTTCCTCGCGCCGGGTGTAGCGTCGGCGATTCTTGATCTCGGTGACGGTACGGATGGCCGTCTCGGATTTGTAGGCACCGGACTTGATGTACGCGTCGGAGGCTCGCACCATCTGGATCAGCAGCGAGGAGTAGAGGGCTTCGGTGGTCTCGATGTCGGAGTCGAAACCGTAGGCGAACACCTGCGTCGACGATCGGGACACATCGCATTGGACGTCGTTGGCGTGTGCGATGGACACGAACAGGTGCACGTAGGTCTTGAGTCCACGCTTGCCCGGTTCTCCGATGGGGATCACCTTCTGGCTGGGTGTCGCCTGCCGTTCCCGTGACGCGCTGTGCGAACGAGCCACTGCCAGATCGACCGACGCCGACGTGGCCAGACGCTGAGCTGCCTCCATGAAGGCCTCGGCCTCGTGTGGATTGTCGGTGGACTCGGCCTGGCGCAGCAGCCCGCCGATCCGCGTCAGCATCTTGTCCGAACTCATGAGCGAAAGGCTACCGGCCCCTTACGACACGTCCTGGTTGACCGATTCAGGAACGCGATAACGACCACTGCGCGGTGCGATGTGTGCCACAGTACCCATCGACATATGTGTCGGGGGGAGCATCACAGCGAGATTCTGCGTGCCCATCTCCGGGCACATACCACCGCGTAGAAGTAAGTGGAGAGAACAATGGCGTCTTTGATCACGAAGGTGGCGGTGGTTGCAACGGCAGCCACGCTGCTGACGCTCACCGGATGTTCGAGCGACAGCGGTTCGGGCGGCGATTCGGGTGCTGCATCCGAAAATGCCGACGGCCGTGGACCTATCACCTATGTAGAGGGCCAGGACACCACCGAGACCGGTGTCGTCCAGCAGATCATCTCGGAGTGGAACTCCAGCCACCCCGACGAGCAGGTCACCTTCAAGGAGCAGTCCGCCGACGCCGATCAGGCCCACGACGACTTCGTCCAGCAGCTGCAGGCTCAGCAGAGCGACTACGACGTGATGGCACTCGACGTCGTCTGGACCGCCGAGTTCGCGGCCAAGGGCTGGCTCGTGCCGCTCGAGGGCGAATTCGCGCTCGACAACGGAGGCGTTCTGCCCGCAACCGTCGCCAGCGCGACCTACAACGGCACGCAGTACGCCGCACCGAAGAACACCAACGGTGGACTGCTCTACTACCGCAGTGATCTGCTCCCCGAGGCGCCCACCACCTGGGCCGAGCTCACCGAGGACTGCCAGGTCGCCCGGGACAACAACATCGACTGCTACGCCGGGCAATTCGCCCCGTACGAAGGTCTGACGGCCAACGCGTCGGAGATCATCAATGCGCACGGCGGATCCATCGTGGCCGAGGACGGCAAGACCCCCACCGTCGACAGCCCGGAGGCGAGGGCAGGACTGCAGACCCTCGTCACCGCGTTCGAGACCGGCGTCATTCCCGCTCAGGACACCACGTTCAAGGAGTCCGAGAGCCAGCAGGCATTCCAGGACGGTCAGACCTTGTTCCTGCGCAACTGGCCGTACGTCTACGGCACCGCGGCCGAGGAAGGATCGACTGTGGCCGGAAAGTACTCGGTCGCACCGCTTCCCGGAGTCACCGGAGTCGGCACCTCGACGCTCGGCGGATACAACGCCGCGATCAGCGCGTACTCCGAGAACAAGGCCACCGCTGCCGACTTCCTGCGATTCCTGCAGGGCGAGCAGGCTCAGCGCATCATCGCCGAGGGTGCACTGCCGCCCGTGCTTGCATCGCTGTACGACGACCCCGCACTGATCGCCGCGATGCCGTACCTTCCCGCACTGAAGGAATCCATCGAGAATGCAGTTCCGCGTCCCGTGACCCCGTTCTACCCGGCCGTATCGAAGGCCGTGCAGGACAACGTGTCTGCCGCGATCAAGGGTGAGAAGAACGTCGACCAGGCGATCACGGACATGCAGGCCGGCATCGAAACCGCCGGCGCCAACTGATTTCGGGAGAACCAATGGCTGTACCTGCTGGTGTGACCAGTGGGGCCGGCGCAACCACCGCGGCCGGGGGCTCGTCCCCCGGCCGCGGTCGGCATGTGCGGTCCAAGAACAAGCGCTTCGGGCTGACGCCTGGTCGGGCCTGGCTGCTGATCGCACCGACGCTGGTGATCCTCGCGATCGTCATCGTCTACCCGGTCGTTCGAGCTCTGGTGATGTCGTTCTCCAAGGATCCCGGTCTCGATCCGGCCACCGGCATGTTCGTCTCCGGCGGCTCTGCGGGTTTCGCCAACTACACGCATTGGATACTGCAGCAATGCACGTCGGCGTCGGGCACGCTGGTGCCCTGCCCGCCGGGAACTCTCGGTTCTCAGTTCTGGGGCGCGGTCGGCAACACCGCGTTCTTCACCGTCGTGACGGTGTCCATCGAGGTGCTCATCGGCTTCGCCATGGCCGTGATCATGGGCAAGACCTTCGCCGGACGGGCCCTGCTGCGCGCCGCGATCCTGATCCCGTGGGCCATCCCGACGGCGGTGACGGCCAAGCTCTGGTACTTCATCTTCGCGTACGACGGTATCGCCAATCGCATTCTGGGAACGAACATTCTGTGGACCGGTGACGCGTGGCCGGCGCGTTTCGCGGTCATCATCGCCGATGTCTGGAAGACGACGCCGTTCATGGCGCTGCTGATCCTGGCCGGGCTACAGATGATCCCGGCGGACGTCTACGAGGCAGCTCGCGTCGACGGCGCGTCGGCGTGGCAGCGTTTCACCAAGATCACGCTGCCACTGGTCAAGCCCGCGCTGATGGTCGCAATTCTGTTCCGCACCATGGACGCGCTGCGGATGTACGACCTTCCCGCCATCCTCACCGAAGGCAATCCCGCCACGCGAACCATCTCGATCCTGGTGGTGGAGCAGATCCGGCAGGGATTCAACAGCGCTGCGGCACTGTCGACCATCTCGTTCGTCATGATCTTCGTAGTGGCGTTCATTTTGGTCAAGTTCCTCGGTGCCAATGCCGTTGCCACGCAGGACACTCAGCGTAAGGGGGCCGGCCGATGAAGCAGGCCCGCATCTATCTCGGCGTCGTCGTCATTCTCGTCTGGGGGCTGGCACCGTTCTACTGGATGGTCGTCACCGCGTTCCGCGACCCGCGCTACACCTTCGACACGACGCCGTGGCCGACGCATGTCACGTGGGAAAATTTCGAAAATGCCCTGTCGACCGCGAACGGCAACAACTTTCTGCGGGCGGTGGGCAACAGCCTCATCGTCGGCGGCGCGACCACGCTGATCGCACTGACCATCGGCATCTTCACTGCATATGCACTCTCGCGCATCGACTTTCGCTTCAAATACGTGGTGACGGGCATCATCCTGGGTGCCTCGATGTTCCCGGTCGTCGCGCTGGTCACCCCGCTGTTCCAGTTCTTCACCAACATCGGGTGGATCGGCAGCTATCAGGCCATGATCATCCCGAACATCTCGTTCGTACTGCCATTGACGATCTACACGCTGGCGGCGTTCTTCGCCGAATTGCCCTGGGAGCTCGAAGAAGCCGCCCGGATCGACGGCGCCGGACGCTTCCAGGCCTTCCGATTGGTGATGCTTCCACTTGCCGCACCTGCCCTGTTCACCACCGCCATCCTCGCGTTCATCGCAGCGGTGAACGAGTACCTGCTGGCGAGTCAGCTCTCGAGTGACAGCACCGAGCCGGTGACCGTGGCCATCGCGCGGTTCACCGGCAACGATCCGCTCGTGGTGCCGTATGCGGCAATCATGGCCGCCGGGACCATCGTGGCCATCCCGCTGGTGATCATGGTGCTGCTGTTCCAACGCCGCATCATCTCGGGCTTGACCGCAGGCGGCGTCAAGTCGTGACGGCACAGGATCATCTGCAGCTGCTGGCGGGCATTCTGGGATTCTTCGCGCTGGTGGCGCTCGGGTTCGCTGTCGCCGGGATCATCGGAGGTGATCCCGGCGTACCGCCGTCGCTGGCGCTGCTGGGTCTGCTTGTCGCACTGTGGTTCACCGTCAAGAAGATTCGCTGACTCTCAGCGTGCGCGGATGGCACCTTCGATGTCTTCTGCACTGATCGACCGTGTGCAGAAGAACCAATCCTGGCATTCCACGTCGGAATCGGTACCGTCCATTCGGTCCGCGGCAGTACCGCACGAACCGGCCGGTGGCACGATGACCGGGTCGCCCGGGCGCCAATCTGCCGGCGTCGCAACGTCGAATGCGTCTGCGGTCTGCAGTGCCTTGATCAGACGCAGGATCTCGTCGAAGTTCCGACCGGTGCTCAGCGGGTAGTAGATGACTGCGCGCACCACACTCTTCGGGTCCACGACGAACACCGCCCGCACTGCCTTCGACGAGCTCTCGCCGGGCATGATCATGCCGTACGCCCGGGCGATGTCCATCGAGATGTCCTCGACCAGAGGGAATTCGACCTCGACACCGGACATCCCGTTGAAACTGATCTTGTCCTTGATCGTGCGCAACCACGCTATATGGCTGTACAGACCATCGATCGACAGGCCGACCAATTCGGTGTTGTAGTCACGCAATTCGTTTGCCATCGAGGCAAAGGTGATGAACTCACTGGTGCAGACGGGTGTGAAATCTGCGGGGTGCGAGAAGAAAATTACCCATTTTCCGCGGTAGTCGGCGGGAAAATCGATGGGCCCTTGCGTGGTGACTGCAGTGAACGACGGCGCGCGGTCTCCGATTCGTGGCTTTCCGACATCGGTCGCGGGCTCTGTCTGGGTGCTGGTCATGGTTGCCTCGTCCTGTGCTGTTTTCGTTCGAATATCGGGTGTGGTGGTCACGGGTGCCTGTAGTTGGCCTCGTAGGTTCTGCGGTCGCGTTCCGCACTGGGCGTAGCGCGTGGAATCGAGGCTGCGTCGATCCCGTGTTGCCCGAGCCGGAACGCGCGATAGATCAGATGCAGTGCGGAGGCGAAGTAGACGACCGGGACGAAGATCAGCATCATCATCAGACCCGCAATCCAGTTCGGCCCTGGAAACAGGAGGAACAGCAAGAGCACGGCGGCCAGTGGAACGAGGAATCGGGCCAGATAGCGCGGAGTGGATCCACGTCCGGTCAGGTCGTGGAGGACCCAATCCCGTAGGTCGTCCGGGAGGACGCCGCCGACGTCGTAGCGAAGACGCTGACCGAAGGTGGGAGTTTTCATGTCTTCGACCGTAGGTTCGCAGGTGCGCCCGGCACTGGGGTAGGAAGTCCCGACCTGTGCGCCGAACGACTCCGGTTATCGATCCGGTTCAGATCGCGGTGGAACCGTAGGCATCCAGCGTCATCGAGACGAACCTCGCCGACGCGGCGTTCGGTTTCGGGGTCCAGACGAGAGCCAACAGCGCTGCTGTGGTCGAGTCCGCCAGCTCCACCACAGTCAGTCGATCGCCGTAGGTATCGAGCATCGATGCGCTCAGAATTGCCACCCCTAGGCCGCGTGCAGCGAGGTCGGCGACTGCGTCGGGAGCGCTGGCCTGCAACGGGATCGACGGCGGCAGCCCCGCTCCGGCGCAGTCACGGTCGAACACCGCCCGCACTCCGGTACCCACGGGAAGCGAGACGACCGGGTAGTGATTCACCTGAGCCAACGTCGCCCGCTCGAGCGATGCCAACGGATGGTTCGGTGACACGGCCGCGCAGATTCGTTCCTCGATGATCACCATCGATTCCAGTCCGTCGGGGGCCCGAGCCGCGACGCCGACCAGTGCGAGATCCAGTTCCCCTGAGCGCACATCGGCTACCAGACGATCCGAATTCCCCTCCTGCAGAGCAAGTTCGACGCCGGGATACGCCGAACGGAAGCGGGCCAACGCGTCGAACAGTTGTGGGACGGTGCACGCGGTCACCATGCCGATCCGGACGGATCCACGTAGAAGTCCGGCAACATCGTCGACGGATTGCCGAACCGAGTCGGCGGCGGCCAGAGTCGCACGGGCGTGTGCCAGCGCGGCCTGGCCTGCGGTGGTCAATGTTGCTGTACCGCCGGATCTGTCGATCAATTCGGCACCGAGTTCTCGTTCGAGCGCGCGGATCTGGGCGCTGACGCCGGATTGGCTGATGTGAACTCGGGCAGCGGCGCGGGTGAAGTTCGCTTCCTCGGCCACGGCGACGAAGTACTCCAGCTGCCTCAGTTCCACTGCTGAACATCCAGATTCGGACCCTCACCGGCATCGAGTCTGGCGACGTTGCGCTTCGGGGCAGTCACGCGGTAGCTGCAGTCGATCAGTTCGGCGGCCTCGGCCCAGACGTCGTCGTCGGCGTCGGAGAGGTCGAATCCCACCCAGCCGGCCGGTCCGAGGTAGGCGGGGTGGAAGTACCGGGGTTCGAGCTCGCAGGCACGCTGTTCCTCGGCGCTCTCGCATTTGACCAGGATCGAGAGGTCGTGTTGGTCGCCGCCTTTGACGCCACCGCCGAAGTACACGAAGACCGAGGACGTGCGGAAGGTAGGCCGTCCGTGGGAGATCTTCTCGGACACCTCGGGATAGGCGAAGGCCAGCGCGCGGACGCGTTCGAGGACCGGATGCTTGGACGTGGGATCGATGGCCACCAGCACACGATAGCGCGCTAGCTTCAGCTGCGGCTATGAGTAGAACTTCTGATGGTCATCGGAAGCAACTGTTGGACTTCTGACCCGGTGCGCTCGAGACTCGAGGTCATGACACGGACACCGAAAGAAGTTGCCGCAACCTACTTCGAGGCCTGGAAAAGCAAAGATTTCGACACCCTGGCGTCGATCCTGCACGAGGACGCGACATTCCGGGGACCACTGGGCACAGCGGCCAACGGCGCGGAATGTGTGGCGGGATTGAAAGGAATGTCGGAGATCGTCACCGACATCGATATCACCCACGTCTTCGTGGACGGCCCCAACGTACTGACGTGGTTCGATCTGCACACGTCGATCGCCTCCCCGGCAAGCACCGCCAATTGGCAGCGAATCGAGGACGGAACAATCAGGGAAATCCGGGTGACATTCGATCCACGAGAAATCACCGCGGCCGGATAGACGAACGCCCACCGGTCCACTCGATGTGACATTCAGTGACCTTTTCGGGGGTCAATGTCACATCGAGTGGACCGGCGGGCGGGGGCAGTGGCGCGGATGAGTGCCGTCGCGGGCACTCAGTCACACCACTGTCGCAGGCATTTATGCGTCGATGATGAACGCTTCCAGCTGCTCGCGGGCGACGTCGTCGGCCAGCTGCTTCGGGGGGCTCTTCATCAGGTAGGCCGAAGCCGGGATGACCGGTCCACCGATTCCGCGGTCCTTGGCGATTTTCGCGGCGCGGACTGCGTCGATGATGACGCCTGCGGAGTTGGGCGAGTCCCATACTTCGAGCTTGTACTCAAGGCTCAGGGGAACGTCACCGAAGGCGCGGCCTTCGAGGCGGACGTAGGCCCACTTGCGGTCGTCGAGCCAGCCGACGTGGTCGGACGGTCCGATGTGGACGTCCTTGGCGTTGAATTCCTTCTGCAGGTTCGACGTGACGGCCTGGGTCTTGGAGATCTTCTTCGACTCGAGGCGGGTGCGCTCGAGCATGTTGAGGAAGTCCATGTTGCCGCCGACGTTGAGCTGCATGGTGCGGTCGAGCTGCACGCCGCGGTCTTCGAAGAGCTTGGCCATGACGCGGTGGGTGATGGTGGCACCGACCTGGCTCTTGATGTCGTCGCCGACGATGGGGACGCCTGCGTCCTCGAACTTCTTGGCCCAGACGGGGTCCGAGGCGATGAAGACGGGTAGCGCGTTGACGAAGGCGACGCCTGCGTCGATGGCGGCCTGTGCGTAGAACTTATCGGCTTCTTCGGATCCGACGGGGAGGTAGGACACGAGCACGTCCACCTTGGCGTCGCGCAGGGCCTGCGCTACGTCGACGGCGTCGCCGTCGGCCTCGGTGATGGTCTCGCGGTAGTACTTGCCGAGGCCGTCGAGGGTCGGTCCGCGCAGGACGTGGACGTCCTTCGGGGGTACGTCGGCGATCTTGATGGTGTTGTTCTCGCTGGAGAAGATGGCCTCGGAGAGATCGAAGCCGACCTTCTTGGCGTCCACGTCGAACGCGGCGACGAACTCGACGTCGCGGACGTGGTACTTGCCGAACATGACGTGCATGAGGCCGGGGACGGTGGCGTTCTCGTCCGCGTCCTTGTAGTACTCGACACCCTGGACCAGGGATGAGGCGCAGTTGCCCACACCCACAATGGCCACGCGGATTGCGTTGTTGTTCTCACCCATGGTCGGGTTCTCCTTCTGTCTTGACTGTCCTGTTTGGTGCTGTGCGGGACGGTGCTGGGTTGGGGTCGGCCTGCTCGGCTGCGATGACTTCGTTGAGCCAGCGCACCTCGCGTTCGCTCGATTCGAGACCGAGCTGATGTAGCTGCCGGGTGTAGCGGTCGAGTGTCCCGTTCGCCTTGGCCACAGCGTCGCGGAGGCCTTCTCGGCGCTCCTCGACCTGGCGACGTCTGCCTTCGAGAATGCGGACTCGAGCTTCCGCGGGAGTCCGACTGAAGAAGGCAAGATGTACGCCGAATCCGTCGTCGGTGTAGTTCTGCGGTCCGGTGTCGGCCACCAGTTCGGCAAATCGTTCCCTGCCGAGCGGGGTGAGCTGATACACCCGTTTTGCTCGTCTCTTCACGAGCAAGTCGGGACCGGCGTCCTCGGCGATGAGACCGTCGGTTTGTAGTCGACGGAGTGCCGGGTACAGCGATCCGTACGAAAACGCTCGAAAAGCTCCGAGCAGGCCGGTCAGCCGCTTGCGGAGCTCGTAACCGTGCATGGGTGATTCGAGAAGCAGTCCGAGAATTGCGAGCTCGAGCATGCAACTCCCCCTTCTCGAATCCAACGATCACATCATGACGATGCGATTGACCGCACTATCGAAGAATGTATCGCGCCGATACATATTCTGACAACTCGGCCGTGCACGTATCGTGCGACACATGACCCCGGTCGACGCGCTTCTCGCCGCCGCGGCCCTCCACCTGGGCTTTCAGATGGTGGTGACCGGCGTCGTCTATCCGGCGCTGGCGGAGGTTCCGGACGAAGACTGGTCGCGTGCCCACGACGCGCACTCGCGTCGGATAACCCTCGTCGTCGGGCCGGTCTACGGACTGCTCGCTGCTGCGTGTCTGTGGGTGTTGGTGTCCGGGCCGATCGATGCGGTTGTCTTGACGAGCATCGGCGGCGCGGCGGTCTCGGCGTCGGCGACTGCCTTCGTGGCTGCCCCCACCCATGGCGAACTGGGGCGTGCGGGACGCAACGAACACCTGATGAGTCGGCTGCGATCGGCGGACCGCGTACGTCTCTGCGGTGCAGTGGTGTGTGCGTTTTTTGCACTGTCGGCGTGACCGAGCGCGGGTGAACGTGCACGTGGCCAGTCGGCTCAGCGAGACGGTGCCACCATCAGCACGGCATCGACTCGATACTCGCCCCACTGCTGCGCAGACGTCCCGATCTGTTGCCACCCTCGCCTGCGGTAGAAGCCGAGGGCGGCGCTACTCGGCTCGACGAGCAGAACCGCCACGCGCCCTGCATCGCGCGCAGTATCGATCGCGTGTGCAAGCAGAGTCGTTCCACTGCCCGGTACGGAACCGTCGGTGACCAAGCGCGACACCACAGCGAGTCGATCAGCAGCCACCCCCGTTGCTCGCCGCCACTGCGCGCTTGCGTCGTCCGCGCCGGGATCGGTTCCCGGTGCTGCCGTCGAGTGCAGCGCGACATGGCCGACGACGTCGTCGTCGGACTCGGCCACCCAGGCCGCGAGTTCGTTCGGTGGGGCAAGCCAGTCGGCTCGCACCGCCGCTGCGCGCACGGGATAACGGTGTAATTCGTGCGCACGTTGCAGGATGGGCAGGAGAGTGGTCAGGTCGCCGTGTCGTCGGGGGCGCACGTGGATTCCCGATGTGGCCGACATGCGAGCAAGTGTAGGGACCGGAGCTCACACCGAATCGACGTCGGTGCGATCTGCGTCTCTCGCCTGCGTCGAGGGGCAGACCGCGTCGGCACAGGTGGAGCGGAGTTTCCGAGGGCCGAAATGGGCCCTGCTCGCCGTCGAGGCGGGGTTCGCAGGTCCGCATCGGAGGGGCCGCACGTACTCTGGTCCTCGTGCGACTTCAGCGACAGGTGGTGGACTACGCCCTTCAGCGTCGGTCGCTGCTGGCCGAGGTGTACTCCGGAAGGACGGGCGTCGCAGCGGTCTGTGATGCGGATCCGTACCTTCTTCGCGCCGCCAAGTTCCACGGACGTGGCAGCGATGTGGTGTGCCCCATCTGCCGCAAGGAGCAGCTCACGCTGGTGTCCTGGGTGTTCGGTGAGAAGCTCGGGGCACTGTCCGGGTCGGCGAGAACGGCGGACGAACTCGTCCGTCTCGCGGCGACCCAGGAGGAGTTCTCGGTCCACGTGGTCGAGGTGTGTAGGTCGTGCAGTTGGAACCACCTCGTCCAGTCCTATGTCCTCGGGGCCGTCCCCGCGCCCAAGCAACCCCGTCGTCCGCGATCGGGTTCCCGTCAACCGAACCGTCGAACAGCGAGTGAGTGACACAATCGCTCAGCTGATCCCATCCACCGAGAATTCGACGCGGCCGCCGAAATTACTGGAGATTCGTACGTGAGTTCCCCCTACGACAACAATCCGGGTAGCAACGAACCGGGCCGTAGCGACTCCGGACGGCGTCCCGACGTGCCCGGGCCGCCGCGCGGCAGCCGGCATTCCGACCCACCCGGGCGTCGCCCGGTACCCCCTCCCGGCCAGCGTCCGATGCCGCCGCAGGGCCGTCCCCCGATGCCTCCGCCCGGCCAGCGACCGGTACCCCCTCCCGGCCAGCGTCCGGGACCTCCTCCCGGGCAGCGTCCGATGCCGCCGCAGGGCCGTCCTCCGATGCCTCCTCCCGGTCAGCGTCCGGGTCCTCCTCCCGGGCAGCGTCCGATGCCGCCGCAGGGCCGTCCTCCCGTGCCCCCGCAGGGCCGGCCCGTTCAGGGCAGGCCGCCGGTGGATCCGGTGAGTGGACGTCCCGCGGGCGAGCGTCCCTACGGCGAACGTCGGTACGGAGAGCCGCCCATCGCGCCTCCTGTTCGATCCGCTGCCCCGACGGGCGTGACTCGGTCCGGTGCTGTGCCACCACCCCACGAACCGAACGATCCATCAGTTCTCTCCTCGGGCAGCGAACCGCCCGAGCCGCCCGAAAGAGGTCCCGCCGCGAAAACGAAGAAGAAGTCCAAGTGGCGGGTCGTTCGACGCACGATGTATGCGTTGATCGCCCTGGGTCTGATCGTGCCGATCCTGGCGTTCATGGTGGCGTACACCGTCGAGGACGTGCCGCGTCCCGGCGACATCAGAACCAACCAGGTCGCCACGATCTTCGCGGCCGACGGCTCGAGTGTGCTCGGCAAGGTGGTGCCACCCGAGGGCAACCGCACCGACGTGACGATCGATCAGATCCCGGAGCACGTGCGCAACGCCGTTCTCTCGGCCGAGGATCGCGACTTCTATTCCAATCCGGGATTCTCGGTGACCGGTTTCGGCCGGGCTCTGCGTGACAACGTGCTCGGACGCGACAGTGCCGGCGGTGGCTCGACCATCACCCAGCAGTACGTCAAGAACGCGCTGGTCGGTAACGATCGGACGCTGACCCGAAAGATGCGTGAGCTCGTCATCTCCTCGAAGATGGCGCGGCAGTGGTCCAAGGACGACATTCTTGCGGCGTACCTGAACACCATCTACTTCGGTCGCGGTGCCTACGGCATCGCCGCCGCGTCGACGGCGTACTTCGGCAAGTCCGTCGACCAGCTGTCGGTGGAGGAGGGTGCCGTTCTCGCCTCCGTCATCCAGCAACCCTCCAATCTCGATCCCGAGTTCAACCCCACCGGCGCGCAAGCGCGTTGGGACTACGTGCTCGACGGCATGGTCTCCCAGGGTCAGCTCGATGCGACCCAGCGGGCGTCGATGACGTTCCCGGCGGTGGTCCCGAGCGCGCAGGTCGATACCGGCGATGCTCAGGATGCCGGGCCGGACGGCTTGATCAAGGCCCAGGTGCTGCGAGAGCTGTCGGCGGTGGGTATCAGTGACCAGGACCTCAATACCGAGGGGTTGCAGATCACCACGACCATCGACCCGAACGCCCAGGCGGCCGCGGTCGAGGCCGTGAACAGCAACATGGAGGGCGAGCCCTCGGAGCTGCGGACGGCGTCGGTGTCGATCGATCCACGCACCGGCGCGGTTCGCTCGTACTACGGCGGTGCGGACGGTCGAGGATTCGACTTCGCCCAGTCCGGCTTGCAGACCGGATCCTCGTTCAAGGTGTTCGGTCTTGCCGCCGCGCTGGATCAGGGCATTCCGCTGTCGAAGATGTACGACAGCTCCCCGCTCGACGTCAACGGCATCGAGATCAGCAATGTCGAGGGCGCTTCCTGTGGAACGTGCACCATCGCCGAGGCGCTGAAGCGTTCACTGAACACCAGCTTCTACCGGATGATGCTCAGCATGGACAACGGTCCGCAGGCCATCGCGGACATGGCACACACGCTCGGCATCCCGCAGGAGATCGAGGGCGTCGGACCCACCCTCACCGAGCCCGACAACGCGGGCCCCAACTACGGAGTCGTGCTCGGCCAGTACCAGTCTCGCGTCATCGACATGGCTTCGGCCTACGCGACATTGGCTGCGTCCGGCGTTTATCACACTCCGCACTTCGTGCAGAAGGTCGTCACCGCCGACGGCACCGTGCTGCTCGACCGGGCTCCCGAAGCCGGCCAGCAGGTCGTCTCGGCTGCGGTTGCGGACAACGTGACCTCGGCGATGCGTCCGATCGCCGGCTACTCCAACGGTCACAACCTCGCCGGCGGTCGCCAGTCGGCAGCCAAGACCGGTACCGCTCAGCTCGGAGACACCGGTCAGAACAAGGATGCCTGGATGGTCGGCTACACGCCGTCGCTGTCCACTGCCGTCTGGGTGGGCACCGAGCAGGGTCTGCCGCTCGAGAACAGTTACGGCGGACCGATCTACGGATCGGGCCTACCGTCGGACATCTGGAAAGACACGATGGACGGCACGTTGGACGGCACCTCGAACGAGACCTTCCCGACGCCCGAGGCCATCGCGGGTCAGGCCGGTGTGCCGCAGTACTCGGCACCCGCTCCGGCGACGACGGTGGCACCATCGACAGCTCCGCCGCAGGTGACCCTGCCGATTCCGACGGAGATCTCGCCGCCGGTAGTCATCACTCCGCGGCAGGTCGAGATTCTGCCCGGCGTGACCATCCCGCTTCCCGGACTGGCACCGGCGCAGCCCGCGGAACCCGAACCGGCGGCACCTGAACCGGCAGCGCCCGAACCGGCAGCGCCCGGGCAGTAGCGACGCGGCGGTGACGACCGAACCCGACCGCAAGGGTCGAGCCGTGGCGAGCCCCGGTCGCCTCGATTCGGCGAGCGCTGCGGACCGCGATCTACCCAGTCGTACCGATCCGATGACCGAGGAATTGTCCTCGGTCATCGGCGGTCCGGTCGGCAAGCACGCGGTCATCGGACGGCAGCGCTGGTTCACTGCGCTCCGGGTGATTCTGCTGCTCGCGGTGGTCTTTCTCTGCTTCGGTTGGTTCGCCAAGGCCGCGTGTATCCAGCAGGCACCGGTGGGACCGGGCGGTGAGCTCGGACTCGATTGGAGTGGCAGTCGTCAGTACGTGGCGATGTGTTACTCCGATACCGTGCCGCTGTACGGGGCGGAGCGACTCGATCAAGGTGCGTTCCCGTACAAGAAGTCCTGGGAAGAGACCAAGGCCGACGGGTCGAGTCAGATTCGGTACATGGAGTACCCGGTGCTCGCCGGGCTCTACCAGTACGGGTCGATGGTCGTCGGAAAGGCATGGAACTCACTGAGTTTCCTGCCGCAGGCGTTGCCGGTCGTCGTCTACTTCAACGTGGTTGCCCTGGGATTGGCCGTCGCCTGGTTGGTCACCGTATGGGCCACCGCAATAGCCGCCGGACGCCGCATCTGGGACGCTGCCCTCGTGGCGGTCTCGCCCCTGGTGATCGTGCACGGATTCACCAATTTCGACGCTCTCGCAACGGCTTTCGCGCTCACTGGGTTGCTGGCATGGGCCAAGAAGAAGCCGGTACTGGCCGGAGTTCTGATCGGTCTCGGCGGTGCCACCAAGCTCTATCCCCTGCTGTTCCTCGGTCCGCTGCTGGTGCTGTGCTGGCGCACCGGGAAGATGCGCGAGTGGGGCATCGCCGCCGGTGCGGCGATCGGTGCCTGGTTGGCGGTCAATCTTCCACTGGCGCTGCTGTATCCGTCGGGATGGTACGAGTTCTTCCGGCTCAATTCCGAGCGTGGTGCGGACCCGGATTCGCTGTACAACGTCGTCACCTCGTTCACTGGTTGGACCGGTTTCGACGGTCCCCTGTACCCGGGCGACAAACCGTTGGTTCTCAATGCCGTGACGCTCGTGTTGTTCGCCATCGTGTGTGCGCTGATCGCGTACATAGGCACGACGGCACCGACGCGGCCGCGGCTCGCGCAGCTGGTGTTCCTGGTGGTCGCCGGGTTCCTGCTCACCAACAAGGTGTGGAGTCCGCAGTACTCGCTGTGGCTGGTTCCGCTGGCCGTACTGGCGTTGCCACATCGTCGAATCCTGTTGGCGTGGATGACGATCGACGCCTTCGTCTGGTTCCCGCGGATGTACTACTACCTGGGTGTGGAGAACAAGGGTCTACCCGAACAGTGGTTCACCGCGACCGTCGTGGTGCGCGATGTCGCCGTGATCGGATTGTGCGCGTTGATCGTTCGGCAGATCTACCGTCCGGCGGAGGATCTCATTCGAAACGGCAGCGCCGTCGACCCGCTCGGTGGCGTGCTCGACGGCGCTGCAGATCGGACGACTACTGCCCGCAAGGTCACATATAGCGGCCGAGCTGTTTGACGGCTTCACCGGCATGCTTGGCCTGGATACCGTCGCCGATGGCCTGGAGCTTCCATTCGCTGCCCTGGCGGTACACCTTCGCCATCACCAGACCGGTGAACGGCATGCCGCCCTGCAGAGTGAAGCGGGCCAGTTCGGTGTTGGTGGTGTTGTCGACGAGACGGCAGAATGCGTTCGCGACCTGCTCGAACGTCTGACCGCGGTACGACGTGACCGTGAAGATGATGCCGGTCACGTGCTTGGGTACCCGCGTCAGGTCGACCACGATCACCTCGTCGTCGCCCTCGCCTTCGCCGGTGAGGTTGTCACCCTGGTGCACGATCGAGCCGTCCTTGGCATTGAGCTGCCCGTAGTAGACGACATCGTTGACGTTGCGGTCGGCGAGCATGATCGCCGACGCGTCCAGGTCGATGTTCGCAGCTCGGCCGCCGCCGCCGAAGAATCCGCCCTTCTTCGGAGTGGTCACCGGGTCCCAGCCGAGACCCATCCGGATGACCGTCAGCGCCACGCCGCCGTCCTTGCGGAGGGTGACCTTCTGGCCCTTCGTGAGGCTGACGGGCTTGGACTTGGTGAGGCTGACTTCCGGAGCCTCGGTGGGGACCGGGGCGGCGGGCGGTGCCGGCGGGGCAGCGGGCGGCGGTGGAGTGACGGGAGCGGGAGGAGGTGTCGGTGCGGCAGGTGTCGGAGCAGGGGCGTCGTCCACGGACACACCGTGATCGGTCACCAGGGCGGCGAACCCGCCCGCGTAGCCCTGCCCGACGGCTCGCACCTTCCAACTTCCCTGACGGCGGTAGATCTCCAGCGCGATCACGATGGACTCCGAGCTGAGGCCATCGATTGTGTACTCGTACAACACATTTCCGGCTGTATCGCTCACCCGCGCCACGGGGGCGGTGGATCGCCCGAAGTTGCTCGACGCGTCGTCGAGGGTGATGACCGCGCGGATCTGCTCGATGTCGGCGGGCACTGCCGCGAGCGACACGGCGAGCCGGGCCGGTCCGCCCTGGCCGGGCTCGAGGCGAACACCGGGGCCGGTGGGCTGGTTGAAGAATACGAAGTCGGCGTCGGTGCGTACTATTCCGGCGTCGGTGACCAGTAGCGCGGACAGGTCCGCAGGTACGGCCAGCGAGATGGAGACGACGACGTCACCGACGGTGAGGGGGCCGTTCTGACCCTTGGACAACGGTTGACCGGCCGGAGCAGACAATGTGATGGACTCTCTCTCGTAGTGCTGGTTACCGTCATCCAATGTACTTGTTCGATTTGTCCGACTGGTGTGGCTGCGATCGGGCGGACGTCAGATCTCGCGGAGGGTGAACAGGTCGCCGGGTGTGCAGCCGAGGACGCGACAGACTGCGGTGAGCGTCGAGAATCGGATGGCCTTGGCGCGGTCGTTCTTGAGCACCGACAGATTGACGACGCTGACCCCGGCGAGACGGGAGAGTTCCGCGAGAGTCATACCGCGGGCGTCGAGAATCTCGCCCAGATGACAGACGACGAGATGGTCGACGAATTCCTCCGCCATCAGACCAGACCATCGGCATCGCGAGCGAGCTTGGAGCCTTGCCGGAGAACTGCGTAGACGAATTGCAGGACCAGAGCGACGATCAAGGCCAGCCAGACCGAGCCGAAGCTTCGTGCAGTATCGGTGACCTCGGTTGTTTCGAGTGCGGCCTGAATGGCGTTGGTACTCATCACCCGAAGCCCTCCGGTGATGACCGGGTACAGGACCAGGCAGGCAGCAACCACGACCAGGTCGATGCTGGCACCGACGCTGAACGGGGTCTCCTTGATGACATTGTCGAAGAATCGGTACGCGAAGAAGATTCCCACCAGGATGAGGATTCCGCCGGCCACGATCTCGCCGTACCTCATGAAGTCGATCATCCCGATGAGCCGCTGGACGTCGCTTTTGGGGACACTGAGCTCGATGACGTTGCCTGGCTGCAACTGTCCGCCGAACAGGTCGAGCGTCGGCGACTCCTCCAGAGGCGTGACGGTTGCGCTGACGTGGTCCGAGGAGCGGTATTCCCACATCTTCCGACCGGTCCAGATCACAGCTGCCGCCGCATAGAAGGCCATCGTCCATTTGTTCGCCCGTGCCGAGCCCACTCCGTATACCATCCCGCCGCCTCCATATCGATAGTCGATAACAACGAATATCGATAACCTATCGAAAATCGATACGGTGTCAAGAGTGGGCCGTCCTCACCGCCTCAGCGCCAGTGCCACGTGCCGTCCGATCTCCGACGCCAGGCCGGCAGTATCGGCGGGCGCGATGTCGATCGTTTCCGCGGAGTGGACGATGTACCGGCCGTCGTGTTCGAAGTCCATCCAGAAGAACGAGACGGCATCGGTGTCGCGGCGGTTGTCGTAGGTCGGGCCGCGCGCGACGATGATCTCGCCGACTGCAGACCGCGGGCGGTCGAAGAACGACCGGAACCGCTCGTCCGCCGTCGCACCCCGGGTTGCGGTGGACAGATGCGACCCACCCGAAGTCGTTGCAGCAGTGACGCGTTCGAGTCGCTCGGCCGGTCGACGGCCTGCAGCGATGTTCGGTACGGATCCGAGAACGACGGCTGGGGCATGGGCCGGGCCGGTCAGTTCGACGGTGACGACACCGCCGGAGGAGGCGTCGGGCCCGGGCTCTCGAGTGAGCACCGCGGCAGTGTCGTGGCGAATCGCCGCGTGGCTGCGCACGATGTCGTGACGAGAATCGGTTGTCTCGCCGCGACATTCGATGCGAACGATCGGGTCGACGACGGTCCGAACGGCTGCGCCGAGCTTCTCGTCCATCATCGCGTCGATCCTCGCCGACGCCTCGCTCCGCAACTGTCGGAGTTCGTCGACGGTCTCGACGTCGATGGTGACCGCCAGGGGGTACGGCAGTCGGTCGCGTCCGAATCGACTGCACAGCATCATGAAGTCGATGCCGGGCATGGTCCATTTCGTCACCGTCAGCCGCCGAGTACCGGAGGTGCGACCAGGGGTAGATCGCCGATCAGCTCGCTGCCGTTGCTCACATCGACGAGGTAGCCGGGAACGGCGTGCTCTCCGTCGTTGTCGCCGGCTCCCCGTGCGCCTGCTGCGCCCATGGCACCCATTCCCGGCATGCCGTGTGCTCCCGCGCGGCCGGCCGACGCCGCAGCTGCACTGCCCGCACCGCTGCCGCCCGCACCGATCCCGCCCGTGCCGCCGCCGATCGGAGAGCCGAGAATCGAGCCGCCGTAACCCGATCCGGTACCGGAACTGCCTCCGGATCCGGACCCGTATCCCGCACCGCCGCCGTAGCTGGAACCATTGGATCCTGCGAAGCCGCTGCCGCCCGGTCCTGTTCCGCCGAACCCCCCGCCGGGACCTGCGCCGAACCCGGAACCCGCACCACTGCCGGAAGCACCCGGCCCGGTAGCCGCTGCGGCACGAGTTTCACCGGAGTGGTCGGCCGGAAGCAGGGAACCCGAACCGCTCGACCCTGGCTGCTCCGACGCAGCACTACCGCTCCGACCCGCTTCGGCAGCCCCAGTGCCGCCGGCCTGCGCCTGCGCTGCCCTGTCAGCCCCACCCTCGGCACCGGAGCCGCCGGGCGAAGTCGACCCGATACCCCCATCTCCGCCCCCGGCAGAACCAAACTGTCCCCAGCTGCCGTCGGAACCGCCACCGTCAACGACCGGGTTGTGCGCTGCCGGTAGCACCGGGACCTCGGAATCGGACTGCAATACCCCTGGTACGTAGACCGAGCGCATGATTCGCCGTGCTTCCTCCTGCTGCTCCTCTCGGGCCGACACCACCTCCTTCGCGGCGAAGGGAATGGGCAGCAGGGAATCGATCAAGCTGTTTTCGGCTCCCGCAACCACCGGCGGCATCCTCGACTTCGTCTGCGTGAAACCGGAGTGCGCCTCGAGCAACTTGTTGCTGATCAGACTCATGGAGGTGGACAGCGCGTTCGCAGACGAGACGTAGTCGCCCACACCGCCGCGGACGGCGTCGGCTGTAGGTCCCGACCAGCCCGACGTCATGGCCGCCTCGATGCCGGACCGGAAGCCGTCGGATCCGCTGTTCGCGGCAGCGGACAAGTCGTTCCAGTTCTTGGACGATTCCCCGATGGTCTCGGTACCCAGCGATTTCACCATGGTCACGATCTGCTCGTGCGGCATCACCTCGAACGCCTCCGTGATGACCACTTCGGCCGGCTCGAACTCGCCGCGGTAGTCGAGGGCCACGTTCGCCTTCTCGAATGCCGCATTCAGAACGGAGCCGAGAAATTCGGGGCCGATCGGCGTCACGAACGCACTGGTGACGATGTTGTCGATCGTCGCTGCGAGTTCCTCGTACGGATCCGTCATGCCCACCCCTTGCCCTACGTCTGCCTCCCCGACGAACAGTTAGACGCGGCGCACGGCGGTTCGGTTCCGCAGCCATTCGAGAATTTCCTCGCTGGCCCGGACACCGGAGGAGTCGGTGACGGTCAACCCGGGCCGAGTGAATCCGAGCAGCTCCAGTTCGCCGTGCCGCGGACGGATCGCGGCGTCGGCCGCGATGAGCATCTCGGCGTCGAGTGCACCGTCACCTGCGGCGAGGACTCGGGCATCGGCGTCGAGGGTGCCGTCCTGTATCAGCCTGGTCCGAACCTCGGCCACCGCAGAGCTCTTGCACACCGCGTTGGGCATCGTGTAGATCTTGCGCCCCTGTTGCGAGACGTTCCAGTCCCGAGCGGCGCACCACTGCGACCACTCCGCGACGAAGCCCTCGGGCACGGCCGCCGTGTTCACCACCAGGTAGCAGAACAGGCCGTCGGCCTCGCGGTACTTGAGGACCCAGTCCTCGGAGACCCTCGATCTCAACTCGGCACCGATGCCGGCCAGGTTCAACTCGAACCCGTTGCGCCAGTGCATGTCCGGCTCGCCGTCGACAAGAATGTTGCCGCCGTTGCTGGTGATGGCGTACCGCCACGGGGCACCCGGGAGTGCGATCCGCTGAAACTGCTCGATGGTACGTGTTGTGGTCGGCACGACCACAACATTCTCGCTCAACTCGCGCAGCAGAGAGATCGAACGAGAAGACATGTAAGACAACGGCTTTCCCTCGTACAGCTCCACGCACTCGAACGAATCGTCCAGGGGCACAACGAGTGCGCCCTCGGAGAAGATCATCGTACGGTCGAGATCCACCGCGACGAGGGCGCTCACGACGCGTCCCCGCTCGACACGTTCTTGATCAGCCCCATGCACGAATATGCGAGGTCGGGAACCACATCCACCGGCACTCCCCTGGCCGCAGCGAGCATCCTGATGTGTTCGTGCTCGGGCGCATCGGCCTCGCGCACCAGTACTCGCCACGGGACACGGCGCAGCAGCACCCGAGTGGTTTCACCGACGCCGGGCTTGACGAAATTGACGTGCGAGATGCCGTATTCCTCGCGGACCTTCTCCACCGATGCCCAGCCGGACCACGTGGGTGTTCGGTCGGAGCCGAGAACCGCTGCTACCGAGGCATCGACCTCGTCCCGGACGTCCTCGAAACGGGCTGCGACGGTGTCGAGCAGGTGACGCGAGACGTCGTCGGGGGCGAGATCGGCGTAGTACTTCGCGCCGTGGAAGTCCCCGGGACGAATCAGACTGTCGTTGAGCACGGTTCGTGAAACCAGGCCCGATACAGTCGAGTTCAGGCAGGCAGACGCGATGAGGAAGTCGTCGCGGGTGCCGTAGGTGCGAGCGCAGTTGCCCGGATCGGCGAGCACGGCGAGGTCGTCGTCGAACTCGGCTCCGGGGAATTCGCGCAGCGCCGCGGTGAGTTCGCGGGCGATCGCGCCCTTGCCCGTCCAGCCGTCGACGAACACCACCGAGCGCGAATCGTGATGCTCGGCCAGGTAGCGCAGGGCCACGGCGTCGATGCCTCGATCGCGCACGATCGAGACGGCATAGTGCGGAATCTCGATGCCGTGGGCTGCGAATGCCCAGCGGCGCATCAGAATTCCGACGGGTGTGCCCGCGCGGGCCAGGGACGCCAGTGCAATGTCGTGTCCGCGCTCGGCCAGCACGACCTCGGTGACGGTGCCGACCGCGACCGCCAGCCGTGACGCGCTCTCCTGCAGCACTTTCTCGAACAGTTCGCGGTAGGCAAGATCCGGTTGATACTCGACCGGAAGCGATTCGGCGTAGTGGGCTTCGCCGGCTTGAATGCGCTTCTCCCGCTCCTCGATTCCTGCTTCGAGTGAGACCGACGAGAGGTCCTTGAGCAGCCAGGTGACTTCGTCCGCTGCGTACGAACCGAAATCCGGCCCCCGCAGCGGACGTGCCCGCCGCGAGACTTCGAGAGCCACCGGGTCCGCGCCCGTGACGACGACCAGCAGCACGTCGGTACCCGAGGCGGCCAGGGTCTCGGCGGCTGCTGCCAGAGCGTCGGTGTCGGCGGGGGCGTCGGCGACGAGCACCAGTGTCGCGTCGTCCGGTCCGGACGCGTTGTAGAGGTAGCGCAGTCCCGATTCGTCCTCGGGCGCAGTGAACTCGAAGCCGCGGCGCAGGGGGTAGCCGGGCAGGTCGAGAACGTATGCCGGTGACCGAGTGGTGGTCTGGAACAGTGCGGTGTGCCCGCGCTCCTGCAATGCCGCCGCCAGTCGGAGCGGCAGGTACATGAGCTCCTCGTGGCCGATGACGACCACCGGTGCCGATCCGGGGAGCGACGCGTCGACGGTGGCTGCGAGAGCATCGATCGCCGAGTCGAAACCGGCGGCGTCGGATCGGAGGAACCCGTGCCGGCCGCCGTCGGGCAGGGTTGCCGGCCACTGCGCATCGACGCGGCGAACCGAACCAGGCTGTGCAGCAACCGGATCGAACTCCGGATCGGGGAGGGCCAGCACCGTCTCCACCAGGCCTGGCTCGAGCTCCACCGATCCCTGCGCCAGGCTCACGTTGTCGATCCGAACGCCGAGTTGTGTTGCCACCGCCGCAGCAGCAGCGAGATGCTCGGCGGTGCGCATGTCCACCAGGGATGCGATGACGTAGTGCGCGCGGCCGGCGGATGCGTGAATCTGCCGAAGGGCATCGAGCGCGGTCGCTCCGGTCGAGATCTCGTCGTCGACGAGGATCAACGGTAGGTCGCCGGCGAGAAGGTCGGCCGAGGTGGGCATCAGCAGGTGGTCGGTGGCGTGTGAGTGACCCTCCTCGAACTCGCCGTGCACGTTCATGCCGGGAACGTGGCGACGCGTCGAGTGCAGGTAGCAGTGCGCGCCCAGAGCCGTCGCGACGGTATGGCCCAATCCGGTTGCAGTTTCGGCAAATCCGAGCACGTCGACATCGGAGCCGCCCACCGCGGTCTGCACCAGGGCGGCCAGTTCGTTGCCGGCGGAGATGACGACGTCCGGATCGACGGGTATGTGTTTGCCGAGCACCGTCGAGACCAACAGGTGGGCGCGGCGAGGGTTGCGACGCAGACCGGGCAGCACCAACTGTGTTGCCGTCCAGGACGACGACGAACCGGTGTCGGTGAGCACGATTCCGTCGGCCGGATTGGCGTTCATTGCTGTGCCAGTGCGGTCAGTAGATCCACGAACGTGATCCCCTCGTTGGTGACACCGAACGCCCTGGCGCGCACCACCGTCTGCTTCGCCCAATTGCGGTGCGGGCCGAGCTCGTTCATCTTGTTGCGGTAGCCGGATGCCTGGACGCCGCCCTGGTCGGAGGAGAGAATGTCGAGTGCGTCGTGGTATTCCTCGTGCGTCACCGCGGACAGCGCGTGCACGGCAGGCACGTGCGAGGGGTGGATGACGGTCTTGCCCTGAATGCCGTTCGCGCGGTCGAGTGCCACCTCGCGCAGGAGGGCGTCGAGGTCGCTGCTCACCAGTTGCTGGCGAAAGCGCACGGCCTCCTGATCGACGAACGGCGTCTGGCGCAGCAGCGGGCGGAACATGCGTTCGTGGTCTGCGAAGTACTCCCACACCGGTCCGGTGATGACGAAACCCGATCCGTCGTAACGACCCAGGTGATTGACGATAGCGCTGATGACGTCGGAGACGACGCGGACGTCGTAGATCGTCAGGTCGCGGTCGCGGCGGATGCCGAAGGTGCCGCACATGTCGGTGGCCCCGATGCGCACCGCCAGCACGGTGTCGCGGTACTCACCGAGGAGTTCACGGATGGCAACCAGTTCCGCGTCGCGTGTCTCCCGGTGCACCACTTCCGTGGATTCGAGGACGGGCATGGCGAACAGACGGGTGCCGTGTGTCGTGGACGCGGCGACGATCTCGTCGAGGAACTCGGCTCCGCGTGCTGCCGTGAACTTCGGTACGACGAATCCGGCGAGCCCGGCGGCACCGTGGTTCAGGCCGGCGCAGATGCTGCGGATGTGCGCGGCGGTGCGAGCTCGAACGAACACCAGTGATCCCGAACCCGAGAGTTCGTTCAGAGTTCGCACGGTGTTGGCCAGCGCTTCTTCCAGATTATGGTCCGCCACAGCGTCTTCGAGATCGATGACGATGGACCGAACCCCCTCGTCGGTGCGTTTGTTCACCGTCGCGGTCAGGTCGGGACGCGTCGCCGGGATGTACAGCGTCGCTCCGAGAGCCGTTGCCACGAGGTCGTTTCCGTCGCTCGTCTCGATGTCCTCCGGCTGCAGGAAGAACACTCGTTCACGGGTGTCTGCGTCGAGATGGCGAAAGTGTTGCACCACTGTCCTTCGTGTGAATGTGATCAGTGCGAGGTACGCATGCGGTCGATCACGCCTGCGATGAAGTCCGAAATGGTATCCAGATCCTGCAGATATGACCAGTAGTCGGGGTGGGTACCCGACAGGGCTGTGCTCGCCCTGTCGATCCGGGCGAGCTGAGCATCCAACACCGAGCCCCATTCGGCAACCAGACCGCGGTTGACCGCGAGTTGTTGGGCGTCACGAAGTTTGAACCGCACTTTGTTCTCGGTCTGTTTCGGATCGGCTTTGACCGCGCGCAGCAGACGAACTCGGTCGGTGACGGCGTCGACCAGTTGTTCGGCATCGCTCAGGTGTTGGCGTGCCTGGGTCACCAGATCCAACGCGTGTTCGGGATTGCCCGCGTCGAGTGCAGAACGAGCTGCGCTCAGATCCTCGTCGGCCTGCTCGATGTGGCGCGCACTGGACCGTTCGTTGCGAGAGAGGTCCGCCGAGCTCTTGGCGTTGAACTCCCGCAGCAAGCTCGAGAAGGCCGGGGCAATGCCCTCGGATCTCGTTCGTACGGCTTCGATTCGGGTGCGCACCGAGGCCAGTGCCGTTCGGGCCTCCTGAAGGCGGCCCGGAGCCGAGTTCACTGCTGCACGCAGTGCGGCCGCCCGATCGCGGACCAGGGCGGCGTGCTCTCGGGCGCGCAGGGGGTCGCGCTGATCGGCCTGCAATTGCGTTGTTGCCGAATCGAGTTCGCGCCACGCCTGCCGGAGTGAGGGGTAGCCGGCAAACTGTTCGTCGACGGTCGATCGGGCGGCGTCGGCCTCGGCCAGTGCGTCCTGGACCAAGCGCGGGGTCGCGGCGAACTGAGCGGAGGACTGCTCGAGGGTGTCTCGGTGGGCTTCGTAGAACCGATCCACAGCCGAGCTGGCGTCGTGCAGAAGCGCGGTCGCTCGGTCGAAGGCCGATCTGGCGGCAGGAGTGGTGATTCCGTCGAACTGATCGACGGCGGCGAGGTAGGCAGCTCCGGCATCGAAACATTGCTTCTCGGTGTCTGCCCACCGGCTCGCGAGTCGATCCTGAGGACGCAGTGCGGTGGAGGCCTCGACGCCCGCCGAGGCGATGGACTGACGTTTGTCCATGTCGAGGAACGCGGCGACAGCGTTGTCCTGGGAACGACGCGCGGCGGCGTCGGATTCGGCACCCCGGCGGAACACCCCAGGCCAGCGACTTGTCACCTGCTCGATAGTACTGACGGGAACCCTGGCGATGTCGTACTCGTTGGCGGAGTACGTCCAAGAACCGGACATTCCCACTACGGTTGAACCCGTAACGGGAAACCAATTGCGAAAGGACCTCTCAATGGGCGTCAGCCTCAGCAAGGGTGGCAATGTCTCGCTCACCAAGGCAGCTCCGAACCTGACCGCGGTCGTGGTCGGTCTCGGATGGGACATCCGCACGACGACCGGCACCGACTTCGATCTCGACGCCAGCGCCATCGCTCTGAACTCGACGAAGAAGGCCTTGAGCGACGGGCACTTCGTGTTCTTCAACAACCTGAAGTCTCCGGACGGCTCCATCGAGCACACCGGCGACAACACCACGGGTGAGGGCGACGGAGACGACGAGCAGATCAAGGTCGATCTCGCCGCGGTACCGCCGGAGATCGAGACCATCGTCTTCCCCGTGTCGATCTACGATGCGGACGCACGCTCGCAGTCGTTCGGTCAGGTGCGCAACGCGTTCATCCGCGTCATCAACCAGGCCGACAACTCCGAGCTCGCTCGCTACGACCTCAGCGAGGATGCCTCCACCGAGACCGCCATGGTCTTCGGTGAGCTGTACCGCAACGGCGCGGAGTGGAAGTTCCGCGCGGTCGGTCAGGGCTACGCATCCGGACTCGCAGGAATCGCCCGCGATTTCGGGGTAAACGTGTAGTAAAGGCCCTCTCAAGATTGGGAGTACCCCCGCCTCGTCATTCATGATGGGCGGGGGTTTTTCCGTCTCAAGTCTCGAGAAAGGCCACTGACTGTGGTTGTGAAGATCTTCGGATGGTCGATCGCGGTCACCATCGTGTCCGTGATCGTGGCTTTCCTGTACGGCGGGATCGAGGCGATGATCCTCGTGCTCATCCTCGGCGTCCTCGAGGTGTCGCTGTCCTTCGACAACGCCGTCATCAATGCCACTGTGCTGCGACGCATGAGCGAGTTCTGGCAGAAGATCTTCCTCACCATCGGCATCATCATCGCGGTGTTCGGCATGCGGTTGCTGTTCCCGCTGGTCATCGTCTGGGCCGCGTCCGGTCTGGGTCCGGTGGCGGCACTCGATCTGGCACTGAACCCGCCCGCCGACGGTGCCGCGACCTTCCCGGACGGGTCGCCGAGTTACGAAACTCTGCTCACCGACGCGCATCCGCAGATCGCCGCGTTCGGTGGCATGTTCCTGCTGATGTTGTTCCTCGGCTTCATTTTCGAGGACCGCGAGATCACCTGGTTGAGCTGGCTCGAGAAGCCCCTCGCCCGGATCGGCCGCCTCGATCAGCTCTCCGTGGTCGTCGCAGGCCTGCTGTTGGTACTGAGCGCCGAGTTCCTGGCCGAGGACGACAAGATCTCCACCGTCATGGTCTCGGGTGTGCTGGGCATGATCACCTACATCTCGGTCAACGGACTCGGCGAGCTCTTCCACGTCGAGGAAGAGGGCGAGGAGTCCTCGGGCGGACCGAGCGAACTGGCGAAGGCGACGGGTAAGGCCGGATTCTTCCTGTTCCTCTACCTCGAGGTGCTCGACGCGTCCTTCTCGTTCGACGGTGTCATCGGTGCCTTCGCCATCACAGCCGACCCCATCATCATCGCGCTCGGCCTCGGCTTCATCGGCGCGATGTTCGTCCGCTCGATCACGGTGTTCCTGGTCCGCAAGGGAACGTTGTCCGACTACGTGTACCTCGAGCACGGTGCGCACTGGGCGATCGGCGCGTTGTCCATCATCCTGCTGGTCTCGATCGGTGTGCACATCAACGAGCTGATCACCGGTTTCGTGGGAATTCTGTTCATCGGAGCCGCCCTGCTGAGCAGCATCCGACGCAACAAGCGTCTGGAGAACGAAGGCGTGGAGACCGCAGTCAGCGTCTGACCGGCGGGTTCACAGCTCCGAGACTCACAGCTCCGAGATGTCGACCAGCCCGTCCTGCAGGGCCCGTGCGACGAGGGCGGCTTTGGTCGGTGCCGGGCGCCCCACCGAGGTGTACTTGGCCCGGATTCGGGTGAGGTGTGTGTTGACCGTGCCGAGCGAGAGAAACAGTGTCTTCGCCACTTCGGTCTTCGAGTCGTGTCGAATCCAGCAGAGCAGCACCTCGATCTCGCGGCCGGTCAGATCCGGTCGCGGCGGGAACGGGCTCGGGGCGGCCGGGACGGGGTGTATCTGCATCGCAGGCGGAACCAAGCTGATGGGCCCACGTGAACGAGGCGTCGTCGGGACTCCCGCGTCGTCCGCGGAGGGCAAGGGTTCGAGCAGTGCAGACATCAATTCTCCCGGACGCCGTAGTGGGTTGAGACCAACTAAACCAGTGGGAATGATTCTCACAGGTAATTCGCAGGTTTTCTGCCCTGACTATTGGGGGCATTGAACCGTCAACCGTCCGGTAAGCGTGTCACGAAGCTACGACAGACTGCCGGCCGTCGGCATCGAGTTCGATCCGCACGTCGGCGCTCGAGTCGCTGACCAGGATGGATACGATCCTCGCGCGGCCGGGCGGCAGTATCCGAGCGGTCACCACACCGCTCGTCGAACCCCTGAGTGCGTCGGAAACCGCGGTGCTCACCCGCATCGACACTGTGGGATGAACCACAGCAAGTCCGCGGGTCAATCCTGCGGAGGTAGTTCGGGCATCGGCAGCCAGCCGTCTTCGACCGCTCGCTTGTACAGATCGGTTTTCGTCGGTGCCGGACGCCCGGCTTCGGCGTACTTGTTGCGGATTCGCACCAGATAGTCGTTGACGGTCTGCTCGGACAATCCGGCGAGGCGGGCGACGCGTCCGGCCTTCTCGCCCGACGCGTAGAGGGCGAGTACCTCGCGCTGACGCGGACTGAGTCCGACGTCGGGAAGCTGCGGATCACCGTCGATCGCCGCAGCCCAATCCGTCGTGACGACCTGCCCGCCGCTCGCTGCGCGTCGGATCGCGGAGACGATCGCCGCCGCCGGGGCGGACTTTCGGACCACGCCGAGCACACCTGCACGGGCTGCCGAACGAACGAGAAAGGCGTTCTCGGCTCCGGTGTAGACGAGGACGCGCGCGCCGGCGGCGTGCAACTGCTCCACGTTCGAGCGGGGTGACGAACCGTCACCCAGACGGAGATCGAGCACCACCAGATCGAGTGTCGGCTGTTGGGCGAGCAGCTCCGCGACCGTGGCGGCGGTGGACACCAGTTCCAGGTCGGGTTCGTCTGCGAGCATGGCCTTGAGTCCGAGCGCTACCGATTCGTGGTCCTCGACGAGGCCGATGAGTCGTACTTCGCTGGTTCGTTTCTCGGTGTTCTCCTGCGATTGCGACACCTGTGTCATGTCCCCGCCCCGCCCTACGTGCTACTGCCCCGGTGATGTTGTCAGCGATATCGTTGCTGGTCGGGGCGATGATACAGACGCCTGGTCGGTTTCGCCCGGGAACGGAACCCGCATCCGAGCTCGGAGGAAGAGCACGAAGAACACCACCAGCAGCAGTGCTCGTCCCCACACTCCGACGAGAACGAAGAACTCCTCGTCGGTGGCATCGGCCCCCGAGGCCAACGCGGCGAAGTACTTGAAGACGCCGATTCCCATCGACAGATCGACGAGCAGATACGCGGCGACGAGCCCCCACGGGACCCGAAGCAGCACCAGGAAGGGCAGCAGCCACAGCGTGTACTGGGGCGAGTGCACTTTGTGCAGCAGCATGAAACCGCACAGCATCGATCCGCTGACGGCGACCCACGGGTACGTCCCGACGACCTTCGCGCGACGCCATCCGAGCCACAGCGCGAGAGCGAACGCGGCGAACACCAGCAGCGGCGACGCCACGTCGACCACGTTCTGGAAGGAGGCCTCGGCCTCGGCGTAGGCATCGGGATTCATCTGGTCGTTGATGTAGAAGTGGCGTAATCCCCAGTACCAGATGGAGTTGGTCGTCAGGTCTGCCTGCCGCAGCGACTGGAATGTGAAGGACGCCCGCCATCCCTCGTAACCGAGCACCGCGAACGGCAGATTCACTGCGACGACCGTGCCGATGGCAGCGCCGGCCACCATCAGGCCGCCGCGGATGTCCCAGCGAGCTCGGACGGTGTCGGCGGACTCGCGTCCATCGATGCCGCCGGTGACGACGTACGCGATCAGGGGCAACACGAATGCTCCCGGGTAGAGCTTGAGGCAGAAGCCGACGGCCAGCAGCACCGAGGCGAGAATCGCCTTGCGTCGCAGCGGCATCGGCAGCGTCATGACGAAGATCGCGCCGACGGCGGTGGCCACGACGGGAAGCTCCCAGTTGTGGAAGGCGTACATCACCAGAGGCGGGCCGATCGACCAGAGCAAGGCGGGCCAGCCTGCCATCCGGCCGAGCATCCAGGCGGTGAGCAGACCGAACGGCGCGAGAATCAACGCCGAGGTCAACAGGAACTGTGCATCGGTGTGGGCCGGAATGGCTCCGAGCCACATCAGCAAGCCACTGAGGACCGGGTACTCCACCGTTCCGCCCGTGAGGATTCCGTCGCTGGTGATGGCCCCGTGGATATACGGAAAGATGTGATTGTCGATGTCTCGGCCGAGCCACAGGAATTGGATGTCGGAGTAGCAGACCGAGGAATCCTTGATGGCGTCGAACATCGTGCTGCGACCGGAGGCGTCGAACGGCGCGACCGCGCATCGGGCCTTGTTCAGATAACCCAGAATCAATCCCACCGCAGCCATTGCGACGACCACGACGACCGTCATCGGATTGGCGCGGACCCCGGATCGCATGGTGCAAGACTATGACGCCCGAACGCCGGACCGTGCGCCCGACGCGAATTAGCAGGTCAGGGCCCGCCTCGTGTATCTTCGAGGGGTTGCTGACGCAACGACCCTCCTGCCACGGACAGTCCGTGGCCGTTTTCACTAGTCCACAGGAGGTGATGAGGTCTTATGCGTCATTACGAATTGATGGTCATTCTCGACCCCAATCTGGACGAGCGCACTGTCGCTCCGTCGCTCGATACGTTCCTCAACGTCGTTCGCAAGGATGGCGGCACCGTCGACAAGGTCGATGTGTGGGGCAAGCGTCGTCTGGCCTACGAAATCCTCAAGCATGCCGAGGGCATCTACGCCGTTGTGAACCTCAACGCCGAGCCTGCCACGGTCAGCGAGCTGGATCGTCAGCTCGGACTCAACGAGTCCGTTCTGCGCACGAAGGTCCTGCGACAGGGCAAGTAATTGTCGTTGCCCGCCTCTAGGCTGGCATCTACAACGCTTACTACTGAAAGAGGAACCATGGCAGGCGAGACCGTCATCACCGTCATCGGAAACTTGACGGCTGATCCAGAACTTCGATTCACCCCCGCCGGTGCGGCGGTTGCCAACTTCACGGTTGCATCCACCCCGCGCACATTCGATCGTCAGACGAACGAGTGGAAAGACGGCGACGCGCTCTTCATGCGCTGCAACATCTGGCGCGAGGCAGCGGAGAACGTTGCCGAGAGCTTGACCCGAGGCTCGCGAGTGATCGTGAGCGGACGGCTGCGGCAGCGCTCGTACGAGACGCGTGAAGGTGAGAAGCGGACAGTCGTCGAGCTCGAAGTCGACGAGATCGGACCTTCACTTCGCTACGCCACCGCAAAGGTCAACAAGGCCAATCGCGGTGGAGGTGGCGGCGGAGGCGGCTTCAACTCCGGCTCCGGCTCCGGTTCCTCCGGCGGATCGGGCGGCGGCCGCTCGAACTCCTCGTCCAACTCCGGTTCCGGCGGAGACGATCCCTGGGGCAGTGCCCCGGCGGCGTCGGGCTCCTTCGGCGGACGTGGCGGAGACGAAGAGCCACCGTTCTAGATCCTTCGATCGAGAACAACCAGATGTAACGGAGAAAGACCCATGCCCAAACCGCCATTGCGCGACAAGGTGCTCAAGAAGAAAGCGTGTTCCTTCTGCAAGGAAAAGAACACGTCGATCGATTACAAGGACACGACGTTGCTGCGTAAGTACGTCAGCGATCGCGGAAAGATCCGCGCTCGCCGTGTCACCGGCAACTGCGTCCAGCATCAGCGTGACGTGGCCGTTGCCGTGAAGAACTCGCGTGAGGTAGCACTGCTGCCTTACGCCGCGACGGCTCGATAGAAAGGGCGATTGGTATGAAACTGATCCTCACCGCTGATGTGGACAACCTCGGTGCGCCTGGCGACACCGTAGAGGTCAAGGACGGCTACGGCCGTAACTTCCTGCTGCCCCGCGGATTGGCCATCCAGGCCACCCGTGGAGCTCAGAAGCAGGTCGACGGCATCCGCCGCGCTCAGGAAGCTCGTGCCGTCCGCGGCCTCGAGCACGCCAACGAGCTCAAGCAGGCCATCGAAGGCCTCGAGGCCGTCACGCTGTCCGTGAAGACCGCGGGCGACTCGGGCAAGCTGTTCGGCTCGGTCACCGCGTCGGACGTCGCTTCTGCTCTGAAGGCTGCCGGTGGCCCGGTCGTCGACAAGCGCAGCATCGATCTGCCGAAGGCTCACGTCAAGAGCACGGGCAAGCACGACATCGTCGTGAACCTGCACCCCGACGTGACCGCGAAGTTCAAGCTGGAGGTCGTCGGAAGCTGATTTCAGCTTTCGGCCCGTTTCGGTCGAACAAAGCCCCACGAACCCTGGGTTCGTGGGGCTTTTTCGTGTCTTCTCACAAAGATCAACTGTCGCAATGGGTTCCGATTTGTGAAGCATCTCTCTTCAAAGGTTCGTGAGCAAAGCTTTGCGTAGTCTTTAGGCGGGGCGACATCGAACATCATCACCAACTGGATCCACCCGACCTGACGCCTAGACGCCCGGAGGAACGCTGCCGTGACCACGACCGTGGAACCCGATTCCGACCCCAGTCCCGAGACCCGACCCGAGCCGCAGTCTCGCGTCGGGTCGATCCTGAAGTACGACGTACCGGCCTCGTTGGTCGTCTTCCTTGTGGCAGTACCGCTTTCGATCGGTATCGCCGTCGCCTCCGGTGCCCCGATCATGGCCGGCCTCATTGCCGCCGTGGTCGGCGGAATTCTCGCCGGCATACTCGGCGGATCACCGTTGCAGGTCAGTGGGCCCGCCGCGGGACTGACCGTGGTGGTTGCCGAGCTCGTCAATCAATTCGGTTGGGGCGTAACGTGTGCCATCACGGTGCTGGCCGGTGCGGTGCAGATACTGCTGGGAATGAGCCGGATTGCCCGCAGTGCGCTGGCCATCTCGCCCGTGGTGGTGCACGCCATGCTGGCCGGAATCGGTATAACCATTGCGCTGCAACAGATTCACGTACTTCTCGGCGGTGAATCCGAAAGCTCCGCAGTTCAGAACGTCCTCGCCATTCCCACATCGGTCGCCAACGGCCAATGGCCGTCGATCATCGTCGGCGGAATCGTGGTCGTGCTCATGTTCGGCTGGCCGCGATTGGCTGGAGTGTCGGGCGTGATGGCAAAGATCACGAAGGTGCCGGCTGCGCTGGTCGCGGTGGTCACCGCTACCGCGGTCTCGATCTTCTTCTCCCTGGATGTCGAGCGAATCGAGTTGCCCGGCAACCTGATCGAATCGCTGAGCTTTCCGATCATGCCCGACGGGCAGTGGAGCGCTTTCGCGACCGGCGTCATCACCATCGCGTTGATCGCCAGCGTCGAGAGTCTGCTCTCCGCGGTGGCAGTCGACAAGATGCACAGCGGTGAGCGCACCAACTTCGACCGGGAACTGATGGCTCAGGGCGCGGGCAACATGGCCTCCGGTGCCATCGGCGGTCTGCCGATCACCGGCGTGATCGTGCGCAGTGCCACCAACGTCAAGGTCGGTGCCAAGTCCCGTGCGTCGGCGATTCTGCACGGCGTGTGGATTCTGATCTTCTCGGTGCTGTTCATCTCGATCGTCGAATTGGTTCCGTTCGCCGCACTCGCCGGATTGCTGGTGATGATCGGTGTGCAGCTGATCAAGTTGGCAGACATAAAGATCGCCAACAAGACCGGAGACATCGCGGTCTATACAGTGACGGTTGTAGGCGTGGTGGCACTCAACCTGCTCGAGGGTGTGCTGATCGGTTTGGCACTGTCGATCGTTCTCGTGCTGCGCCGTGTGGTGTGGGCAAAGGTTCGCGCAGAGGAGACGGTCGACGGCACCTGGCGCGTCACGACCGAGGGGTCGTTGAGCTTCCTTGCGCTCCCTCGATTGACACACGTACTGTCCACCGTCCCCGCAGGCACCGTCGTCACCGTGCATCTGGGAGTGGATTTCCTCGATCATGCGGTGCACGACGCTCTGAACGAGTGGATCCGTCAGCACGAACTCGGCGGCGGCACGGTGAGAGTCGAGGAAGTGGGCACGGCGTCGATGGCAGCTGCTGCCGAGGGGCCGCCCAAGCGCGGATCTGCGACGGTACGCAGCTCGTTGGCACCGTGGCGGGCATGGCAGCTGAAAAGCGATGTGACACAGAATGAGTCACCCGTAGCGCTGCGGGCGGTCCTCAGTGGCGTAGCCGAGTATCACCGCACCCACGCCCCCAATATTCGACCGCACCTCGAGGGTTTGACCGAATCTCAGGATCCCGACACCCTGTTTCTGTGCTGCGTGGATTCGCGCGTGATGCCGAACACGATCACCAGTAGCGGACCGGGCGATCTGTTCACGGTCCGAAACATGGGCAATCTCGTTCCTGCCCAGGGGCAGGACTGCTCGGTGGAGGCAGCGCTGGCCTTCGGTGTCGATCAACTGGGTACCTCGTCGGTGGTGGTGTGCGGACACTCGGGCTGCGGTGCCATGAAGGCGGTGCTGAGTGGACCGGAGAACGCCGCGGACGAGTCGGTGGCGGAATGGCTGGGTCATGCCATGACGAGCCTGGATGCGTACCGCAGCGGGCACGTGGTGGGCCGTCAGGCGGCAGAGCTCGGCTTCGGGGAGGCGGACCAACTCGCGATGGTGAACGTGGCGGTGCAGTTGCAGACGCTCACCCGTCACCGGGTCGTCGGCCGAGCCAATGCCGAGGGGCGGTTGCGCATCACCGGACTGTTCTTCGACATTCCCACGGCACGAGTGCTTCAGATCGGTACCAAGGAGGTCACCGTGCTGGACCCGGCGATGTGCCCGCAGGAGCTCGGTAGCTGAGCTTTCGTCAACAGTGTCGAGGGGCCCGATTCCCAGCGTGGAATCGGGCCCCTCGCGCGTAAACGGGACACTGGTCTGTTTCTGTGAGTCATCCCAGCCACTGTGACCTGGTTCACCCCCGGGTTCACCTGGTATTTACTCAACACGCCCGAGCTGTCAATTCGGCCGACACGCCGATCCAGAATCGATGCACAGGAAGAAAACTTTATGTACATGCCCTGACCTGCCGAAAAGACCGAAACTTGGAAAGTTATACCCAGGTTATCCCCAGACGGTCAACACGGTTGTTCAAGACCATCCACATTTCGTGCACAGGTTCATCCACAGGCCGTGTTGTGACTCCTGCCGATAGCGCTTAACGTCCGTGCAGCGTCTCTCTCGATGCCGTGCAGCGGCGACGGGACAGTGCGAATCCGGTGCCGAAAAAGCTTGTCGGTGCCCGGGGGTAGAACTTGCTACACAGCACCGCCGGGTGACACCCGACGATGCCGACGACAATGGGGAGAGGACGGCCGGTTCGCGTGGCAGTTGTGGACGATCGAGGACAGTCCGACTACTCCGGCCCCTCGTCCAGCGAGGGGCCCGGCGAGGATTTCGGTCGCCAGCCCCCACAGGACATGGCCGCGGAGCAGTCCGTTCTGGGCGGCATGCTGCTGAGCAAGGACGCCATCGCAGACGTGCTAGAGGTGCTTCGTCCCGGCGATTTCTACCGGCCGGCCCACCAGAACGTGTACGACGCGATCCTCGACCTCTACAGCCGCGGTGAGCCTGCCGACCCGGTGACCGTATCGGCCGAGCTGGATCGTCGCGGGGAACTCAAGCGCATCGGCGGCCCGCCGTACTTGATCACCCTCACCCAGACCACGCCGACGGCAGCCAATGCCGGGTACTACGCCGAGATCGTCGCGGAGAAGTCGATTCTGCGCAGGCTCGTACAGGCCGGTACCCGCATCGTGCAGTTCGGTTACGCCGGAGCAGACGGGCAGGACGTGGCCGAGGTCGTCGACCGCGCGCAGGCCGAGGTGTACGAGGTCACCGAGCGCCGCACCTCCGAGGACTTCCTCCCCCTCGAGGAACTCCTGCAGCCCACGATGGACGAAATCGACTCCATCGCCAGCCGCGGCGGCATATCCCTTGGCGTACCAACAGGATTCGCCGAACTCGACGAAATCACCAACGGCTTGCACCCGGGTCAGATGATCATCGTGGCGGCGAGGCCTGGCGTGGGTAAGTCGACCCTAAGTATGGATTTTATGCGTTCGTGCTCCATCAAGCACGGCATGCCCAGTGTCATCTTCTCTCTGGAGATGAGTCGCACCGAGATCGTCATGCGACTGTTGTCCGCCGAGGCGAAGATCAAGCTCGGCGACATGCGTTCGGGAAAGATGACCGACGACGACTGGACCAAGCTGGCCCGCCGAATGAGCGAGATCAGCGAAGCGCCGTTGTTCGTCGACGATTCTCCGAACCTGACGATGATGGAAATCCGCGCCAAGGCCCGTCGCCTCAAACAGCGCAACGGCCTGAAACTCATTGTGGTGGACTACCTTCAGCTGATGTCGTCCGGTAAAAAGGTCGAATCTCGTCAGCAGGAGGTCTCGGACTTCTCGCGTCAGCTCAAGCTGTTGGCGAAGGAACTCGAATGCCCGGTGGTCGCGGTCTGCCAGCTGAACCGTGGTCCTGAGCAGCGAACCGACAAGAAGCCGATGGTGTCCGACCTCCGTGAGTCCGGCTCACTCGAGCAGGACGCCGACATGGTGATTCTGCTGCACCGCCCCGACGCGATCGAGCGCGACGACCCCCGCGGCGGTGAGGCCGACTTGATTCTCGGCAAGCACCGTAACGGTCCGACCGCGACAATCACCGTGGCACACCAGCTTCACCTGTCCAGATTCGTGGACATGGCGCGGGGCTAGTTGGATCGGTCGGCCGACCGCAGATCTTTGGTCAGTGCGGTCCACACGTCGATCAGGCCGGGGTGAGGACGGCGCAGCCAAGCGGCGGCCGCGTCGTCTATGCAGAGGAAGAAGAGTGTGAACGTGTCCGACCCGTCGGGATTCCTTGTCCCGCCGCTACCGGCCAGCAGTTCGTTTCCTGCCGGCATGTCATGTTCGACTGTGTCGAGTACGTCCGCGCGAGTCCAGTTCGTGCGGAGTGGTCCAGGAATTCTCAGTGTGGGCGCGCCGGGAAACGGAGTCGCCTCGACAATCCTGATGTCGCGCAGATGAATTCCGTCCGGCCGGAAGGTTCCGCGAATGGCTACCAGGTTGCCGGCCGCGGAGGCATCGAGATCGGAGCCGTTCAACGGTAGCCGCGCCACACTCGAGGATTCCGCTGCCCGATCGGGAGTATCGGGTTCGATGAACAGCGAACCATCGGAGTCCGCCACCAGTGTGCCTCGCCCGATAACGAGGTCGCCGACGGCGACGACGAGGTGCTCCAGATCCATGGACCCGAGTCTGTGCTCGATTGGCGTCGACCGTCAACGGTCTGCAACCCCACAGTCCGGTGCAACACCGGCAGCTATCAGCCTTCGCTCTTGTGCGAACAGGGGTTGAACAAACCTATCGTTCGGTTTATGGTGACGCCACCGATCCGATGAGAGGCCGAACATGAAATCGAACCGCGTACGCACCCTGGTCGTATCCAGCTTCGTCGCTTTGGCGATGCTGAGCGCAGCCCCCTCCGCATCGGCCGCTCCCAGCGACGCGACGCCACCGACGTTCGGATCGTCGGGTCTGACCATCGAGCAGGTCGACGACATCATTCGAATCTTCCTGCCGGGCCACTGCACGGTCATGGGAAGTGTCGGTTGCAGCACCCCCGCCGCACTTCTCGACTGACCTGAGCTCCAATGTCTGAGAACAACTCTCGCTCTGTGCACCTGCGCGGACAGCATCTCTGAGGTCGAGAACCAACACCAACGGCGCTGGTCCAACGCTGGGTCGCGTATTCTCGCTGTGAATCAACCGAGCACCTGACGCCGCATTCGACGAAAGTGATCCATGCCAGAGGACCAGAACGTAGACGTTCCACCGAATCGCCTCTCGATCGATCCGCGGAGCCCCTTCTACAACGAAGAAGTTCTTCAGCGGGACGTGGGTATTCGCTTCAATGGCGTCGAGAAGACCAGTGTGCGCGAATACAACGTGACCGAGGGTTGGGTCCGAGTCGAAGTCCCTACCGCGAAGGATCGCTTCGGAAATCCCATGCTCGTCAAGCTCAAGGGCACGGTCGAACCGTACTTCCGCGGCGCGAAGTAGCGGATTAGGTACCGAGCACATCGCCCTCGCGTTCGGGCGCTACTGATCAGATTCGGTATCGAATCAGTCGTGAGCTGTTGCCCACCACCGCGACCGAGGATGCGTTGTGCAGAATCGCGGCGAGCACCGGAGACAGTGCTCCACCGGCGCTGACGACGAGGCCCAGTGCATTCACAGCGATCGACATTCCGTAGTTCTGCCGGATGACGGACACCGAATGTCGGCCGAGATCGCGAACGTCGAGCAACCGTGTCAGGTCGTCGCTGGCCAGAGCTACATCGGCCGTCTCGACGGCAACATCGGTGCCCGCCAAGCCCATTGCGATTCCGATATCCGCGACGGCGAGGGCGGGAGCGTCGTTGGTGCCGTCTCCGACCATGGCGACGACGTAGCCCTCTTCTTGTAGCTTTCGGACGGCTTCGAGTTTGTCGTCGGGCATCACCTCGGCTCGCCACTCGGCAATGCCCAGTTCGGCGGCTACGGCCGCAGCGGTCTCGGGGTGATCTCCGGTGAGCATGACGATGCGTTCCACACCGTCGGCGCGAAGGGCGTTCAGTACGTCCAGAGCATTCGACCGGACCTCGTCGCGCAGGCTGATCAACCCGACCAACACCCCGTCGACTGCGAGAAGCAATGGGGTCTCGGCCTGACGCTGAAGTCGCGAAACCCAGTCGGCTGCATACTCGGACACGTCGACGTTCTCGCTGCGCAGCAGCGAAGGACTGCCCAGCAGCAAGGTCCGGCCGTCTGCGACGGTGCGCATGCCGAGACCGACGAGCACCTCGCATTCCTCGTGCGGAGGAATGACGATGTGGCGTTCCTCGGTGCTGCGAATCACGGCCTCGGCCAACGGATGTCGAGAATGGATTTCGGAACTGGCCGCGTACGCCAGTACCTGCTCAGGCTCCCAGTCGTCCTGAAAAGACACGACATTGGTGACGACGGGGCGCCCGACGGTGAGGGTTCCGGTCTTGTCGAACACGAAGGCATCGACTCTGCCTGCTTGTTCCAGATGCGATCCGCCCTTGATGAGAATGCCTCGGCGAGCACCGTTTCCGATAGCGGCACTGATGGCCGTCGGAGTCGACAACCCTACCGCGCACGGACATGCGACGAGCAGCATGGTCATCGCTCGTCGGACATCGCGGGTGACAACGAGCGTGAGAGCCGACAGGATGAACGACGCGGGTACGAACCGACGTGAGAAGTTCTCTCCCACAGTCTGAATCGGGGCGCGGTCTTCCTGCGCTTCCTCGACACGGGAAATGATTCGACCGATCGTCGTATCGCGGCCCACCGCAGACGCGCGGATGACGATGCGGCCACGAACCACGACGGATCCAGCGTGGATGCGGTCGCCTGCAACGATCGATACCGGCAGTGTCTCACCGGTGATCGCCGACTGGTCGACCACCGCGTCCCCGTCGACGACGGTCCCGTCCACCGGAACGCCGACGTGATCGTGCACGACGACCTCGTCGCCGATCTCCAGCCGATCGACGTCCACGGAGATCTCGGAACCGTCGGGTAGCCGGATCCATGCGGTGTCCTGCGTGCCGGTCAGGAGATCGGAGATTGCCCGACGAGTGCGCTTGAGGGTCAGCTCCTGCAGGTATTCGCCGATGTTGAGCAGCCACAGCACGGTCAGGGCAACGACATTCTCGCGGAGTACGAGACTTGCCACAGTGGCAGCGCTGACGAGCGCGTCGGTGCCGGCGGACCGGTTTCCGGCCAGCGAGCGCAGCGCTCCCTTCAGGAACGGATAGCCGGTGAAGATGGTGGCTCCGGTGGCCACGACACGGCTGGTGGGGCCGAGGATGGGTGGCCGCCGGAAGGCGTAGCGACGGAAGCCGAGCAGGACCAGCGCGGCTCCGCCGATGGTCATGCGCAGGACGTCGCCGTTGTTGACGTCCGCAGACCGTGGGCTACGGACTGGTACGAGTCCCCAGTCGGTGGTGCGACCGGCGTTCACTGCGTCGAACAACTCTGCCCGGTCGATGCGGGTGCGGGAGTACCAGACCACAACCGATGCGGTGCGGGGATACGCGTGGACGGCCCGCACGCCGCGAATCTTGTCGACGTGGTCTTCGACGGCGACCGCGCGACCCGGACTGGACCGCAGCCAGTCGACGCGGAGCCGCATGCGGCCGGCTGCGTCGGACAGGATTTCGATGCCATCCGCGCGGTCGGGAACCGCATCGAGCGAGTGTTCGACGAGCGTCGTCATAATCGGCGTGCTGTCGCGGTCAGTGCGAGTGGCCGTGGCCGACTTCGGTGGCCGAGGGTGGCGGTACCTCTTCGCCGAGCCGGTCGCGTGCCTCCGCAACGACATCGGACACGGCCAAACGCGCTGATTCGGCGTGAATTTCGGCTTTTCGTGCGGCGCGGAGACCGAGTTCGGTTGCCGATACCGCAGCCTTGCGGACGGGAGCCTTGTCGTACAGCTTCTTGGCACCGTTGTATGCGGCGACTCCGACTGCGCCTGTTACGACCGTCGATACTGCCTTCGCGACGATGATCGGAAACGCCATGTTGTAGCTCCTCGAATTCGAACCTGACCCACTTATTGGGAATCGTATTCGTTTTGTTCGGCTGTGGCGACTTCCGGGGTCGCGGGAAGCATCATCGGATCGGCATCGTGGTGCGGAACGCTCTGGTCACGTAGGGAAGGTCGATCGTCGTCGAGCCGTTCAGGCCCAGTTCGTCGAACAGTGCGGCGAGTTCCTGGTCGATCCGGTTGCGCTCATCGGCGGTGGCAGTGATGTAGAAGCTGCGCGACCGAACCAGGTCGGTCAGCTGGGACCGAGTCACAGTCCGCGACCACGCCCACCGCTTTTCGTCGAGCTGATGGAACGGTTCTGCGATCGGCGGTGGACCGTCGTCGAACATGGTCAGGGCTCCACCACGCGAGACCACCGAGTTCAGTCGCCGAACCCACGGCTGCGATTCGTCGCGAAGGTTCCAGATCAGTCCCAGGGTGCCGCTAGGGCGAAGAACCCGGCCGATCTCGCGTGACGCGGCCACTGGCTCGACCCAGTGCCAGGCCTGTCCGAGCAGGACGGCATCCACGCTTCCGTCTTCCAACGGGAGGGACTCGGCAGTGCCGACGTGGGCGGAAACGCCGGGCACTGCGTCGCGCAGGGCGTCGAGCATGGCGGGATCAGGGTCGACGGCGACGGCATCGCACCCTGCAGCAACGATGATGCGGGTGAGCTTGCCGGTGCCGGCTCCGACGTCGGCGACAAGAGGACGCCTGCCGACCTCGAGAACGGGTTCCAACAGCCACTCGACCGCGGCTGACGGGTATTCGGGGCGAGCAGATTCGTACACGTCGGCGACGGTCCCGAACGACGTCGAGCTGTTATCTCGGCTAACCATATAGCCAGGTTACATCTCCTGCGTCAGTTCAGTTCGAGTTCGTAGTAGAGAGCCTTCGGTCCCTCGCCGCGGCCTTCGTGGCAGTCGAACCCACGCTTTTCGTATACGTGTCGCGCCGCCTCGTCGTCCTCTGAGGTATTGAGGTCCATGTAGGTGGCACCCCTGCCGCGCGCGTGTTCGATGACGCCATCGAGAAAGGTTGTGCCGTAGCCCTTCCCGCGAAGACCGGGCTGGATGTAGAACTCGGCCAGGTAGGCCTCGAGGTCTGCGCTCAGCGTACCGGTCCGGAAGCGCAGTACCGCAACACCGATAGCGGGAGTCCCGAACGTCAGCACGCTGGTGTCGCCCGACTTCACCAGAGTGTCGAGATGTGCTGCAAGCCAGTCGGGCTCGGGCACCGGGTAGTCGTACTCGCGATTGAAATCGATCAACAGCTGCGCAGCCTCGATGAATTCGGCGGCATCCTGGACGGCACGTGTACCGCTGACCGATGTCATCGACTTCTCCCCCGTCAGTGATCCGGTTGAACGAGATTCTTCGCATCGAGCAGACCGAGACCGGGATGCATCTCTCGTAGCGCTTTGATGGCGTGGACAGTTCTGCCGGATTCTGCGACCACCGCGTCGACATCCTCGGCGGGTACGGCCTCGGGCCCGATCTTCTCCGGAGACGTCCGGGACCGGCTCTCTCCGAACCAGATGAACGGACCGGCTACAGCCAGCACAACCAGCTTCGACCAGTTCCAGGCAGAAGGATCGGACACAAGGTCGCTGATGGTCATGAACGCGAGCGCAGCCAGCAACGCGGCAAGCCCGTATCGCTTCCAGGGGCGTTCTTCGGCCTTCATGCCTTTCATGCTGTCACCGCACCCCGGTATGGGCAACGGCTTAGCGTCGCAATTCGATACCGCCCGTCAACCGTCGTACACCTCCGTGGTGATGCAGAAGGGGTGTCCGGCAGGGTCGAGGAGAACGCGCCAACGGGGGTCAGGCTGGTCCGCCGCCTCGGTCGCTCCGCATTCGACTGCGTAGGAAACAGATCCCGCGAGGTCCCCTCCCGCGTTTAGGTCGAAGTGCACGATCGAAGTCGACGGCCACACGGGCGGAATGTATTTCGCTACTTTCTGCGCAACGATGTTCAGGCCTGCCTGCGTGCGTATGCCCGAGCTCGACGGGTTCTCCCACAACAGCTCTCCACCGAGTAGGGCGAGGTAGAAGCGAGCCAGCTCCGCCGGCTCGGCGCAGTCGATGGACGTCCCCGCTACAGCGAGGTGTTTTCGCGGCATGTCTGGAGACTACGGGCGGCGGTGCGCTCAGTGTCCACGATTCTGCTCGAGAATCTGGAAAGCGCATCGGAGCACAAATGTTGGACACCCACCGCACCACCCACTTCTGCCTTGACCTCGAGTGCACTCGAGGTTGCAAGGTGGGGTCATGCAGAGGACTTACGACGAGTTGCCGCAACTCATGACATTGATGACGGGCGACGAAAAGCACAGCACCAGTGCCACTTCGACGCTGGATGTGTTGTGGGTGCTGTACTCCGACATAGTGCGGCTCGATCCTACGAATCCCGATGACCCGAATCGTGATCGGTTCTATCTGTCCAAGGGGCATGGCCCGATGGCGTACTACGCCGTGCTCGCGGCACGTGGATTCTTGACGCCCACCGAGCTCGCGTCGTTCGGCAGCTACCACTCTCCGCTGGGTAATCATCCGGACCGCACGCTCATTCGCGGGGTCGACATCGGATCCGGATCGCTCGGTCATGGTCTGGCGCTGGCCGCTGGAACTGCTGTCGCGCTGCGGATTCAGAAGCGCATTGCCCGAGTCTTCGTACTGATCGGCGACGCGGAACTCGACGAGGGCAGCAATATGGAGGCCATCCAATTCGCTGCGCGGTCCGAGTTGGGCAACCTGACCGCCGTGGTGATCGACAACGATTCTGCCGGTCTGGGTTGGCCCGGAGGTATCGCCTCGCGGTTCGCCGTCGAGGGGTGGCTCACCTCTGACGTCGACGGTCGAGACCACAGTGCTCTTCGCCAGGCGTTTCGCGCCGATCACGCAGGCCGTCCGCACGTGGTGGTCGCTCACGTCGAAAAGAAGGAGAGCTGATGAGTGCATCGCTGGATCAACGCGAATACTTCTACAGTCTGGTACCCCAATTGTTGGCGCATAACGAGCGAACAGCGTTGGTGCTGGCGGAGATCGGAGCCGGGTATCTCGAACCGCACCTCACCCCTGATATTCGATCGCGGGTCATCAACGTCGGGATTCGAGAGCAGGCGATGATCGGTGTCGCCGGTGGTCTGGCCCTGGCCGGAATGCGGCCGATCGTGCATACCTTCCCGCCGTTTCTGATCGAGCGACCCTTCGAGCAGGTGAAGCTCGATCTGGGGCACCAGGGCGTCGGTGCCATCCTGGTGAGCTCGGGCGGGTCCTACGGATGGCCGCAGGGCGGCGAGACACATTTCGGTCAGCGAGATGTCGCACTCCTCGACACGCTGGGCGAGTGGACGGTCCACGTCCCCGGTCACGTAGACGAGGTCGAGTGGATGCTGCACAGCGCGGCGGCCACCGACGATCGCGTGTACATCAGGCTCGACGGGGTGTGCAACGATCGCCCTTACGGACGGTCCGACGGGATGTTCACCGTTCTGCAGCAGGGCAATTCGGGAACCGTCATCTCCGTCGGGCCCATGACCGATCGGGTGCAGAACGCGGCCGAAGGCCGCGACCTGACGGTGCTGCATGCGTCGACGATCAGGCCCTTCGACAGTGCCACTCTACGAGAGAGGCTGACGGCGCCGGACATCATGATCGTCGAGCCGTATCTCGCGGGAACGTCTGTGCTGCAGGTTGATCGAGCCTTGGCCGATGTGCGTCATCGGGTGTCGGGAATCGGGGTGGAGCCCGGAGAGCGTCGCAAGTACGGCACAGTGGCCGAACACGATCGGGCCAACGGCCTGGACGTCGAAGGGCTGTCCCGATCGATGGACGACTTCTTCGGCTGATCAGCCCTGGCGTCGTTCGTATCTGCTCTTGGCAACGTTGTAGGCGGAGTCCAGTAGTTCCCGAACGTGTGTCTCGGTCTGCGCCGACGGGTTGACCACCGAAAGCCAACCGGCGGTGCCGTACTGAGGGTGGGCGGCGATGACGTCGTCGCTGTCGGCCTGGGGTGCGTGGGCCGCGTCGCGGGGCGGCATTCCCAGAATCCTCTCGAAATCCTGCTTTCCTGCAACGATATTGACGCGGAACGCGCCTGGCCTGTTCAGTTGGGACAATTCGTCACCCGGATAGTTCTTGGTCACGATGGTTGCGAACGGCTGCGTCGTCGGGATCGTCCCGTCGGGTGAGTAGTAGAAGAACGCATCGCCCCAAGCAAGTTCGGGAGTTCCATCACCCTCTCGTGGGCGCTGCGTCACGGTGCCCTCGAAGCTGGCGACCACGTTCACGATGTCGTCGAGTGTCATTCATCGATCGTCACATGTTCGGCAGCTTCTGCCCAGAGTTCAGCCCACTTTGTAGGTTCCCGTACCGGTTGCGACGAGGCGGCCGGATTCGGTCCCGACGATGTCGACTCGACATGTCTTCAGGCTCCGGCCCGCGTGCATCCGGGTCCCGACGATGTCGACACCCTCGGCGTAGACCGGCTCCATGAACTGCACAGACATGGAGACCGTGACGCCCCGAAGCTTCTCGGGCACTGCGGATCCGGCCCATGCGGCGGTCATGATCCCGATATCGATGCAGCCGGCTATCACGCCGCCGTGCAGCATCTGGCCGACGGTGGACAGCTCATCGCGGTATGGCAGCCGCAGCCGAGCTGTGCCCTCGTCGATGGTCACCAGCTCGATGCCCAGTTGCTGCACGAACGGTGACTGCGGGAGAAACATGGCCATCGCCGCGCTGCCGCTGTCCGGTGCCTGTACGTCGTTGGTTGTCATCACTACCCTCTATCGTAATTGGATTCCGATATCGGAATCAGAGTACGATAAAGTTATGGTCTTGGATACCCCCACCGACAAGCGGAAGCGTCGAACCCACAACGCTGTGCTCGACGCCGGTCAGAAGCTCTTCCTTCGGCACGGCTATCGCGGAACGACGATCGAGATGCTCACTGCAGCAGCAGATGTGGCAGTGAGTTCGATCTACGCCAACTTCGGCGCAGGCAAGGTCGACGTCTATGCGGCACTGGCGTGGCGAACTGCGCTCACTCACGTCGAGCAGATGTCTGCACCCATCGACGCGGTCGACCCCGTCCGTGTGGTTGCCGAGTTCCTCGACCGATACATCGCGTTCCACCGCGAGAATCCACTGGCGCTGCGACTGCTGGCGCTGACGGATGTGGACAAGTCCGAGTCCGTATCGGTCGGTGAGGCGAAGAACAGGATCGACACTGCACTCGGAGAACTCATCGATTCGGTGACGCGAGCGGTGGAGAACGCCGGTACCGACGTCGTCCCCCGTGCACTGGTTCTGAATGCCTGGGCAGCGATGAACGGCGCCGTGTCACTGCGACAGCGACGCATCGTCGATCAACCGATGCTCGACGCGATGCTCGCGATCACGCGGGCCGATATGCTCCGTCACCTGACAGGCGCGTCCGATGAAAACCGGTGATCGCCCGCTCGAGCGGAGGATCAGGCCCTCGCGGTGGAGACCGCGCGACCGATGATCTGTTCGATTCCGTAGATGTCGTCGGAGTCTCGTGGTGCGTAGAGGAAGACGTAGGTCTCGGGCAACCCGAGGACCGGGCGTCCGGCCAAAGGGTGCAGTTCGCCCCACCCGGCGGAGATGACGGTCTGGGCGTCGTCCGGCTGCATCACCACGTGCATCGAGCCTTCGCTCTCGTGTACGTGCAGAACTTCGCCCTTCGTTCGGGATATCCACGGCGCGGCAGCACTGATGTCCGAGACGTACAGCGCGTCGCCTCGTCGCTCGAATCGACTGCGCTCCATGTGAAACGGCGATTCCGGTCCGGCGTGTTCGGCGACGGCGGCAGTCAGACGCTCGATCGAAGCATGGGTACCTCGATCGGTGAGTTGGCGATGAGGAATGGGGTGCGGCGCGATCGCCGGCCGAGTCCCGGGGCGCTGTTCGAGATGCCAGTGCAGGCCAGGACTCGATGTGCCGGCGACCGTCAGTGGATCGCGTCGAGCAAGTGGCCTCAGGGCAGTGGTGATCAGCCAGCCGCCCACGTTCGCGGGAAGGCCGCCCGGCCCCAGTTCCATCCACGCGGCGTAGTCGCTCTTGACGTTGTGCACAGCCCCCCCAGGTCACGTCGCTCAGCGACAACGTAGCCCGGAGGGGCCTGTCGTGGGTAGCTCTACCTCAGGCCGGGCAGCTCACGGTGTAGGTCCAGACGGTGCCGACCGGTCCGGTGACGCGCACCAGAACATTGGTTGCTGCGCCGGGCGGAACTGCCACCACCACCGAGCCGACGCCGGTGCTGCCGCCGACATAGCCGGTGTTGTGGATCAGTGCGCCCTGGTAGAACACCTCGATCTGATCGGGAACGTCGACGGTGTCGTAGCTGAGAACGAACGACGTCGGTCCGGTTCGACCCAACTCGTGCAGGGTCTCCGTCAGGCCCTCTTCGCCCGACAGTGTCGAGGCGTTGCACTGCTGGGTCGCGATACCTCCGTTCGCCGAACCCGTGTCGATCCCGAGGATGTCGCCGGCGATGGCACTTCCGCTGCCGAGAATGCGTACACCGTTGTCGATGATGTTCCCGCCGTCGAGAATCGCGCTGCCACTGTCGACGATGGCGCTGCCGCTGTCGACGATCGGGCCGAGTTCGGGCTGGGCCAGGGCCGACGAGGGCGCGGCCAATGTGAACGCTGCGGCGGTCAGGGCCACCGCCACCGAACGGCGCGCCAGGTTCTTACGAATTCCACTCTTGCTCGACACAATTCCTCCACCGAAAGTATTGGACGGGCTGTCCGTCTCAGCGATGGTGACACAACGGAACCGCGTCGGATATCCCTTGTTCGGATGATCGTTCGGAGCCAAATTGTCTGTGCCCCAAAGGCTTGTGTCGTTCGGTCGACTGAACAACGGGGCCGACCCGGACCGCGTCGTACATCTCGAGATGTACGACGAAATACCCACGCAGACCGATGTGGCGCGGCCTGCCGGTTCGTAACGTTGTCCAGGTCAACGAAACAGCTATATCGGAGGAACCGTCATGCACGCCGTAACACTTCTGTCTCAGCAACCGTCCACCACCGAGCAGGTGCTGGGGTGGGGGTTGGGAACCGTCGTTCTGGTGGCAGTGCTCGGCGCGGTCGTACTGTTCGTTGCTGCGCTGGTCAGCATCATCGGATCGCCGAACTACACCGTCGCCGGTCGCGCAGTGTGGATCTTCGTCGTTCTGGCGTTCCCGTTCCTCGGTCCCCTGGTCTGGTTCGTGTGGGGTCGGAAGTCGACGTTCGCCGTCGATGCCTCCAACGGTCTCAGATGATCGAACCGATCGTGCGCGCCGCGTCGGCGAACTCCCCGGGGTTGGGGCCCGCATAGTTGAGTCGAAGGTACTTTCCGGTTGGTTCGGCGGGGAAGTAGTCGTCGCCGGCCCCGACGATGACGCCCGCCGATTTGCATTCTCGCACAATGCGTTCCAGATCTGCGTCGTCGCTCAGTCGCATCCAGAGATTGAGTCCACCTCGGGGCACCGCGTCGAGATGTCCACGCGGTGCGAACTCGATGAGGCTGTTCGCCAACAAGTCTCGACGCGAAGCCAGCTGAGTACGCAACCGCCGCAGGTGGGTTCGCCAGGCAGGCTGCGTGACCACATCGAGCGCCACGGCTTGCAGAATCCCGCTGACATACATCGATTCGGCTCCCGTATCGGCGAGGATGCGTTCGTGTGCGGGCCCGCGAGCAATCAGGCCTGCCAGGCGAACCGAGGGTGACACCGTCTTGGTGAGTGAGCGAAGGTAGACGACATGCCCGGCGTCGTCCCGTGCGGCCAGCGGACTCGGCTCCGCGGTGATGCCGAAATCGTGGGCCGAGTCGTCCTCGATCAGAAACGCGCCGTGGCGTCGAACAGTGGCGAGGACCTGCTCGGACAATGTGGGCGACCACTGTGCACCGGTGGGGCTGGCGAACGTGGGTTGGGCATAGAACGCCCGAGCGCCGGTGTGCGCGAATGCCCGAGCGAGCGCGTCGGGGTCCGGACCGTCGACGCCGCTGGGTATCGGTACGACGCGGACACCTGCCTGCGTGGCAGCAAGGATCGCGCCCCAGTACGTCGGGGACTCCATGAGCAACGGCCGACCGGCTCCGACGAGCGCCCGAAATGCCGTGCTGAGTCCGGTCTGGCTGCCGGGGATGATGACGACGTCACTGGCCGACGGTGGCGTGATGCCCAACGGTGTCGACGCCCCCAACTCGGCGGCGAACCATGCCCGCAGTTCCGGCAGGCCCGCGGTGGGTGGTCGGTCGATCACCGCGTCGGTGCGGGAGGCGCGAGTGAATGCCGCGTGAACAAGCCTTTCCGGCAACAACTCTCGGGCCGGGTAGCCAGAATGCAGAGCGATCACGTCGCTCGAGGTCGACTGCAGAGCCGCTGGCAGTTGCAGTCGATTGTCCGGCGCTCCCAGAGCCGCAGTCTGCCACCCGTAATCGTTGGGGCGCGCTGTGCGCACCGTCTTGACGAATGTGCCGACGCCAGGCCGGCTTTCGATGACGCCCTGCGCGATGAGCGTGCGGAGAGCCTTCTGAACCGTGACCGGGCTTGCCGAATGTTCGGCGACCAGGGCGCGGGTGGACGGCAGCCGGGCTTCCGGTGGCGCAGTCGCAATCCATATTCTCAGTGCAGACACGATCCGGGAACTGCTATCGTCGGACATGACACAGCATAGTAGCGCTACTCGGTCTGGGGCGGGTCTGCTATCCCGCGCCGGACTGCTCTGGGGCCTGGCAGGCGTCACGGCGTTCTCGTTCACGGTGCCGCTGACCCGCGTCGCCGTCACCGGGGGCCTGTCCCCGCTTTTCGTCGGAACTGGACGCGCTGTAGTCGCCGCCGCATTGGCTGCGGTAGCGCTCGCCGCTACTGGGCAACGGCTCCCTCAGGGGCGGCAGTGGATGCGGCTCGCGGTGATCGCGGCCGGTGTCGTCATCGGCTTCCCGGTGCTCACCTCGTACGCCCTCACCACTGCATCGGCCGGGCACAGCGCCGTTGTCATCGCATTGTTGCCGGCCGCCACCGCCGTCGTCGCTGTTGTCCGCGAACGGCAACCCGTGCGGCCGATGTTCTGGTTGGTCGCAGGCGTGGGCGCTGCCGTCGCAGTCGGATTCGCTGCTCTGCAAGGCGGGCAGTCGACGGGTGTGCAGTGGTCGGATCTGCTGCTGCTCGGAGCAGTGGTGGCCGCGGCGGTGGGATACGCCGAGGGCGGCCTGTTGTCGCGAGAACTAGGCGCGTGGCAGACGGTGTCGTGGGCGCTGGTCGTGTCCGTACCGGTCACCGGCGCATCGGCCGCGTTCGCGTGGTGGCAGCAACCCTCGACAGCCGGTGCGCCCGAGTGGACAGCCTTCGGGTATCTGGCGGTGGTGAGTATGTACCTGGGGTTCTTCGCTTGGTACCGGGGATTGGCGATCGGTCCGATGTCCAGCGTCAGCCAGGTCCAGTTGATCCAACCTGTGCTCACCATCTGCTGGGCCGCGATCATCCTGCGCGAGGGCTTGACCTGGCCGGTGCTCGTGGGTGGAGCGGCGGTCATCGTGTGTGCAACAGTGGCGGTCCGGACCCGGATGTCGCCGACCGTTCGGCAGGAGGAGTTTTCGAAATGACGAAATCGATCGATCAAGCGCGCAAGCTCGAGAACGTGCGGTACGACATTCGTGGACGCATTCTGGACAAGACCGAAGAACTCGAGGAGCAGGGGCACGCGATCCTGCGGCTCAACGTCGGCAATCCTGCCCCGTTCGGTTTCGAGGCACCGGACGAGATCATGATGGCGATGATCCGCAACCTCCCTACCGCACAGGGTTATTCGGACTCCCGGGGCCTGTTCTCTGCCCGCACCGCGGTGGTCCAGTACTACCAGACCAAAGGCCTGACCGATCTCGACGTGGGCGACGTCTACCTCGGCAACGGGGTATCGGAATTGATCACCATGACGATGCAGGCCTTGTGCAACCCTGAAGACGAAATCCTGATCCCGTCGCCCGACTATCCGCTGTGGACGGGCTCGGTGGCTCTCGCCGGGGGCGTACCCGTCCACTATCTGGCCGACGAAAGCCAGGACTGGGCCCCGGACTTCGAGGACCTCGAAGCCAAGATCACCCCCCGCACCCGTGCGATCGTGGTGATCAATCCCAACAACCCCACGGGAGCGGTGTATCCGCGTGAGGCACTGGAGCGATTCGTCGACCTGGCGCGGAAGCACGATCTCATTCTGCTGGCCGACGAGATCTACGAGAAGATCGTCTACGACGGTGCGGAGATGATCAATCTCGCCACTCTGACGGGCAAAGATGTTCTGTGCCTGACCTATTCGGGTCTGTCGAAAGCTTACCGAGTGTGTGGATTTCGTGCCGGGTGGCTGGCGATCACGGGCCCGCGTCGGCGCGCGGCGAGTTTCATCGAGGGCATTACCCTGCTGTCCAATATGCGCATGTGTGCGAATGTCCCGGCGCAGCACGCGATACAGACCGCGCTCGGCGGTCGGCAGTCGATCGAGGATCTCCTACTTCCGGCGGGCAGGCTGACCGCGCAGCGCGATCTGGCGCATCGCATGCTCAACTCCATCGACGGAATCAGCTGCGTGCAGGCAGCGGGTGCGCTGTACATGTTCCCCAAACTCGACACCGAACGCTTCGGCATCGTCGACGACGAGAAATTCGTCCTCGACTTGCTCGAGTCCGAGAAGATTTTGGTCAGCCACGGCCGCGCATTCAATTGGGATGTGCCCGATCACTTCCGACTGGTGACCCTGCCCAACGTGGACGATCTCGCAACGGCGCTCGAGCGGCTGGGCAACTTCATGAGCTCGTACCGGCAGTGAAGATCGGCCCTCACACTCGGGTGAGTTGGACGGTGAGAAAACCGTCACCGATTTGCACCACCGGTGTAGTCGGTCGAAACCTGCCAGGTGATGAGGTGGTTCTACCGAGGAAAGGACCACTGCCATGCCCGATCTCTTCAGTCCGTTCACGCTCAAGGGCGTCACGCTTCGAAACCGCATCGCCATGTCGCCGATGACGATGTACCGCGCCGTCGACGGGAAGATGAACGACTTCCACCTCATGTATCTCGGTGCGCGTGCGGCAGGCGGCTTCGGGATGGTGTTCCCGGAGCAGGTTGCGATCACGCCTGACGGACGCACCACTCCCGGATGCGCCGGGATCTACGACGACGATCAGATCGAGGGTCACGCTCGCGTGACGGCGATGATCAAGCAGATGGGATCGGTTCCGGCGATTCAGCTGGGCCACACCGGACGCAAGGGCAGTGAAGTGCCACCGTGGCAGGGCGGACACCAGCTTCCGGCAGACCATCCCGACGGATGGGAGTGTGTTGCGCCGTCGGCGATTCCCTACGGCGGCGACCACTCGTTCCCCGTCCACGAACTCAGCGTGCCCGAGATCAAGGCGATCCATCAGAGCTACGCCGACGCAGCTGTTCGTGCTGCGGAAGCCGGGTACGAGTGGCTCGAAATGCACTACGCCCATGGTTATCTCGGTGCCAGCTTCTTCTCCCCGCTGGCGAACCAGCGCACCGACCAGTACGGCGGAAGCCTGGAGAACCGGGCACGGTTCCACCTCGAGGCACTCGACGCGGTGCGTGAGGTGTGGCCCGAGAAGTACCCGCTCACCATGCGGTTGGGCTCGGACGACCATCACCCCGACGGGGTTCAGTTCGACGAATCCATGATCGCCATCGGATGGATGAAGGAACACGGCCTGGATATGGCCGATGTCAGCCTCGGCTTCAACACGGACGACATGGTGGACCCGCCGTTCGGCGACATGGGGTTCATGGTCGAGCGCGCCGCGCGGGTCAAGCGTGAGCTGGATATTCCGGTGACGTGCAGCTGGAACCTCGGTGTTCCGGAAAATGCGGACGCCGTGATCCGCGACGGCAAGATCGACGTGGTGTTGCTCGGTCGTCCGGCGCTGGCCAACCCGCACTGGCCGGTGTGGGCTGCACGCGAGCTCGGCCACGGTGACCCGTTCTCGCTGGTGCCCGAGGACTGGAGCTGGTGGTTGAAGAATTTCCGAGGACACGACCCGAGCATCGGATTGCCGCCTGCGAAGGTCGTCGAGGTCGAGGAGGAGCGCAAGATCGCGTAGCCACCGACAAGGAGGGGCCGGACGGCGATCACAGACCACCTGCGGACGGTAGGGTTCCAAGGGCTCGCATCATGAGGAGCCCAGTGGTGTTCTCGTATCGACGCGGAGGTTTGTGATGGCCGGCGGACTCGTAGCCCTGCTCGACGACGTGGCAGCGCTGGCGCGTCTGGCAGCTGCGTCCATCGACGATGTCGGTGCGGCGACAGGCAAGGCGACGGCCAAGGCCGCCGGCGTCGTGATCGACGACGCAGCAGTGACGCCGCAGTACGTTCGCGGTCTCGCAGCCGAACGTGAACTGCCCATCATCAAGCGCATCGCCGTGGGCTCACTGCGCAACAAGCTGCTCATCATTCTGCCGATCGCCTTGTTGCTCAGTCAGTTCCTACCGTGGCTGTTGACGCCGATTCTGATGCTCGGCGGCTGCTACCTCAGCTATGAGGCCGCGCACAAGATCTGGGGCGCGCTGTTCGGCCACGGCGACCATCACGCCGCCGCCGAGGACGAGCCGCGCGACGAGGACACCGTTGTCTCCGGCGCAGTGCGCACCGATCTGATTCTGTCCGCCGAGATCATGGTCATCGCGCTGGACACCATTGCTGCAGAGGACTTTTGGAGCCGCCTGATCATCCTGGCGGTTGTCGCCGTGGTCATCACGATCGTCGTGTACGGAGTCGTCGCGCTGATCGTGAAGATGGACGACATCGGTCTCAAACTGGCCGACGGCTCCACCGGATTCGTGGAGAAGTTCGGCCGAGGCCTGGTCAAGGGCATGCCGAAGGTCATGTCGGTGCTCTCGGTCGTCGGCACCGCGGCGATGCTGTGGGTCGGCGGACACATCCTGCTCGTCGGTATCGACGAGCTCGGATTCCATCCGATCTACGAACTCGTGCACCACGGCGAGGATGCCGTACGAGGCGTGGCCGGCATCGGCGGAGTGCTGGCGTGGATCGTCAACACCCTCGCGTCCGCGATCATCGGCGCGATCGTGGGCGGCATCATCGTCGCTGCGCAGCTGGGGATCTCGAAGGTACTCGCCAAGCGGGCTGCCGCGAAGTAGTGGCCGCTTTCCTTACCGATGAATGAGCTCGAGCACCCGTTGCTCGGATACGCAGACATCGGCGAGCGATGCCGTCAACTGGTCCCATGCGCGCTGAACGCGAAGTTCGTCGCGGCGCAGGCGTTTCTGGGCAGCAGCCAGTCTGCGGCGCTCGGCTCGAAGCACATGCAACTCGCGATCGTGCCGGGCGATGAACAGGTACGTGTGCGGATCGAACGGATACATGCCAACTCCTATGGTGTCGTGGGGAATCCGTGCATCAGAACCATGACGTGTTCGCGCTCCCCCGAGGTCGCGGCTTCCCCATGTCGACGCCACCTGTCCACGACGGCACGTAATTCCACGTCCATCTCGGCGGTTTCGCTCGCGGTCAGTCGCAGGACGTTGTCGGTGCTGAAGGCAGCCGATACCCACTCCGGACCCCACGATTCGGATGTTCGATCGAAGTTGCGCAGACGCGACCACTGGTGTGCCAACCAGGAGTCCTTGGATGCTTTCGCAACCTGTAGCGATTCGGGTGAGTCCGCAAAGTCGTTCTCGGACCAGCTGAACCCGTTCTCGTTGGCCTCCGACCACCAGCGCTGACGTTTGTCCGATCCGTTCTCGACCTCCTTCACGAACCCGTGCTCGGCGAGTTTCCGCAGGTGATAGCTCACCGAGGCGGGTGACTCGTCCACCAGATCGCCGAGCTGGGTCGCTGTCATCGACTTGTTGGCGCGCAACGCATAGAGCAGTCGCAGCCGGATGGGATGCGTCAGCGCCTTCAGCTCGGACATGTCCGTCAGCTTCCGTGGCGTCCGATCCTGAGGTGGTGGGGTCATACGACAACCATAACCCGAAAGAGATATTTCGCAATAGTTCTTTCGGAACTTACTGCTGTATAGGTAGGTGTTGTCTGCGGAACTACGCCGACGGCGACAGCATCAACAGTGTCGCCCCGATGCCGACGATGATCGGAGCGGGCACTATTCACCACGACCATCGTCGATCCTGGCCGATGACGTGGAGAACCCGGATGGCCCAGATCAGGCCGATGATCAGCAGTGCCACGGTTGCAATCAGTGCGACGAGCAACCGGTCAGGTCCTGTCAGCTCGCCGTACGGGGACGGCCACCAACTTCTGGACAGACAGACCCAGGCGGCGACGACGCTTGTGGTGAATGTCAATAGGATCGGGCCTGGTGGTTTGGCGGGCTTTCGTGGTGCATTGGATGCCGCGATGGTCCGGTCGATCAAGGCTCTGAGAATGGTGAAGGTCCCTACTCTGCGGAGGCCGTGGCGGTTTCAGGGTCTCATGGCCGCCGCGCTTTCGGAACTAACTGCTGTGCACGGTCACGGCGTATCCGTCCGGGTCGGACAGGACTAAGGTCTTACCGAATGGGCCGTCGAAGGGTGCTGTCAGGATGGGCACGCCGGCGGCGACCAGTGACTCGTGCAGCGCCTCGGCGTCGTCGCAGGAGAGCCACAGGGCTACCCCCAGTCCCGCCTGTCCGCTGTCGAGATCGGTTCCGGGAGTTGGGTTTCGGACGGCGAACGGGATGGGTGAGGTTGTGAACACCACCGCTCCGGGGGGTGCCTGGGGAGCGCGGACCAGACCGAGCCGGCTCTCGTAGAAGTCTGCGCTGACGGCGAGGTCGCGTACTTGCAGAGAGAGGAAGCTCGGTCCGGAAACGGTAGCCGTGGTCATGTGGGGTCCTTTCGAGATGGTCGTCAAGTTCTTGACGGTTGGAATGTATGTCAAGATGTTGACATGAGTCAAGTGGACCTCGACACCTCGATCGGTTACGCCCTCAAGCGGGCAACCTCCGCCCTGCGTTCGGCGATGGACGACCGCCTCCGCGAACTCGACATCACGGTCTCGCAGTATTCGAGCCTCGAACTCCTCGCACACAAGCCGGGGCTGTCCAACGCAGAGCTCGCCCGCGCGGTGTTCGTCAGCCGGCAGGCAACCCATCAGCTGCTGGCCGGGCTGACGCGCGATGGCTTGGTGGAGATCGAAGGCACCGGTCGAGACCAACGCCTGCACGTGACGGCTCGGGGAATCGAACGGCTACGACAAGCGTCGGCCGCCGTCGCAGACGTGGAACGCACCATGATCGAATCGCTCTCCGCGCAGGAGCGGGAAGTGCTGCATCGCAATCTTGTTGCGTGCGCGGAGGCATTGGGCGGCCACCCGCACGCGTGACCTCACTCGATCGAGTCGAGGAACTCCAGCATTGCCGTGTTGATTCGTTCGGCCGGTCCATGTTCGCGGCGTGGCCGCATTTTTCCAGCACTACCGATCGACCGTGTGAGTTGCCTACGACGGAATCGGAAGCGTGTGCAGCAGGCCAGAACTGACTCTCACGCCCGGCGACCATCAGGTACGGCCGATCCGTTGCTGCGATGGTCGCGCGCCAATCCTGGGCAGCATGGTCTGCGAGCAGAGCCTTCATCGGCGGGGTATCGGGCGACGCCATCTTCGGAACCGCACGTAGCGCGAGCGTGAGCTTCAGGAGCGACGGCACGGACTTCCACTTGGGCAGGCCGTGTCCGGTATCGGGTATTCCGTTGTCGAAGAACGTCGTTCGGTTGTCCTCGGTGAGACCGTAGAAGCCGTTCTTCCAGTCGGAGCTGTTCACCATCTTCGGCGTCTGATCCACTGATACGACGGCTCGTACGTGCTCGGTGCCGAATTGCGAGATGTACGACCAGATGGTGCTAGCCCCCATGGAGCCGCCGATCAAGACGGCCTCGTCGACGCCCACCTCGGACAGGAAGTTCGCCACGTCGCGTCCGTGTCGCTCCATGGACGCCCCGTGGATCGGTGCCTCCGAAGCGCCGTGTCCTCGTCGATCGAGCGCCAGAACGCGATATCCGGCGTCCACCAACGCTTTCTGCTGCAGCGCCCAGGTCGTCGCGGGCGCGCAGAAACCGGCAATGAGCACCACGGCCGGGCCTGTGCCCTCGTCCAGATAGTTCAGGGTGACAGCATCGTCGGTGGTGATGGTCGGCATAGTCGACACTCCCTCAGGCGAAGGTGGCGTGCATTTCCCAGATCATGATTTCGCTCGCGGTCGATGCTGTCACACGGTGTCCGCCGGTGGAGGTCAGTCGCACCGCGTCACCCTGGGCGAGATCGCCGATGTCCTCGAACATCGCCGAACCGTCGGCGACGAAGACGTGACCGAACGGCGCGTCGGGAACGGTGATGGACTGCCCCGGCCGGAGCCGCGCAACGTGCAGTGCCGCAAAGCGATTGCCGATGTGAATTCCACTTCTGCTCGGCATTCCCGATGCCACACAGACCAGCTCGCCGGATGCCAACTCGCCGCGCACGTCCAGTTCGTCGTACGAGGGCACTCGTCCGTCGGCATCCGGCGGGATCCACATCTGTACGACGCGTAGCTTGTCGCGGCTGGTCAGGCTCGACGCGTTGCGTTCGGTGTGGCGAATGCCGGTGCCCGCACTCATGCGTTGAATCAGACCGGGGCGGATCAGTCCGGAATTGCCCTCGGAATCGGTGTGCGCGAGCGTGCCCTCGAGTACCCACGTGAGGATCTCCATGTTCCGGTGCTCGTGCGAATCGAAGCCCTCACCGGGAAAGACGGTGTCCTCGTTGTGCACCATCAGCAGCCCGTGTGCGTTCGCCGCCAGGTCGTAGTTGCCGGTGGCGGGGAAGGACTGTTTGGAGTCGAGCCATTCGTTCCACCAGTGATGCCGCTGCTCGCCGGGAATGTGGGTGAGGGTCACGACGCGTGGTTCCGCATTGCCGAGAAAGTGCGGGTGAGGGCCGCGAGATCCTCTGGGTTCACCAGGTCGAACATGTTCTCCCGTACCGCTGCGGCGTGCCCTGGACTGGCCTCGGCGAGGGTGCTGAGGCCGGACTCGGTGAGCTCGGCGGACATGCCCCGCTTGTCGTCGTCGCATTTGACGCGTCGAACCCAACCGCACTCGACCAACCGGCTGATAGCCCTCGTCACGCCGCTTCGAGTGGTGGTGACGGCGTCGGCGAGTTCGCTCATGCGGCGTCGGCGATCGGGCGCTTCGGAGAGCACCACCAGCAACTCGAAGTCGGTGAACGAGATACCGGAGTCGCGAGTGAGCTGGTTGTCGAGATCGCGAAGCAGCAGCCGAGTCGCGTCGAGGTATGCGCGCCAGGCCGACTGTTCGTCCTGGCTGAGCCACCGTGGAGATTCCATGGGTCCATATTAGTTGACAACGCAACTACTCGGTGTACTGTCGTGGTAGTTGACGAAGCAACTACTTGACCCGAAGGGTAGAGCGATGACCGAGACAGATCAGCACACCATCGAGCGTGACCGCATCCGTGCCCAGCACATGAAGCCTGCAGGCGAGCGGCCCGCGTCGTCGGCCAGGGGACTGCATCACACCGCTTTGGTCAGCAGCGACGTCGAAGCCACGGTTCGCTTCTACCAGGATCTCCTCGAGTTCCCGCTCACCGAACTCATCGAGAACCGTGACTACCCAGGCTCCTCGCACTTCTTCTTCGATATCGGCAACAGCAACCTGCTGGCGTTCTTCGACTTTCCCGGACTCGACGTCGGACCGTATGCAGAGGTGCTCGGCGGCCTCCACCACGTGGCGATCAGCGTCGAGCCCACCAGGTGGGAACACCTGCGTACCAAGCTGATCGACGCCGGAGTGGAACTGATCGAGCACAGCGATGTCTCGCTGTACTTCCGCGACCCCGACGGTGCGCGTCTCGAACTGATCGCCGATCCACTCGGTGAGATGTACGGCTCGCACGTTCTCTGACCCCCCATACTTCGAGATTCGAGGCAATGACATGACCTCTGCAGCAACCACACTCGACGTCCGACGGGCCGACGACCGATTCAAGACCAAGATCGGCTGGCTCGACTCCAAGCACTCCTTCTCCTTCGGCAATCACTTCGATCGTGGCAACACCCACCACGGTGTCTTGATGGTCAACAACGACGACATCGTCACCCCCGGGCAGGGATTCGACACCCACCCACACCGTGACATGGAGATCGTGACCTGGGTACTGCAAGGATCGCTGGTGCACCAGGATTCGATGGGCCACTCCGGCGTCATCTATCCCGGCCTCGCGCAGCGCATGAGTGCAGGCACAGGAATTCTGCACTCGGAGAAGAACGACTCGTGGCGACTCGGTGAAACCGCCGGCTCGTACTCGGGCAAGCACGGCGATCCCGTTCGATTCGTCCAGATGTGGGTTGTGCCCGACGAACAGGGCATCACCCCGGGCTACGAGCAGCTCGAAATCGACAGCGAATTGCTCAGTGGCGGGCTGGTTCCGGTGGCGTCAGGGATGGCGCGCCACGCCGATCACGCGGCGATCCGAATCAAGAACAAGTACGCCGCGATGCACGCTGCACGTCTGCAGCCAGGACAAGCCCCGGTCGACGTTCCCGACGCGCCGTTCGTGCACATCTTCGTAGCCGAGGGTGAAGCGATGCTCGAGGGTGTCGGCGTACTTGCCGAGGGCGACGCCGTGCGGATCTCCGGAGGCGGCGGGCAGAAACTGAGCACCGCAACCGGAGCCGAAGTGATCGTGTGGGAAATGCACGCGGCGATCGCCGGTTAGTCGGTTTCTCGGTGCGGGCGGAAGGAGTGCTCCTCGTGGTCGAGTTCGTGTTCGAGGCTGCGCATGCTGTTGTCCGGTAACCGGCCGGCGTCTCGCCAGCACAGCAACTCCTCACGCTCGACGGCCAGGATGCGTCGCCGGGTACTCATCGCGGCGATCTGCTCCGGTGAAATTACCGAATCGCCCACTTCGGATTCGTCGAGGTGATCGAGCCGGCGGTGGTAGCGGTCGATGCGGTGTTCCAACTCGTGCCGCAATATCTCCCGACCCTCGTCGTCCAGGTTCTCCTCGTCGGCTATTCGATCCAACTGTGACAGAGCAGCTTTCGTCGAACCCTCGCGCGCTTCGTTCCGTAGTCGCGCCTCCTCTGCGGGATCGGCCACGACGTTCAACCTGCGTACCAGTGGCGCGAATGTCAGCCCCTGACCTATCACCGTCACCAGCACGACGAGAAATGCGCAGAACAGCAGCAGATCTCGGCTCTCGAACGGCTCGCCCGAGTCGATGGTGAGCGGCAACGTGAAGACGGCGGCGACGGTGATGACTCCGCGAGTGCCTGCCCAACTCATCACCACCGCCTCGCGGGCGGACAGCCCCGTGGTCAGCAACCACAGCGGCCGCAGCAGGAGGACGCCGGCGAGCGTGACCGTGACTGCCAGGGCGATGGTCGTCCCCGAGTAGGCCGACAGGCCGCCCACCACGGTGGGCAACTGCTCGCCGATCAACAGGAACACAAAGCCTTCCAGCAGAAGATCGATCAATCGCCACACCGCGCTGGTCTGTAGGCGGCTGGCTCCGGAGATGGCGTGACGGGTGTGGTGACCGATCACCAATGCTGCAACGACGACCGCCAACACCCCGGACGCATGCACTTCTTCGGCCGCGAGGTACGCGACGAACGGCGTCGACAGCGACACGATATTGAGCAGTAGCGAATCGTGAACGAACCTCTGCACCAATCGAATCAGTAGTGCAACGATGAGGCCCACGACGATGCCGCCTGCTGCGGCGAGCACGAACAATCCCGCGGCATGGGCGGCTGTCATGTCCTGACTCGAGATCGCGGCGATCGCCACGGTCAGCATCGTCAGCGCGGTCGCATCGTTCAGCAGTCCCTCGCCTTCGATGAGCGTCACCAGCTTCGGTGGGATGCCCGCGCGTCGACCCACCGCGAGCGCCGCCACCGGGTCCGGTGGTGCCACGGCAGCACCCAGCGCCATACCGGCCGCCAACGTGATGCCGGGCACGAGCAGCCAAAGGCCCACTCCCACCAGTGCTGCCGTGGCCACCACCAAGGCCACGGACAAGCTCAGAATCGTCCATACGTTGCGGCGGATGGCGATCAGTGAAGAGTTCAGCGCAGCGCTGTAGAGCAGCGGCGGAATTACCAGGGTCAGAACGACCTCGGGGTCGAGAACGATGTCGGGCAACGCCGATGCCGAGACCGCCAGGCCGGCGAGGGTCAGCAACGCGGCCGCGGGCAGCGTCGTCTTCTTCGAGATCACCTGTGCGGCGACGATCAGACCCGTGGCGGCCAGGACCAAGCCGAGAGTTTCTATCACGGTAAGTCGAGAGGGAAATAGTTCACCCGGCTGTATTCCACCAGGTCAGAGGTTCAAACTATCTCTTCAGCCCGAACATCTTCGCAATTGTCTTCTCCATGAAGGTCGCCGGGAGCAATCGCCGCGCCATGAACACGACCGGTGCGTTGCTTCCTCTGGCGTACAACGGTTTCGGCTTGTCTGCCTCGATGGCCTTCAACACCACCTCCGCGACTTGCTCGGCGGAGATGCCGGTTCCCTCCTTGCGGTCCAGGGACGAGATCGCGGTGTGGAAGTCGTCTCGGTGGACCGAATCCGGTGCGATGTATTTGGTCCGACGCTCACTGATTCCGGTGTTGATCGAGCCCGGCTCGACGGTGGTCATCCACACGCCGAAGGGCGAGAGTTCCAGGCGCGCGGCATCGGAGAAGCCCTTGATGGCGGCCTTCGTCGACGCGTACGACGAGCGGTAGGCGAGCGGGAAGCTCGCCAGCATCGATCCGATCATCACGATGCGGCCGTAGCCACGCTCGCGCATACCGGGAATGACGCCCTGGGACAGCGTCACTGCACCGAAGACGTTCAACTGGAACAACCGCTCGATGGCATCGGTCGGCAGCTCCTCGAACGGCCCGGACTGACTCTCACCGGCGTTGTTGACCAACACGTCGACGACACCGAGATCGGCGACGAAGTTCCGGATCGAGTCGGCATCGGTGAGGTCGAGAGCGCGATACTCGACGCCGGTGGCCCGTTGCGCGTCGGTCATCGAGTCCGGATTGCGGGAGGTGCCGATCACTCGATACCCCCGGGCGAGGAGCGCCTGCGCAACCGCGTGTCCGATACCCGACGAAGCTCCGGTGACCACTGCCGTGCGATTCATGCCCAGATGGTACCGGGACGGCTGATCGATACCGGATGACGAACCGTCCCATACCGGTTAGTCTGTTACCCGTGCAAACGAATTCTGCTGCCCTGCTGATCGAGCACCTCTGTATGGCTTTCGGCCCCAAAGTTGCAGTCGACGACCTGTCGCTGATGGTTCCACCCGGTTCGATGTTCGGGCTCGTCGGCCCCAACGGCGCAGGCAAGACGACGTGTCTGTCCATGGCAGTCGGTCTGCTCAGGCCACAGTACGGCCGAAGTCTGGTGTTCGGACGAGACGTCTGGGCCGACCCCATCGCCGCGAAAGAGCTACTCGGAGTACTGCCCGACGGGCTCGCTCTGCCATCCCAGTTCACCGGCCACGAGCTTCTGACCTACTTCGGACGACTGCGCGCAATGCCCGAGGACGTGATTGCGCAGCGTCGAGACGAGCTGTTGGACGCATTGGATCTTGCCGACGCCGGGGGAACCGTCATCGCCGACTATTCAGCGGGTATGACCAAGAAGATCGGGCTGGCCTCGGCGCTGTTGCACGGCCCCCGGCTGTTGGTGCTGGACGAGCCCTTCGAGGCGGTCGACCCCATCTCCTCCACCACCATTCGCACCATCCTGGTCCAATTCGTCCGGTCCGGCGGATCGGTGATCCTGTCGAGTCACGTGATGGCACTCGTCGAGCAGCTCTGTACCCACGTCGGCGTCATCACCGGTGGCCGAGTCGTGGCTGCGGGAACGGTGGACGAGGTCCGCAACGGCGGAAGTCTGGACGAGGCCTTCGTTCGCCTGGTCGGTACTCGCGAACAGAACCCCGACGGCCTGTCCTGGATGCGCTCGTGACGTCTCTGGGTCGAACCGTCTTGCAGATGCGAATCACGCTCTACCGCAGGCAATTCAGGGGCGGCCAAGCAGTGGTGAAAAGCGTGTTCGGGTTGCTGGGGCTGGTCTTCGCGGTATTGGCGTGTGTGTTGTCTGCGCGCAGTGGAGCCTCGCAGGTGTTGGTCGGCGGCACCGTGAGCCTCGGGCTGACACTGATCGGTCTGAGCTGGGTGCTGTTCCCGGTGCTCTCGGGTATCTCCGACGACAACATCCAGCCCCGCCACTTCCAGATGCTGTCGGTGAAACCCTCACGCCTGGCGCGTGCCCTGTTGGCCACCTCGGCGTACGGGATGCTCGTGCCGTTGACAGCCATCGCGACCGCGTCGATCCCGATCTATGCCGTGTCCCGTTCTCTCGCAGCACTTCCGCTTGCCCTGGTGGCCTGGCCTGCGACCGTCGTACTCTTCGTGACGCTGTCCAGGGTGGTCACCGTGGCGATGTCTCAGCCGTTGCTGACCGACTCGATTCCGTTCACCGCAGAGTGGGGTGCGTGGATGGTGATCTACATGGCGATGGGCGCGGGATCGAATCTGTACGGCCTCGACGGCGGTTCGATGTGGCATCTGGTGATGATTCCGCAGGCTCTGCGCGACGACGTCCGTGGTCGGCAGATCGCGTGGCTGATGGTTGCGGCACCGTTCGCTATCGTGTCGACGACGGTGGTCCGAGTGTTCGGTGACCTCGGGCTCGACCGGCTGGCGGTCCCCATTTCGGTGACGCTGTCGATGCTCGGGGTCAGTGCAGGGCTCATCGTCGTGATCTCGGTCCGTGCCGCCTACCCGGTCCCCGAACCCACCAAGGCCTTTTCGCTGAACACCCGAGGGTCGTTCAACGGAGGTTCGTTCGCATTGATCTTGCTGTCGATGGTCGTACTCGGAGTGTCGGTGGTGCCCGGTCTGCTGCTGGCACTGCTCCTGCCCGGTGCGTTCGCGTACCTGTCCGTTCCCGTGGCCGCGGCTATCGGGTGGTTGGGCATCTGGTGGGGCGCCCGGATGGCCGTCGGCACCCTCGTCGGTGACTCCGACAAGATCTTGCACGAGGTGATCTCACGGTAGGGCGCGAATGGTCCGACTCGGGTTGCCGGCAGCGAAGGTGCGCGACGGCACGTCCCGGGTGACGACGCTGCCTGCACCGATCACCGAGTTGTCGCCGATCGTGACGCCCGGGCACACGATGACTCCGCCGCCCAGCCAGACGTTGTTCCCGATGACGATGGGAAGAGCGCTCTCCCAGCGTGTTCGGCGCGCCTCGTGATCCTCCATGGGGTGCAGCGGCGTCAGCAGTTGTGCCCGTGGTCCGATCGACACATCGTCGCCGATGGTGATGGGCGCGCAGTCCAACAGGATCGCGTCGTAGTTGAGGAAACTGTTCGATCCGATGGAAATGTTTGTGCCGTAATCACATTGGAACCTGGGCATGATCCACGAATCGTCTCCGAAGGATCCGAGCAATTCGCCGAGAATCTCCCGACGCTCTTCGTTCCGGTCTGCGTCGGTTGCGTTGAATCGGTCCAATAGCCTGCCGCACGCCACCCGAGACGCCACCAGTTCGGGATCGTTGTCTCGGTACAGTTCTCCGCGCAGCATACGATCCCGGTTCTCGCCCATGGACGAGACACTACCGATCGGTCGGCTTCTCGAAAAGGGCAACGCTGAACCATGCACTGCCCTCGGCGAACTCGCGGCGGCCGACGTAGCGGAACCCCTGATCGAGGTAGTAGCTGCGCAACGCACCGTTGGTCTCGGCGCAGTCCAGACGCAGCAGCGAGCGTCCTTCCCGGCGAGTCTGCTCCGACGCCCACTCGAGCAGCGACGCGCCGAGGCCGGTACCGGCCTCGCTTCTGTCGATCACCAATCCGTGTACGTAGCAGGCCAGTTCGTCGTGCTCGGGCCAGATGGTCGGGTCGGATCCGATCAAGCGCAGTGCTCCGACTATCGGGCCGCCGGGATCGCGTCGGGCGACGTAGAACTCTCCTGCCTCGATCTGCGCTGCGACAGTGCCGAGGGGCACCTCGCGTGGCGTCCACTGATCGATTCCTCGATCCGAGAGCCAGTCCTCGGCGGCGTGCCGGAGGCCGAGTATCGTTGCCGCGTCGGCGGCAGTTGCGGGTTCCACGGTGAGCACGGTGCCATGGTACGGAGGTGGCGAGTTCTGTGGTGAACGTGCTTGTGGTCGAGAGCGGTTCGGACCGGAGGACCTTCCCCCTGATCGATGGAGTCGACTTCCGAAGCTGCCTCATGGACGAACTCGCCGACGCGGTGTCGTGGGCCGAGGTGCTGCTGTTTCGGACCTTCGAGACTGCCGATCTGCGGGGCGTGTGGCCCGGTGCCGAGAATCTTCGCTGGATCCACGCGTCGAGTGCCGGAGTCGACAGACTGCTGGATCCGGTTCTGCGCGAGAGCCTGTGGACGCTGACCAATTCCGGTGGCATCCTCGACCGGGCCATCGCCGAGTACGTCGCAGCCGGCATCCTGGCGTCGGTGAAGAAGCTGCCCCTGGCGCTTGCTCGGCAGCGCGAGCGGGTGTGGGAGCACAGAGTTGCCGGCGGAATTCACGGTCGCGCCGCCCTCGTCGTCGGTCCTGGTTCGATCGGACGCGAGATCGGCCGCGTACTCGGCGCGCTCGGTATGCGCGTCGAGGCGGCGGCAACGTCCGAGCGACCGGGCGATTCGGAGTTCTCGCGGATCCGAAACTTTCGAGAATTGCCCTCGTATGCAGGCGAATACGACGTGATCGTGCTGGCGACACCGCTGACCGATGCCTCGCGCGGACTCGTCGACGCGGCGGTGCTGGGGGCCATGCGTTCCGATGCAGGCCTGGTCAACATCGCCCGCGGTCCCGTCGTCGACGAGCGGGCCCTGTGCGATGCCCTGGGATCCGGAGCGATCGGGTGGGCCGTGTTGGACGTGTTCGAGGTCGAACCGTTGCCGGACACGAGCCCGCTGTGGGACATGGACAACGTCATCCTGACCGCGCATCTGGCGGGCGACTCCGACGATTTCGCAGAGCGTCTGTGGGCGCTGTTCGAGGACAACCTGCAGCGGTACGTCCGCGGTTCGGCATTGGTCAACGTGGTGGATATGCAGGCGGGATACGTGCGCCGCTGAAACGGACCGCCAAAGTATGCGTAACACGCCGTAGCATGTACTAGGGTGCACGAGTGCGTGAAATCAATCGTTCGGCCATGGCGTCGACCAGTCGTGATGCGGCATTCGCTTACATGGACGACTTCAGAAACGTCCCGCAGTGGATGTTCGGCATCACCCGGTTCGAGCCGAGGAGCGACATTTTGTCCGGTCTCGGAGCCACGTACGACGCGACGATGCAGATCGGTCCGAAGGCTCTCACCTCCGTTGTGCACGTGACCGAATGGGTCCACAACGAGAGGCTCACGCTCGAATCGGTCGAGGGCCTGTCCAACTCGTCCACGTGGTCGTTCTCCGACACGGCAGACGGCGGTACCCGTCTGGATGTGGTGTTCCGCTACAGCCTTCCCGGCGGAATTGCAGGCAAGGTGCTCGGCGCTGTGGTCGAACCCGTTGTGGGTCAGGCGATCAAGCACACGGAGTCGACGCTGCGCGCCCGCCTGGAAGCGGCCGACTAGTACACGTACTTGTCGAGTGCGTCCAAGACCTGGTCGACGGCGAGCCACGCGAACAGGAATGCGCAGACACCCAGCGTCAGGTTGGTGAACCAGCCGTTGCGCCACTGCTGTGGCACCCGATCGCTGTTGAGCAGAATCAACAGCGTCACCGCCAGGAACGGCATGAAGACCGCCCCGAGGACGCCGTATGCGAGCACGAGTCCGATCGGTTGGTCCAGCCACAGCAGCGCCATCGGCGGGAACGTCAACCATGCGACGTACCAGCGGAAGTACTTACCGCCCACGCGTGTTTCGGGGTGGCCCTGTTCGAGCCCCTTCAGATTGCCGACGAAGTCCGCGAACATCAGGCTCACTCCGTTCCACACCCCGATCAGGGACGAGAACGACGCCGACCAGAATCCGATGAGGAAGACGTACCCGAACACCGTGCCGTAGCGCTCGGCGAGCACGTCGGAGAGTTGAATCAGGCCCTGATCGCCGGTGGAGATCGCGATCTGCGACGAGTACAGCAGCTCGGCACCGACGATGAGCATGGCGAGGACGAAGATTCCGGAGATGACGTAGGCCATCGAATTGTCGATGCGCATGACGCGCATGAATTTCGGTGTGATCCAGCCTTTCTCGCGCAGCCAGTAGCCGTATGCGGCGAGCGTGATGGTGCCGCCGACGCCACCTGCGAGGCCGAGGACGTACACGATGGAGCCGTCGGGAATGGTGGGGACGATGCCCTTGACGATGGCGGGAACGTTCGGAACCGCTACTACCGCAGCGCCGATCACGGTCACGAACATGATGCCCACGAAGACGGTGATGATCTTCTCGAAGAACCCGTAGCTACCGAGCCAGATCAACGCGAACCCGAGGAGCCCGGACGCGATGGCGACAACCTTCAGATCCAAGGCCGGGAACAGCGCGACGATCGGCAACGCGCTCGACGACATCGCCGCAGCACCGTAGACGAATCCCCAGATCACGATGTACGGCGCGAAATAGACCGTCGTCCACTTACCCAGCGAACGCCAGCCCTGAAAGATCGTGTTGCCCGACGCCAACGTGTAGCGGCCGGCACCCTCCACCAGAACGACTTTCATGACGACGCCGACGATGATGACCCAGAGCAGTGCGTAGCCGTAGCGCGAGCCGGCCACCAGAGTCGCGACTAGGTCGGCAGCCCCGATGCCGGTTGCGGCGACCACGAGTCCGGGGCCGACCACCTTCCATTTCGGAGGTGCAGTGGTCTCGGTCATCGATTCTCCTCGTGCGCCGGGGGTTGCTCAGTGACCTGTCTCACTCTTTACGAAACGTACGGTTCCTGGCAAGTCAGCGCTCGGTACCGTCGATGCGGTGACCGACGGAGAGCAGTCATCGCGTGCACTGAGCTTCGGCAAGGTTGCCGAGAATTACGACCGGGCCCGTCCCGGCTACCCCGCCGAGTTGTACGCGGACGTCGTGACCGGGGACGGGCTGCGAGTGCTCGAGGCGGGAGCAGGCACCGGTAAAGCCACCGTTGCATTGGCCGAACTCGGTGCGTCCGTCGTTGCGGTGGAACCGGATCCGGCTATGGCAGAGCTGGTTCGGCGGCGCACCGAGAACCGCGACGTCGAAGTGCAGGTGTCACGGTTCGAGGATTGTGCAGTCCCGGCGGCGTCGTTCGATGTAGTCGTCGCCGCCCAATCCTGGCATTGGGTGAACCACGAGCAAGGAGCTGCAGTAGCGGCCCGCGCGTTGGTCCCCGGCGGCGTCCTTCGGTTGTGGTGGAACATGCCGGGCGACCTAGAGGGCCCGGCATGGGAAGCGGTCAGGGCGGCCTACGACGCAACCGAGCCGGCAGCGGCACCACTGTTGGCGCACTCTCTCGGTGCGCAACCGGAGTCGAACGTGCCCCGCGCTGCCGGCTTCGGTCCGTGGACGACCTCGACATACGAATGGGTTCAGCGCTATTCCGCAGATGAATTCTGCGCCATGGCCGCCACGTACTCGAGCCATCTAGCCCTGGACGACGTGCGCCGCGGCGAGGTCCTGGGCGCAGTACACGCGGCCATCGCCCGCCACAGCTACGTGGACTACCGCTACGTCACGCAGATGGTGACGGCGCAGCTCGACTAGGAGATCGTCGTGGTGCAGACGACGAATTGCCTTGAATCGTAGGCGAATCCACCCTCGGGGCATTCGTTGGGATCGGCGGTACCGGTCTTGATCTCGGTGACCTGTTCGACGTCGGTCGCGGTGGGGTCGTTGCAGTCGACTCGTGAGGGCTCGTCCATACCGACGGTGGGCACGCTCATGCAGCGTCGACGACCCAGTCGACGTCGAGGCACAGTGCCCCCTGCTCCACACCGTCGAGTGTCTCGTAGTAGGTCTGATTCACGTCGGTGGGGCACTGCTCGTTCTGCTCGGCCTTGGCGATGACCTTGTAGTTCGATTCCATGCTGCCGCATTCGGCGTTCTCGATGGTGGCGGCCGTCATCGTTCCGCCGAGTTGGACGCATTGACCGATCTCGACGTCGATGTCGGTGGAGCCGCCGGCGTCGATGCCTTCCTGGCCGGATACGTCATCGGTGGTGCCGGCCGCGGCGGACGTGGAGGACGAGGTGGTGGTGTCTGCGGCAACGGCATTGCCCGATTCGGACGACGAGCATCCTGCGGCGAACAGCAGCGTGAGCGCTGCACCTGCGGCGAGGAGGCCTCTGGACAAAGCAAGCATCGTGGCATGACCTTCGGAACTCATCGAGGCGAGAGAACACACCCTCGTCGGCAGCCCCACGGGCCACCGAAGAAAGATTCTTTACCATTCACGGAGGTTTGAAAAGCGCACAGCCGGAAGTCACGAACGGAACACGATGGTGGCAACCCATTTGGTGTTGTGTACGCCCGGCAGCGCAGGCACGATCACGCGCGCGGGAAATCCGTGATCGAGCGAGAGATCCACGCCGTTGACTTGCAACGCGAGCAACGAATCCGGATGGCTCGCTTGATTTCCCTGTAGTACCGCGCGCGTGAATGCACCGTTCTGCTCGAGCGAAGTGACCTCGGCCGATCGCGGTGCGGGTACGCCTGCGAGCGCGGCGAGTTCGGCCAACGGGACGCCGGTCCACGTCTGCGTGGTCGACCATCCTTCTACGCACGCGATCGGAAGTTCGGCAGTGCGCTGCGGCATCGACAGCAGCCTGCCCCGAGACAGCACCACCGGGACGGCGTCGTCGGCTGCGCTGCTGATCGTCAGTTGCCAGTCGGGCCCGGTCTGCGCCTCGGTGATCCCCGCAGCTTCGGCGGTTCGGTTGATCTGGAAGTCGTTGGGGCCGTCACCGTACGAGCGTCCGCGAGGCAGCAGAATCGCGGCCTTGCGCAGCACTCCTCCGAGCGTCTGGCCGACGGTCAACACCGCGACGAAACCCATTCCGGCAGCGACCAATCCGATGGCACCGCGTCGACTCATGGTCGACGGGGGGCTGTCGTCGCACTGCTGGTCCGGAGCTTCGTTGCGGGCCCGCAACACGTCCATCAGGGACTCGGACCTCAGGGTGCGCCACATCAGCGGAACCTTGAGACCGAGGTGCACGAGAAATCCGGAGATGAACACCCAGGCACCGAAGTAGTGAGCGGCGTAGAAGTCGAAACCGAACACGTAGTCGTACTGGATGTTGAGAACGCCGGTGACGATCTCGAACAGCAGGCCACCGACCAGTGCCAACAGCGACAGTCGTTCGAGCGCATGTGCCGGCGATCGGACCGGTGGTAGTTCGACCAGCTTGGGCATCACCGACCACAGTTTGGCGATGACGAGCGGCACGATGATCAGCCCGAGCCCGACGTGCAGGCCCTGGGTGAGTTGGTACAGCCAGGCAGGGTTGGTGGGCCAGTCGAAGTACGGCAACCGCAGCCACCCGACGGCTCCGGGTCTGGCCTGGCCGAACTGCGGTCCGTAGGCGCTGTACGAGAGCAGCCCCGTCACCGTGATGATCGGCAGCGCGACGAGCAGCACCGCACCGAACAGCGACGTCAACCACGTGCTGCGCAGCGGACTGCGAAAGCGCGCGAGAGGATTGCGGACGTCGGCCATGTAGGGCATTCGCTGCCCAGTCGGTGCCGGATGTCTCGTGGCCTGCTCGGGTACCGGCGGGTCGTCGCTCACGTGCGCCTACCGCCCTCCGCTCGGAACCAGCATCCGGTGTCAGTATCGGGCCGGACAGCGAGAAAGCAAGCCCGGAACGTCCCCGCGGGGACGCGTCGGACCTCGTCGAGAAGTTCTTGTCGGTACCGCGTCGTACGCTTCGTCGAACATGCATTCGATGAATGGGGGCGTTCATGAGCGACATGCAAGAGGCAGGATCCGAGGCGGGACGGATCGAGACGAGAGAAATCGAGACCGAGATCTGCGCTCTGGCCGGTCAGATCGCTGCGGCGTCGGCGCAGTATCTGATTCTGGTGGGTGAGTTCGATGCTCGACGCGGATGGGCGGGATGGGAAGTGCGGTCCTGTGCGCACTGGTTGTCGTGGCGTGCGGGAGTCGACCTGCACACGGCCCGTGAGCAGGTACGGGTGGCCAAGGCGATGCGGGAGTTGCCGCTGATCACCTCGGCGTACCTGAGCGGCACGGTTTCCTACTCGAAGGTTCGGGCGATGACGAGGGTGGCCACGGTCGACAACGAGGCGTCGCTGCTGCAGAAGGCGCTCGATGCACCTGCTGCCCACATCGAGCGTCTGTGCCGTGGCCTGAAGAAAGCGATGCGTCCGACCAGGGGTAACGGAGTCGATGCCGATCCGTCCGTGGGGCGGTGGCGCTGGGACGAGGACGACGGCTCGCTCGTGCTGACGGCGCGCTTTCGGCCCGAGGACGGCAAGCGGTTTCTGGCTGCATTGACCAGGGCGGAGTACGAGCGCACCCGAACCGAGGGCGAATCCGAGGGTGACCGGGCGGCTCCGGCACCGTCGAACCCGGTGCCGGCGATGATTGCCATGGCCGAGATGGTCTGTGCCGGAATGGATTCGCCGGTGGTCTCACCGGCAGCGGAAGTGTTGGTCCACCTCGGCGGCATCGACGAGGCGGGTCACGATCATGCCCATTTCGACGACGGCCCGGGTCTGGACGACGAAACGTTGGCTCAGGTGCTGTGTTCTGCGGTCATGCGGACGGTCGGCCACGGCCGCCTCGGCAAGACTGTGCGGTGGAGTTCGACTGCGAAAGCGCCGAGCCGAACCCAATTGCGGCAGTTGATCATTCGGGATCGATGCTGCACGGTGCCCGGGTGTGGGCGCACTCGATTTCTGCATGCCCATCACGTCACCTACCGCTCACAGGGAGGCAAGACCACGCTCGACAACCTGGTCCTGCTGTGCGGCGAACACCATCGAGCGCTGCACGACGGCTACTTCTTCATCGAAGCCCTCGACGATCAACGCTTCTCGTTTCACCATCCTTCGGGAATGGAGATGATTCACGCGCCGACGATGTCCGGCGACGCGGACGAACTCAGGCGGCGACACAAAGGCATCGCGCCCGACGCCATAATCCCGAACTGGGGTGGGGAGGGCCTCGACCTCAGCTACGCGACCGACGTCCTGATCACCAATTGGCAGCAGGCTGCATGAAATGGAGTCGTTGAGGGCAAGTTAGTGTGACGGCGAGACTCGGACAAGAAGCGGTGGGACATGAGCGTCGACAGATCGATGGAGGACGAACAGCCCTGGCCGGTGGAACGAGCACCGAGCCGGAGCGACGCGACCAGGCCGGAGGACGACCCCTTCTACGCCGCGCCCGATGGGTACGAAGCGGCTCCACCGGGGACGATTCTCAAGGTACGGCCGGTCGAGGTCGCGATGTTCGGTCGTGTGCGCCAGCGAGTCGATGCATGGCAGCTGCTCTATCGAACCGCTGATCTCGGTGGGTATCCCCAGGCCAGCGTCACGACGGTGCTGCGCCCGCGGGACGCGGAGCCGGTACTTCTGTCGTATCAGTGTGCGATCGACGGCGTCGCATCCTCGTGCTTCCCGTCCTACGCGCTTCGGCGTGGCTCGCGGGCGTTCGGCGCGGTCCCACAGTTCGAGTTCCTGCTGGTACTGCACGCCCTGCGCCGAGGGTGGACCATCTCGATCCCGGATCACGAGGGACCCGACGGCCACTGGGGTTCGCCGCAGGAACCCGGGTTCTGCACGCTCGACGCCATCCGCGCGGCGTTGTCGTTCGAGCCGCTCGAATTGAACGACAGCACGCCGGTCGCGCTGTGGGGCTACTCGGGCGGCGGGCTCGCAACATCCTGGGCAGCGGAGATGGCTCCGGAATACGCACCGGAGATCGAGCTGGTCGGTGCCGCCCTCGGCTCCCCCGTCGGCGATCCGGGTTCGGCGTTCACCCGGCTCAATGCGACGCTGCACGCAGCATTGCCGACACTGGTGGTGGCCGGCCTGCGGCGGACCTACCCCGAGCTCGATCGGGTGATCCGTCAGCACGTCGACGAGGACGGAATGCGCATTCTCGATTCCGTGGAGTCGATGACGACAGTGCGCGCCGTGACCAAACTGGCCAGGCACGACCTGGACCACTACATCGACGTTCCGCTGGCCGATCTGTTGGCACTGCCCGAGATCGTGCAGGTGTTCCTGGATATTCAGCCCGGGCGCACCGCCCCGACGGCACCGCTGCTGGTCATTCAGTCGGTGCACGATCAGATCATCGCCGTCGACGACGTCGACGGGCAGGTGGATCGGTACATCGAGGCCGGAGCCCACGTGACCTATCTGCGGGATCGGCTGAGCGAACACCTGTCGCTGCACCCGATCGGTGCGCCTCTGACTTTGAACTGGTTGTCCGATCGATTCGCCGGAGTGCCGGTCGAAGAACCGTCGACACGAACGGTGTGGTCCATTGCGTTCTCGTTCGCGGCGGTTCGCGGTTTGTTGTCGATGACCTGGACGACCATCCGAGCGTTGGTCGGCGGCGTGCGAGCGTAGCTACTCTAGGGCGGATGCAGCGAACCTGGATACGAATACTCACCGGCTCGATCGCCATTCTGGGCATCGCTACTGGGCTCGTGGCACTGGGCGTCTACTACACCGACACCCGGGTCAACGTCCTGATCGCGCTCGCGTCGTTCGTTCCGCTGATGTTCATCGCCGTGGTGGTCGGTGCCCTGGTGGCGTTGATCGGTAGGCGCTGGGTTCTGGCGGGAGTCTCCGCACTGGTTCTCGCTGCAGGCGCAGTGGCCTACGCACCGCTCTACGTGGCGGACGCGGCACCGGAGGACGCGACGGGCAGCGAGGGCGTGCGGTTGCGCGTCATGCAGGCGAATCTGATGATCGGGCTGGCCGATCCCATTGCTGTGGTCGGTCAGGCCCGCGACAGTGCCGTCGATGTCGTCACGATCCAGGAACTGACCGACGCGTCGGTGGTCGGTCTCCGTGACGCCGGTATGGACGAACTCTTTCCCTACAGCTACCTCGAGCCGCACGTGACCGGCGGCGGCGGAGCCGGAATCTACAGCCGATTCCCGATCTCGGACAACCGGCAGCTCAACGGATACGGCCCGGTCAATCTCGCCACCGAGGTCGAGGTCCCCGGTTCCGAGCCGGTCACGCTGCTGGCCGTGCATCCCGGTCCCGCCTACATCACCCCGGCGGACATCTGGACCGCTGAATTGGACACGCTCCGAAACGATTTGGAGGCGGTGGCAGGCACCGGCCGGGTGATCGTCAGCGGGGACTTCAACACCACGTACTCGCACAAGAAGTTCCGCAACCTGCTCGACGTCGGATACTCGGACGCCGCAGCACAATTGGGCAAGGGCCTGATCCCGACCTATCCCACGGACAAGGGCACGCCCGCTGTCGTCGGGATCGACCACATCCTCACCAACTCCGGCCATGCGCGGTCGCTGGAAAGAATCGATCTCCCCGGATCGGACCATCACGGCCTGATCGGGGAGATCGAATTCTCCTGAGCGTGCGAGCGGAAGTCAGCTCACGCGAACGGACTGCTTTCGAGACTTTCCGCACTGCAACAGGATTCGCACTGCGGCGGGAGTGCCGTCCAGTGACGTCACGATGTCGTTGCGCGTCTGTGCCGCCACCGCGGAGACCTTGTCGAGTGTCGTCACGGCCGGGTCGATGGTCGCGGTGATCTCGACGACCCGCTGACCGCGGTCCGACACCGATCGGCCGTGTGCCGACACGACGCCCTCGTGAGCTGCCAGGGACTTGGCAGCACTCTTGGCGACGGTGGTCAGATCGACACTGAGCCTGCCGTCGACATCCGAGTCTGCGGTGGACGAGAACGCGACGGTGCCGACCGAACGGCGGGGCAGGTGCGCGAGCAACCACCAGAGTCCGAGAAGTACGAGAACGATCGCGCCTGCTCCGAGAGCCCAAGGCCACCAGCCGGCGTCGACGGTGGTGTCGACGAACGCGGCATCGATGCGCTCGCGGCCCGGGAACTGGCCACGTTCCCACGCGATTGCTCCGCCGCCGAGGGCGATCAGTGCGAGTCCGACGACCGCTGTACTGGTGCGGTCGACCGAGGCAGTTGCGCGTTTCACGATGGTTGTCCTGTCGTTCGCACTCGCGTGCGGACTTTCGGTGCCGGCGCGAGTGGGCGGAGAGCGTCGTCGACGGAGGTGGCGATCGACGATTTCAGCGCTGCGGTGTCGGTGCCCGTCACGGTCGACGCGGCGACGGTGACCTTCTTGTTTCCGGCCTTGGCCGTCGCGGAGTCGACACCGGCGTTGTCGAGAGTGGCAGTGCGAGCAACAGCGGCGACGTCACCCTTGCGGAGCCAGACGTCCTGCTCGGTGAGGGCACGGTGAGTCCGCCGGCGTGGCTTGACGGCGAGCAGAACGAGGATGAATCCGACGACGACGGCGGCGATTCCGCCCGGCAACATCCAACTCTGCGCGGTGAGCCCGTCCAGGTTCGTGGCAGCGGGGCCGACCCACTCGGGGCCGTCGATGGCACCCAGGTTCAGCAACGCTTCTCGGCCGAGGACCACACCGGCTCCGATGAGGACGAGTGCGAACAGGATTGCGGGTACGGCCGCGGCGGGGTTCGCTACCGGCTTCTTCGTCGCTTTCGCGGTCATTGCACTCTCCCTTCTTCGACGGTTGCTTCGGCGGGTACGCATTGGACGGTGACGTCGACTCGATCGACGGTGTAGATGCCCAGCTCGGACAGATCCCGAGCCACGGCGGCGCGAACTTCAGCGGCCACCTTCGCCAGCGGCGATGGCCAGGTGACCGCCACCGCGACCTGGGCGCGAACGCGGGAGCCGTTGATCGTCACGTCGGCCTTGGGTAGGTCACGCCCACCGAGGACGCGCAGGCCCGGCTGAGGATCGGCAACGGCGTCGGTGCTGCGGGCAGCGAGTACTGCCAGGCGCTCGACGGCCTTGTGCTTGATCTCCAGTGATCCGCGTTCGCCGGCGTCCTCGGGGGTGTCGGTCGCAGCTGTCTCAGTCACGACCGCGACCACGCATGATCGAGTTCAGGTCCAGTTCGCCGTCGATGTAGCGGCCGACGAAGAATCCGAGGCCGCCGAGAACGATGGCGATGAGGAAGCCGGTGAAGCCGCCTGCCGCTGCGGCGATGGCCAGCAGAAGTCCCACGAACAAACCGATGGTTGCAGTGGTCATGGTCTTGATCTCCACTCAGAGTTCGAAGTAGTTGCGCCTGGTGACGCGTTTGCGGATACGAGCGATCCGCTTGGGAAGTGTGCGTAGAGGGGACGGAATCGAGGACGCACGGAATGCCGTCGGTGTGCTCGCTGCGTTGACAGGGGCCGAGGGCAGCACCGCGAATCGTCGGTCGACATCAGCGAGTTCGGCCATGTACCGGGCCGGATCGCCGCCGATGTCGGGGTGGTGTTCGCGTGCCACAGCGCGCCGAGCCGCCTTGTATTCGGCGGCTCGGTCCTGCGCTGCGTGCTGGTTCACCTGGTCAGACTCGCACAATGTCCTCGACGGTGACGTGCACGGGCCCGTCGACCATCGCCGCCACTGTGCGTCGTACTGCATCGGCCGTCTCGCGGACTGCGACACCGAACTCCAGCGATACGTGGACCTCGGTCCCGTCCTCACCGATTCGGATGCCGGCGATACGACGCCCGGGCAGATACGTAGCGGCCTCACCGAACATGCCGCCGTGCAGCCCGACGACACCGTCGATCGCCAGTACGGCGTCGGCGATGTCCTCGGACCTGTCACGTTCCGTCATGTGCGGGTCGGTCACTGCACTCGGGTGGTGGCGGGCTCGCTGGTGGTGTCTTCGTCGTCCGAGCCGTCGTCGAGGTAGATGTCGTGAACGACGATGTTGACCTCGGTGACCTCGAGGCCGGTCATGCGCTCGACGGCGTTGATGACGTTGCGACGGATGCCCGCTGCGAGGTCTGCAATGGAGACGCCGTAGTCAGCGACGATGTCGATGTCGACCGCTGCCTGACGCTCGCCGACCTCGACCGACACGCCCTGCGACTGGTTGACGCGGGCACCGGGGATGCGCTCGCGGAGAGCGCCGATTGCGCGGCTGGCTCCGCCGCCGACGGCGTGCACTCCCTGGACCTCACGGGTGGCGATGCCGGCGATCTTGGAGACGACGGTATCGGCAATGGTGGTGCGGCCCTGCGAGCTGACGAGCACGGAGTCCGACTTGGTGGTGATGTCGGTCTTTCCTTCGCCTGCTGCGGATACGGTTGCCTTGGTGTCCGTCGTGGAGCTCATGAATGCCTCTCTTCGTTGTATGTCTTCGGTGCAGAGTGTGTGACAGGAGTTGGTCGTAGCTCGATCGGTGAAACGCACGCCCGGATAAAGTGACCTACGTCATAGATTACGTCTACTGGTAAACCGGTATCGAGAGACTTGCGTGATCGATGACCACGATGAAGCGAACTGGGGGCCCGATGGAGTGGGTTGACGCGTCGGACCGCGTTCTCGTCGGCGCTGCGGCGCTGGGCGAGACCGATGCGTTCGAGGAGATCGTCCGGCGCTACGGCCCGGAGATGTTCCGCTATGCGCGCAACATGTTGTCCGATCAAGGTGCCGCCGAGGAGGTGGTGCAGGACGCTTTTGTGGCAGCGTGGAAGGGCCTCGACAATTTCCGTGGGGAATCGGCTCTGCGAACATGGTTGTTCTCGTTGGTGTCGCACAAGGTGATCGACCATCGCCGCAAGCGCAGCGTTCCACCCGCCGAAGATTGGTTGTTCGAGCGCAAGAGCACCGGCGCGGGCAGCAATCCCGAGGCCGATGTCGAGGCCGACAGCTTCATGACCGAGCTGGGCGTCGCGTTGTCGGAGCTGCCCTATCGCCAGCGGGCATGCTGGCTGCTCCGCGAGGTCGAGGGCCTGACACATCCCGAGATCGGCGCGATCATGACGTTGTCCGCAGGCGCAGTACGTGGTCAGTTGACCAGAGCACGAGCAACATTGAGCGAAAGGTTGGCAACATGGCGAACCCAGTAGAGCCGGATTCGGTTCTCGCGCGTGCTGCCACCGAACTTCGGGACGCACCGCCGGAACCGAATTGGGTGGACATCAGCGCGTCCATCCTCACGAAAGTGCGCAACACCACCAGGCGTACGTGGCCCATCGACAGCGCGTATCCGCTCGGCTCCACGGCGGGACCGGCGGACTCGCTGCGCATCAGCGATCACATCGTCAAGACGACGCTCCGGCGTGCACTCGCAGGCGTACGCGGCGCGCAGCCGACCGAGATCGACCTCGACCTCGACGACCATGCCTGTATCGGCCTGTTCGTCGCGGTGATCGGCGTGTACGGCGACGACCTGCAGGCCGCGGGAGACGAGCTGGCGACCATCGCGATCGACACCGTGTCGGATCTGCTGGGCACCACCCTCGGACGCGATGTCGTGGAGATCCGCGTCGACGACATCGAGGAGCGCTAGCGTAATAACTGCGTCATGACCGCTGGTCGACGGCGTAAGAAAGCGTAAGGAACGCGGCTCGGCTCGGTGGCGGGATTCAGGATCGAGCAATGACCGAATTGCTCTGTCTCGTGGTTGCCGCATGTGTTGCGGTGTACCTGTTCGTCGCTCTCCTCGATCCGGAGAGGTTCTGACGCCGCCATGAATCCTGCTCTTGTCGCGGGCCTGCAGATCGCGGTGGTGATCGTCGTGCTGGCTGCGGCGTACGTACCGCTCGGCGACTACATGGCCCGAGTGTTCGACTCGTCCCACGACACGCGCGTCGAGCGTCTGCTCTATCGGGTGGCTCGGGTGAACTCCGCCTCGGAACAGACGTGGGTGGGTTATTCCACCAGTCTGCTGGGGTTCTCGTTCGCCGGCGTCGTGTTCCTGTTCGTACTGCAGCGAATTCAGGGTGTGCTGCCGCTGAACGGAGGCCTGTCCGGTGTCAGCCCGGCGATGGCGTTCAACACCGCCGCGTCGTTCGTCACCAACACCAACTGGCAGTCGTACGTCCCCGAGACCACGCTGTCCAACCTGACGCAGCCGCTGGGCCTCGCGGTGCAGAACTTCGTCTCTGCCGCAGTCGGTCTCGCGGTTGCGATCGCCGTCATCCGTGGCTTCGTGCGTGTCTCCACCGGCGGGGAGCTCGGCAACTTCTGGGTCGACCTCACTCGCGGGACACTGCGCATTCTGTTGCCGCTGGCGCTGCTGGTGGCCGTGATCATGCTGACTCAGGGCACCATCATGTCGTTCTCGACCGGATTCACCTCCACCGGACTGGACGGGCAGGCTGTCACCAATGCGCTTGCGCCCGTTGCCTCTCAGGAGGCGATCAAGGAAATCGGCACCAACGGCGGCGGCATCCTCGCAGCCAACTCCGCGCATCCTTTCGAGAACCCGACCCCACTGACCAACATCGTCCAGATCATCTCGCTGCTGTTGATTCCGGTCGCGCTCACCCGCACGTTCGGCACCATGGTCGGAAACCGCAAGCAGGGCGTGACGCTGCTGGCGGTCATGGCGTCGCTCTGGGCCACGCTGCTGGCGGTCACGCTGTTCGCCGAGTCCGGAACCCGTGGCGTCGCAGCAACCGCCGCGGGCGCGATGATGGAAGGCAAGGAAGTCCGCTTCGGAATTCCGGCGTCGGCGTTGTTCGCCGTGTCCACCACCGGAACATCCACCGGCGCAGTCAATTCCGCCCACGACAGTATGTCTGCACTCGGCGGCGGAACAGTACTGCTGAACATGCTGTTCGGCGAGATCGCGCCCGGCGGCGTCGGCACCGGCCTGTACGGATTGCTCGTGCTCGCGGTCATCGCCGTGTTCGTCGGTGGCCTGCTCGTCGGCCGCACTCCGGAATTCCTCGGCAAGAAGCTGGGTCGACGCGCCATCACGATGGCCGCGCTGTCGGTACTGGTGATGCCGATCCTCGTGCTCGTCGGCACGTCCATCACCGTGATTCTCGAATCGACGACGAGCTATCAGGGCAATCCCGGTATCCACGGCTTCACCGAGGTGCTCTACGCCTACGCGTCGGCCTCGAACAACAACGGCAGCGCCTTCGGTGGACTGACGGTGACCAGCGACTGGTTCCAGATCTCCCTCGGTGTCGCGATGTTGCTCGGCCGCTTCCTGCCGATCGTCTTCGTGCTGGCACTGGCCGGATCGCTGGCGACGACCAAACGCAGCGCACCCAACGCAGGCACCCTCCCCACCGACGGGCCGCTGTTCGGCACATTGCTGATCGGCACCGCGATTCTCGTCGCCGCCCTCACGTTCTTCCCCGCACTTGCTCTCGGACCCATAGCAGAGGCCATGCAATGAACCTGTCACTGAGAACGGCCGTCCCCGGCGCGTTCCGCAAACTCGACCCGAGGCACCTGGCCCGCAACCCGGTCATGTTCGTCGTCTTCCTCGGCTCCATCGTCACCACCATCCTCTCGATCGCCCAGCCGTCGGTGTTCGCCTGGTTCGTCACCGGATGGCTGTGGTTCACGGTGCTGTTCGCCAACCTCGCCGAATCCGTGGCCGAGGGCCGCGGCAAGGCCCAGGCCGCCAGCCTGCGAAAGGTCAAGCAGGACACTGTTGCCCGACGTCGCACCGCATCCGGAGTGGAAGAGGTCGCCGGTGCCGAATTGCTCGTCGGCGACGAGGTGATCGTCTCGGCAGGTGAGGTCATACCCGGTGACGGCGACGTCATCGAGGGCATCGCCACCGTCGACGAGTCGGCGATCACGGGAGAATCGGCTCCCGTGGTGCGCGAGTCCGGCGGCGACCGATCGGCGGTGACCGGCGGAACCATCGTGCTCTCGGACGAGATCGTCGTGAAAATCACTGCAGCGCAGGGTGAGACGTTCGTCGATCGAATGATCGCACTCGTCGAGGGCGCGGCTCGGCAGAAGACGCCGAACGAGATCGCCCTGAACATCCTGCTCGCGTCCCTGACGATCGTGTTCCTCTTCGCCGTCGTCGCCATCGGTCCGATGTCGAACTACGCAGGGCAGCAGCAGGATCTGATCCAGCTGATCGCACTGTTGGTCTGTCTGATCCCCACCACGATCGGCGCGCTGCTCTCGGCGATCGGCATCGCGGGCATGGACCGACTGGTGCAACGCAACGTGCTGGCGATGTCCGGACGCGCAGTGGAAGCGGCAGGCGACATCGACACGTTGCTGATGGACAAGACCGGCACCATTACGTTCGGAAATCGACGCGCGACCGGACTGCACCCGGCCACAGGCGTCGACGCCGTCGAACTGGCTCGGGCAGCCCGACTGTCCTCACTCGCCGACGGCACCCCCGAGGGCCGCAGCATCGTCGAACTGGTCGAGCGTGACTTCGAATCTGCAACGGCAGAAGGCGAATCCGAGCGCGGTGAGTTCGTGGCCTTCACGGCGCAAACTCGGATGAGTGGGTTGGACCTACCGGGCATGGAGATCCGCAAGGGTGCAGCGGATTCGGTCTACGGCTGGATTCGTGAGGGTGGCGGGACGGCAGATCTCGACGCCACCGTGCACGACATTGCCCAGAACGGCGGTACGCCGCTGGTGGTGGCGGTACGCGAGACCGGTTCTGCTGCTCGTGCTCTCGGTGTCGTGGAGCTCTCCGACGTGGTCAAGCCGGGCATCGCCGAGCGGTTCGCACAGCTGCGCGCCATGGGAATTCGGACGGTGATGGTGACCGGCGACAATCCGCTCACCGCCAAGGCCATCGCCGCCGAGGCCGGGGTCGACGATTACCTCGCCGAGGCGACGCCCGAGGACAAGCTCACGCTGATCCGGCAGGAACAGGAGGGCGGCAGGCTGGTCGCGATGACCGGCGACGGGACCAACGACGCCCCGGCTCTCGCCCAGGCCGACGTCGGTGTCGCGATGAACACCGGCACGTCCGCCGCCAAGGAAGCCGGCAACATGGTCGATCTCGATTCCGACCCGACGAAGTTGATCGAGATCGTCGAGATCGGCAAGCAGCTCCTCATCACCCGCGGCGCGCTGACGACGTTCTCGCTGGCCAACGATCTGGCGAAGTACTCCGCGATTCTGCCGGCGATGTTCTCCACCGTCTATCCGCAGCTCGGTGGGCTCAACATCATGCGTCTGGCGACGCCGGAATCGGCGATCCTGTCTGCGGTGATCTTCAATGCGTTGGTGATCGTCGCGCTGATCCCGTTGGCGCTGAAAGGTGTTCGCTACACCCCGGCGTCGGCGGCAGCATTGCTGCGCCGGAACCTGCTGGTGTACGGCGTCGGCGGCGTCATCAGCCCGTTCGTCGGCATCTGGCTCATCGACCTCCTCGTTCGACACATTCCAGGGATTGGCTGATCATGCGCTTCGTACAGGGATTTCTTCGCCAGGTCGTGGCCGGCTTCGCAGTGCTGCTGGCATTGACGGTCGTTCTCGGCATCGGCTACCCGGCCGTGGTCTGGGGCATCAGCCGTATCGGGACCGACTCCGCCGAGGGTTCGCCGCTGCGCGACGCCCGGGGCTGCGTCGTCGGAAGCTCGTTGATCGGCGTCGACCCGCAGGTGGCTCCGGGAGAGCCGGATCCGTTCTTCCACACCCGCGTCACCGGGTCGGTGTCCGACGACGACGCGTTCGCTCCGGGGGATCCGGCGGCGGCGCTGCCGACCAACCAGGGGCCGTCGAGCGAGGTGCTGGCGTCGTTCGTCGAGCAGCGCCGCGCTGCCATCGCCGCTCGGGAGAACGTCGATCCTGCTGCGGTACCCGCCGATGCCGTCACCGGGTCCGGTTCGGGGATCGATCCCGACATCAGCCCCGCCTACGCGGCCATCCAGATCGCGCGAGTGGCTCAGGCCAACGGGGCGTCGGTGAGCGACGTCGAGGCTCTGGTCGCGGAGTACACGCACGGGCCGCAGTACGGTGTACTCGGTGCCGAAGCGGTGAACGTTCCGGAGTTGAACCTGGCACTACGGGACACATACCGGCCGGGTGAGGAGACAGGCTGTGGCGGACAGGGGTGAGCTGCGGATCTACCTCGGCGCAGCGCCCGGCGTCGGCAAGACCTTCGCCATGCTCGGCGAGGCGCATCGACTGCGCAGCCGGGGCTGCGACGTCGTGGCGGCGGTCGTCGAGACACACGGCCGAGCGCGAACGATCGACGCGCTCGACGGCATCGAAGTGTTGCCGATGGCGACCGTCGAGTACCGCGGGTCCTCGGCGCAGGAACTCGATCTCGACGCCGTCCTGGCCCGAAAGCCGCAGGTGGTGCTCGTCGACGAACTGGCGCACACCAACACCCCGGGCAGCGTGCACGGCAAGCGGTGGCAGGACGTCGAAGTGCTGCTCGACGCAGGCATCGACGTCATCTCCACCCTCAACGTCCAGCATCTCGAATCGCTCAACGACGTGGTGCAGCAGATCACCGGGGTGCCGCAGCGAGAGACCGTGCCCGACAGCGTCGTTCGAGCCGCTGACGAGGTCGAGTTGGTCGACATCACCCCCGAGGCGCTGCGCAGCAGATTGCGGCACGGCAACGTCTACGCCGCCGAGAAGGTCGACGCCGCACTGAGCAACTACTTCCGCGGCGGTAACCTCACCGCCCTGCGCGAGCTCGCGCTGCTGTGGATCGCCGATCAGGTCGACGCGGCACTGGTGAAGTACCGCAAGGACAATCGCATCACCGACACGTGGGAGGCCCGCGAGCGCGTGGTGGTGGCGGTGACCGGTGGCCCGGAATCGGAAACGTTGCTGCGCCGCGCCAGTCGCATCGCCTCGAAGTCCAGTGCCGAGCTGATGGTGCTGCACATCGTCCGCGGCGACGGGCTCATGGGTGTCTCGGCACCGCAGATGGGTTCGGTGCGCAAGCTGGCCGCCGGGCTGGGTGCCAGCGTGCACAGCGTCGTCGGCGACGACGTGCCGACGACGCTGCTCGACTTCGCCCGCGGGGTGAATGCGACGCAGCTGGTGATCGGCACCTCGAGACGGTCACGTGCCGCCCGCATCCTCGACGAGGGCATCGGCGCTGCGGTGGTGCAGAACTCGGGAAAGATCGACGTACACATGGTCACCCACGCCGAGCAGGCCACCCGCAGGGGCATGCAGGTCGATTCGGGTCGTCGACGGATCATCGCGTGGGTCGCCGCCGTCCTGGTGCCGTGCCTGGCCGCGGCCGTACTGAGCACGGTCGGACCGGACTTCGACTCCAGCGGTGAGAGCGCCCTGTTCTTCATGGTGGTGCTCTGTGTCGCGCTGCTGGGAGGGGTTGCGCCGGCGGCACTCTCGGCGTTGATCGCGGGCTTCCTGCTCAACTGCTTCTTCACCACACCCCGGTACAGCCTGACGATCGCCGAGCCCGACAACTTCGTCGTCACCGTCGTGCTGCTCCTCGTCGCCGTTGCCGTCGCCGCCCTCGTCGACGCCGCCGCCCGGCGGACGCGTCAGGCACGCCGGGCCACCCAGGAAGCCGAGCTGCTGACGCTGTTCGCCGGATCGGTACTCCGCGGAGCGGATCTGACCGCACTCCTCGAACGCGCCCGTGAGACCTATCGGCAGACGGGCGTTGCGCTGTGGGACAACCAGTCCGGATCCATCGTGGGCAGCGCCGGTGCGCAGGCTCCTGTCGACCGTGCCGCAGCCGACACCGAGGTCGACGCGGGCGACTTCACGCTGCTGCTCGTCGGCGAACGCACACACGCGCACGATCGGCGGGTACTCGCGGCGGTGGCCAATCAGGCGGCCGGCATGGTCCGTCAGGCGCGTCTTGCCGAGGAAGCCAGCCGAGCCAACGCGCTCGCCGAGGCCGACGCGTTGCGTCGAGCATTGCTCTCCGCCGTCAGCCACGATCTGCGGACGCCACTGTCGGCGGTCAAAGCGGCGTCCTCGTCGCTGCGCAGCACCGACGTGCAATTCTCGCCCGAGGACACCGACGAGTTGCTGGCCACCATCGACGAGTCTGCCGATCAGCTGACCGCTCTGGTGAGCAATCTGCTCGATTCCTCGCGGCTGCAAGCGGGCGTGGTTCAGCCGAGCCTGCGACCCGTTTTCGTCGACGACGTGTTGGCCGGCGCATTGATCGGAGCCGACGATCGGGTTCGAGTGGACGTGGGCGATGTCGAAGTGCTGGCGGACCCGGGTCTGCTCGAGCGGGTGCTGGCGAACCTGGTGCACAACAGTGCCCGCTACGCACCCACCGGCGACATCATCGTCAGTGCGGCGGTGCACGGCGAGTGGGCGAGTATCTCCGTCGCCGACCACGGCCCCGGCATCACCGAGGGAGCCGAGGAGACGATGTTCGACGCGTTCCAGCGCCTCGGGGATCGCGACAACTCGGTGGGCGTCGGGCTCGGGTTGTCGGTGGTGCGAGGATTCGTGCGGGCGATGGGCGGTACCGTCACGGCATCGAACACCGTGGGCGGCGGGCTGACGATGACGGTCGAGTTGAAGGCGGCGAGTAGGTGAAGGTGCGGGTGCTCGTCGTCGACGACGAGCCGCAGATCGTGCGGGCGCTGCGGATCAACCTCAATGTCCGTGGGTTCGAGGTGGTCAGCGCGGCGAGTGGCGGAGAGGCGCTGCGGGTGGCCGCGAACTTCCACCCGGACATCGTGATTCTCGACCTCGGGCTGCCCGACATCGACGGAATCGACGTCATCGCCGGTCTGCGCGGCTGGACCGACGTACCGATCCTGGTGCTCTCGGCTCGCACCGATTCGGCCGATACCGTCGAGGCACTCGACGCCGGTGCCGACGACTTCGTCACCAAGCCCTTCGGCATGGACGAGTTGCTGGCCCGATTGCGCGCCGCGCTGCGCCGTGGACCGCACTCCGTCGCCGACCCCGTTGTCGTCACCGAGGACTTCACCGTCGATCTCGCCGCCAAAACCGTTGTACGGCAGGGCGAGAACGTGCACCTGACCCGCACCGAATGGGGGGTTCTCGAACTGCTGGTGCGCTACGAGGGCAAGCTGGTGTCGCAGAAGGACATACTGCGCACCGTGTGGGGACCCGGCCACGAGCGTGAAACACATTATCTGCGAATCTATCTCGGCCAACTGCGGCAGAAGCTCGAACGAGATCCGGCGTCCCCGGTGCATCTGATCACCGAAACCGGTATGGGCTACCGGTTTGTGAGTTAACCGCCCAGTACCTCACCCTCGCGGCGTGGGTCCGCTCCCCCGATCCAACCTCCGTCGGTCCGTTGCAGCGCACTCAGTCCGCTGGACTGGTCGGCGACCGACACCTGGTGGCCCATCTCGCGGAGCTGCACGACCACCGGATCGTTCTCGCCCATCACGTTCGGGTGCTCACCGCCGTAGTTGGTCGACGGGGTGTTGGCCGCACCGAAGTCGACCATCGACACCGCCTGCTGCGGATCCATACCCCAATCGAGCAGTCCCACCAGTGTTTTGACGACGAACTGGATGATCACCGAACCGCCGGGAGAGCCGGCGACGAGCGCCAGATCTCCGCGCGTGCCGTCGTCGTTTCGGTCGAAGACCAGGGTCGGTGCCATCGAACTACGCGGACGCTTCCCCGGCTCGACGCGATTGGCCACCGGCGTACCGTCCTCGGCCACCGGCGATGCCGAGAAGTCGGTGAGCTGATTGTTGAGCAGGAAGCCGTCGACCATGTGGAACGAGCCGAAAGCCGACTCGACGGTCGTCGTCATCGAGGCTGCATTGCCCTGGCTGTCGACGACGGAGATGTGGCTGGTGCCGAACTCGGGATCGGTGGACGAGGCGAACTGCACCGGGCCGAAGTCGCCGGGCTGCGCTGTGCCCATGGATCTGCCCTCGTCGATCAGTCCCGCTCGCTCACTGAGGTATTCGGGATCGAGCAGTGCATCGGGGGATCCGCCGGGCAGTGGTACGAAGTCCGGATCGGCGACGTACTTGTCGCGGTCGGCGTAGGCCAAGCGCTCGGCCTCGGCGATCAGGTGCACGCCCTCGGCCGTCGGGGTTCCGCCGTTGGCGTCCATTCCCGTCGGGGCGTACTGCGCGAGATCGAAATTCGACAGAATTCCCATCGCCGACGCCACCGCGATACCGCCCGAGGACGGGCCGGGCATACCGCAGATGTCGTGGTCGCGATACTCGGTGCAGACGGCCGTGCGGGTCTTGGGTTCGTACGCGGCGAGATCCTCCAGCGTGATCTGTCCGGGGGTACGGCCGGCGGTGGTGTCCGCGGTCGCGTCGACGATGGCCTGCGCGATGTCACCGGTGTAGAAGGCGTCCGCACCGTCGGTTGCGATGGCGGAGAGCGTCTTCGACATCGCCGGGTTGTTCAGCACCGTCCCGGCCGGCTTGCCGGTGCCGTCCGGCTGCAGGAAGTAGTCCTTGGACGCGGGGTCGAGGGCGAGCTTCGGTGCCGAGTCGGCAATGGACGATGCCATGCGCGGGCTGATCTCGATTCCGTTGTCGGCGAGACCGATTGCGGGGTCGAACAGCTCACCCCACTGCTTGGTGCCGTGATCGTCGTGGGCTTGCTCGAGCATCCGCAGCACCCCGGGGACGCCGATCGATCGGCCGCTCGAACGGGCATCGGGTTGCGGCAGAGTGCGATCGACGTCGTCGATGTACCGCAGGTAGTCGCCGGTCGCACTCATCGGGGCGGTCTCGCGGCCGTCGTAGCTCTGTACTTCACCGGTGGCCGCGTCGTAGTACATCAGGAAGGCCCCGCCGCCGATGCCGGAGGACTGCGGCTCGACGAGGCCGAGCACCGTCTGCGCCACGATCAGCGCGTCGGTCGCGGTGCCACCGTCACGCAGGACCGCGCACGCGGCCTCGGTGGAGACCGGGTTGGCCGTCGAGACGGAATACGAGGCCGTCTCCACCGGAGCCATGTCGGATCGATACCCGGTCGCCACTTCGGGATTGGTGGAGATGTCACCCGAACTCGCACTCGGCGTCCCCTCTACCGGGGTGCCGCCGCTGGCACCGAGAACACAGCTGTTCTCGGACGCGGGGTCGGGATCGGTGCTCTCGCTGCTACTGCACGCGGCGAGCGGCACCAGCAGTAGGGCACACGCAAGGACAGTCGAGCGGTGCACTCCGATTACAGACACCGCCCGACGCTAACACCCGGCTCACCTGCCGGCACGGGTCTCGGCAGATTCGAGAAGCCAATGCGCGACGGGTGCCGGTCTACCGAACAGAAAGCCCTGCGCGAAGCGGCATTCGAGAGCCTCGATGATCGCGGCCTGCTCCTCGGTCTCGACGCCCTCGGCGACCGTGGCCACCGGCAGCGCCGACGCCATGGCGACGATCGCGCGAATCAGCTGCGTGTCGGATTCCGAAGTGCCGATCTGGTGGACGAACGACTTGTCGATCTTGAGCAGTGCGATCGGCATCGCGCGCAGCCTGCTCAACGAGGAGTAGCCGATACCGAAGTCGTCGAGAACGATGAGCACACCCATCGCGGCGAGTCGGTCGAGAACGCTTTTCGCCGTACCCATGTCGTCGATCAGCACGCTCTCGGTGATCTCGAGGGCCAGATCTGCTCCGTCGAGGCCGTACGTGTCGAGCAGTCGCGCGACGATCACCGGCAACGAATCGTCACGCAACTGCATCGGGGACACGTTCACCGACATGGTGACGTCCTGCCCGTTGGAACGAAGTGTCACCAGATCCGACATCGCGGTGCGCAGCACCCATTCGCCGATTTCCTTGATGAGATTGGTGGATTCGGCGATCGGGATGAACTCGTTGGGGGTACGCACTCGCCCCTGCCAGTTCCAGCGCAGGAGTGCCTCGTAGACGACGGTGGTGCGCGAGGTCGTCTCGACGATAGGCTGGTAGTACACCTCGAGCTCGCCGCGTCTGATCGCGCCGCGCAGCGCGGTGGCGGTCTCGATCGCGGATGTCGCTCGGGCCCGCAGGGATTCGTCGAAGGACGCGTAGCGCGCCGCGCCGAGAGATTTCGCGTGATACATCGCGGTGTCGGCCTCTCGGATGGCGTCGTGCAGTCGGTCCGCGTCCGCGATTCCCACCGAGGCCGTGACGTATGCCGTTGCGGCGCTCAGAGGGAACGGCTCGTTGGTCCGATCGATGATGCGGCGGGCCAACGCTTCTGCTCCGCCGCGATCGCGGCGGGTCAACACGACGAACTCGTCACCGGCGTACCTGACCACGGTGTCGGCGGCACCGACGGCGGCGCGGATGCGTCGCGCTGCGGCGACGATGAGTTCGTCACCGACGCGGTGACCGTACGAGTCGTTGACCATCTTGAAGTTGTCGAGGTCGACGAACAGGACGCACGTGCGCCCCGGAGTCTCGGTGCGCTCGAGCCGGGTGAACTCCTCGTCGAGCATCGTGCGGTTCGGTAGGCCGGTCAACAGATCGTGAGCGGCAAGGTATTTCGCGTGCTCCTCGCCGACCTGCACTCGGGTCAGTGCGCGTTCGCCGCGCAGGAAGGCCCCCACCAGGATCGAGGCGAGCAACAGGGACCGCACGATCAGATCTCCGGTGGACACGGCCGAGCCCAGCAGCGGGACCGTGGCGCAGACGACCAGCAGCGTCACCACGAACACGACGCGGCGGCTGCTGTGCGCCGGTGCAGGAGTCTGCCGCTGGGAGACGGTGCGCATCGACGGATCCAGGGCGGCCATCGCCAGGGCGAGATACGCGAACAGGTAGATGCCGTCGAGCAATCCCGAGGACGGCGCGTCGTCGGTGGTGGCCGCGAAGGCGTACGAGATGTCGCCGACGAGTGTCGCGACGAGTGCGATCAGAGCCCACTGCAGCGCTGGGGTACGGGGTTTGGACGAGAACAGCAGGTAGGTGGTCAAGGTGATCAGTGCCGCGTCGATCGCCGGATACAGCCCGTTGAACACCGTCGATGCCGACGAACGGGGAGATCCCAGGGCCGGAGAGATGAACAGCAACCACGACAGGAACAGGGTGCCGAGAAAGATCAGGCCGGCGTCGACGAGCGGAGTGATGTCGTCGATCGACCGGCGATCTCGAATCCACCGCGACAGTGCGTACCCGACGAGTGCGTACCCGGTCAGGGTGAACAGATCCGGCAGCAGCGGGAACGAATGGTTCAGAGCGGTGGGATCGCTGCGGAGCGAGACCCCGAACATGAACAGCACCGAGGCACCGAACAGTGCCCACCAGCATCGAGAGTCGTCGGGACGGTATCTACGGATCGCGGCGCTGATGGCCAGTACCGATCCGACTGCGACGGTGGCCAGCACACCGGCCCGCACTCCGGCGTCGCCGAGAACGAAGACGGTGCCCGCGACGACGACCACTGCACCCAGGCCGACGGTTCGTACGGTGTGCATGGCGAAGGGCGCAGCGACCTTCGTATTCATCGAAGGACCTACTTCCTTCTCGCTCGTAGCGTTCGCGTGCCTGTTCGCGGCGCCTCCATGGGTGAATATACGTCTTTGCGCAGCGCACACGGGGCCGAAGACGACCCGGAGGCCGGAGAAGCTCAACAGATGTTGTGACAGCGCACAGGCGCCAGTCTCCGGGCATTCAGGAGGCGATGGCCTTCGCCTGTTCGACGGCGAGGCGAACCTCCTCCTCGATCAGGTCACCGTTGATCGCCGCGCCTGCCTTGACTCCGGCCGCGGACGCCGCCACGACGGTGTCCATCGGTGCAGACACGTTGCCCGCAACCCACACGCCGGGCACGGATGTGGCACCGACGGGGTCGGCCTCGACGTACGTGCCGAGAACATGGTCGTTCATGACCATCTCGGTCGTGGCCAGCCCCAGCGACAACAGGACGTCTGCGCGGGAGGTGAAGTTGGGTCCGACGACCAATGCGTCGACCGGGATCTGCGTGCCGCTCGCGAGCGTCACTCCGACGATCGCGTCGCCCTCGACATCGACCCGAGCGATCTCCCCGTCGACGACCTCGATGCCACGTGCGGCAAGTCGCTCGCGTTCTTGGGTGGCCGATCGTGTTGCCGTGTGGGCGAACACCGTGACGTGCTCGGTGAGCTGACGCCACATCTGTGCCTGATGTCCGATCATGGCGCTGCCGATGATGCCGATCCTGCGATCGCGTACCTCCCAGCCATGGCAATACGGGCAGTGCAGTACGTCGCGCCCCCACCGATCGGCGAGGCCGGGGATGTCGGGCAGTACATCGGTGAGGCCGGTGGTGACCAGGAGGCGGCGTCCGCGGACGACGGAACCGTCGGCGAGAGTCACCTCGAACCCGGCTTCGGTTCGACTCGCGGACGTCGCGACACCCTCGACGATGCGTGCGCCGTAGTGGAGCGCCTCGTCTCGGCCGAGGCGAACCAGCTCGAGAGGCGACTCGCCGTCGCGGGTGAGGTAGTTGTGTGAATGCGCTGCCGGAGCGTTGCGGGGATCGCCCGCGTCGATGATCGCGACGGATCGTCGGGAACGGCCGAGGGCCACGGCGGCGCTGAGTCCGGCGACTCCGCCGCCGACGATGATCGCGTCGACCGGAGTGTGTCGATCGGTGTCTGTAGTCATGGGGAGAGTGTCCGACACAGCCCAACAGTTGGCAAGAAAACTTGCCACAACAGCAAATGGTGGAATCGAAAAATACCGCACGACGGGATCGAACGCCCATACCCGGCCTAGTGCCGAATTGTGATCGTGCCGACTGGCATCGAGGCGGCCAGCGGTCGATGTAAGCGCGGATCTACCGCTTGAACAGGGCGTTCACTCGAGGTCTACTGGTCGGTAAGAATCGAGCCGGGGGGGCGTGTGGGGCACTTCGAGATCGGCGAGACCGTGATCACGGTCCGCAACCTGGGACATGTGCGATGGCGTAGCGGAATTCCCAAAGGGACCGTGGGAATCGTCGTCGGCGTCGATTGGCTCGGTGACGCTCGCGTGAGCTTCACCGTCGGCGAGTCGATGCGCACCCGAGGCGAGACGGTGGAGCATATAGTCGCCGACGGCGACGTCCGCACGTTGCGGGCCGCTCCCCGCCGTCTGATCGGTTAGTTGCTGTCGGTTCGCTCGTCGTCGGTCGCGGGACCGGTTTCGATCGCTCCGCCTTCGCTCGACCAATCGTTGTCTTCCGCCGCCGCGGCCGGATCGGAGGTCACGTCTTCCTTGGCGTCGGGAGCGGTGTCGTCGTTCTTCGAGTCGTTGTTGTGGGTAGTCATGACCCCGGGGTACCCGCGCGGAACCGATGCAATCGTCGGCCCCGCACGGGCGGGCGTTCCGGAGGTCTCTACAGCCCGAAGGGCAGCGTTCCCGGTGCCAGCTCGAAGCCGCTGCTGCCAGCGGAAATGGAGCCGAAGCCGCCGAGGATCTGGTTGATGAACGCGGTGATCATGAAAATTCCTCTGTTCGATGCGATGGACGCTCTGTCCTGGACAACCCGGTCGAGGTTACCGGCAGCTGTAGCGTCGAAGCTGTGAGGAGCCAGGGAATTCTCGTCGGTCTTGCTGTGTCCGCCTGCGTACTGGCGGGCTGTTCGTCGGAGTCTTCGGTATCGGAAGCGCCCGCTCAGCCGTCGGAGGCCCCGGTTTCGGTGAACTACGTCGCGTTGGGTGACTCGGCCGCATCGGGCCCGCGAATCCCCAACCAGGTCGGCGTACCGGGATGCCAGCAGTCCGATGCCAACTACCCGCACGTACTCGCCGAGGATCTGGCGGTCGGCTCGTTCGTCGACGTCACCTGCTCGGGTGCCGTCACCGAGAACATCCTCTCCACTCCGCAGGAAACCTCCAGCGGTGAGGTTCCTGTGCAACTCGACGCGTTGACCCCTGAAACCGATCTGGTGACCGTCACGATCGGCGGCAACGACATCGGGCTGGTCTCGACAGCCGTGCAATGCCTCACCTTCGCGGACACCTCCGCCGCCAACGTCTGCAAGGACCGGCTCACCGCAGGTGGCGTGGATACCGTCGCCGCTGCCATCGAAGACAAGGCCCCCAGCTGGGGTGCCATGCTCGACGCGGTGGGCGAGCGTGCGCCCGATGCTCGAATTCTGGTCGTCGGCTACGGCACCTATCTGCCGGACGGCGGCTGCTTCCCCACTCAACCCATGCTGCCCGAGGACGCCGACTACATCCAGGGCAGCATCACCGCCATGAACGACGCCCTGCAGACCCAGGCCGAAGAACACGGTGCAGAGTTCGTCGACACCGAGCCGTTGAGTGTCGGCCACGACGTGTGCGTGGCTGCCGATCAGCGGTACTTCGAGGGGGTCGTCCCGCAGAATCCTGCGGCACCCCTGCATCCGACGGCGGCGGGAATGGCGGCGATCGGTGCCGCGGTGGCCTCGGCAGTGCGTGCCGGATAAGGGAACCACGACACCGTAACTGGCTCTTCTCCTGCAGGCCGGTAGACGTGAAGTCTTGACCGCATGGTCTCGTACTCCGCAGTTCTCGGTGTGTTCGCAGTGGCTCTCGCGTTGGTTCTGACGCCGGGGCCGAACATGATCTACCTTGTCTCGCGCAGTATTTCGCAGGGCCGACGGGCGGGATTCGTATCGCTGGCCGGCGTCGCGATCGGATTCCTGATCTATCTGACGGCCACCAATCTCGGCCTGGCCGCGGTGTTCACGGCCGTGCCCGCCCTGTACACGGCGGTCAAGCTCGCCGGCGCGGCCTACCTCGCCTGGTTGGCGGTGCAGGCCGTGCGCGGGACGGTGTCGGCATTCGAACCGACCGAGCTGCAACAGGATTCGAACCGCCGGCTGTTCACGACGGGCTTGGTGACCAACCTGCTGAATCCGAAGATCGCGATCATGTACATCTCGGTCATCCCGCAATTCGTCGACCCTGCAGCGGGACACATTCTGCTGCAGGGATTCACGCTCGGCGGGGTGCAGATCGCCGTGGCCGTAGCGGTCAACCTGGCGATCGTGGTGCTCGCCGGATCGATCGCGCGGTTCCTCGCCGTTCGCCCGACGTGGCTGCGGGTGCAGCGCTACGTCATGGGCACGGTGCTCGGGCTGCTCGCGGTACGAGTGGCGACCGACGGGGGCAAACCGGTCCCGGCGTGAGCTCTGTACGCGCGCCAGCCGCCGAATTCGGTGATGTCGGTTCCCGCCTCGGCCGCGTCGTGCGCACAGCAGAATCCGGTGACCCAGCGACCGTCGGACAATTCGACCGGACCCAGACCCATCGGCGCGGGCAACCCCGCGAGGAAGGTCCCGAGCGCCGCAGCGGACATGCGATAGAGCTCTCCGGAGATGGGAGCGCCGTCGCCTGCCCGCCGTATCAGGCCGGGCTTGGGCGGGGTGGTGTGCAGATCCACCAGCCGGTAGTCCGCCGTGGTCGTCACCTCGCCGCTGAATCGCGCACCGCGATCGGTCAACTGGTGATGCACCGGAAAACCGCGCAGATGTGCGCCGACGGCCAGTACCTCGATGCCGTCGTCGATCAACGACGGTGACTCGATTCCGCTCAACTGTGCCGCCAGGTCGATTGCGATCTGATCCTCGAACGCGGGTACGACGACCATGACTCCGAACGGAGTGCCGTCCGCCGTCGGAGCTCCGGGAACGGCGACTGCGGCCATGTCGAGCAGGTTGCAGAAGTTGGTGAACGTACCCAGTCGCCGGTTGATGCTCATCGGATCCGACTGCACCGCTGCAATAGTGGGATGTTCGGTGGTGGTGGGTAACAGCAGGCCGTCGAACTCGCTGAGGAATGTGCGGGCTGCTGTCTTCGTTCGCGCAAGGGTGTCGAGATCATCCACGTATCGGTGCGCGGACGGCCCTGCGGCCGAGCGGACGATCGCGGCCACCGTGGGATCGGCACCGGCAGGCGCGGTGTCGAGGAACTCCCCCACGGCCGAATAGCGCTGCGCCACAATCGCTCCGTCGTACAGCAGTGTCGCCGCGTCGAGCAGCGCCGAGATGTCGACCTCGGCGTAGGACATTCCCTTGTCGGCCAGGCCGGCGACCGTCTCCTCGAATGCTCGACGGTACGCCGGGCTGAGCGACGTCAGATCCTCACCTCGTGGGACGGCCACACGGGGCTGCGGGGATGCGGCCAGTCCGACGTCGGCGGGCCAGGCCCGGCTGCGGGAATCGGTGGCAGTCGGGCCGGTCATGACTTTCATGGCCGCAGTGGCACTGTCGAGATCACGGGCGAGGACGGTGACGCAGTCGTAGTCGGCGCAGGCGGGAACGACACCGGTGTTCGGCACGATACCCAGTGAGGTCTTGATGCCCACGATTCCGTGGAAGGCTGCGGGTACTCGACCCGATCCTGCTGTGTCGGTTCCGATTCCGATGTCCGCGATGCCCAGTGCCACCGCGACGGCGGACCCGGAACTCGAGCCTCCCGAGACCAGCGTGGGATCCCAGGCACACCGCACCGCGCCGTAGGGGCTGCGAGTGCCGACCAATCCGGTGGCGAACTGGTCGAGGTTGGTCTTGCCCAGTATCAGTGCGCCCTGGCTGGTCAGTCGTTCGATGGCGACAGCAGATGCCGAAGGGGTGTAGGCGAACTCGGGGCAGGCCGCGGTGGTGGGCAGACCGGCCACGTCGATGTTGTCCTTGACCGCGACCAGTGTGCCCGCGAGCGGTAGCTCCGCACCGGCCGCGAGCGCCTCCTCGAGGGCGACTGCCTCGGCCAGCACGTCGTTCTCGTCACGCAGGGTGATCCAGACCTCGGGCCGATCCACCTCGGCGATCCGCTTGTAGGCCTGCAGAACTCGCTCTCGCACCTCAGGCTGCATCGGTCTTGCCCTTCGTCGTATCGAATTCGCCTGCTGCCGACCACGCATCGCGCTCGGCACCGAAGGCAACGGCTTGCGTCGCGCGGAACTCGGCGATGGAGTCCGCGTTGGTCTCCAGGAAGTTCTCGTGCTCGGCCAGCGAGAATTCACCGTCGGTGATGTCCACGCCGCCGCCGCGGCCGGCCGCCAGATCGGCGCGCAGATCCATCAGTTCCTCGGGTTCGACCGAGTACCAGGAGATTCGGTCGAAGAACCGGAGCAACCACGGGGTGCCCTCCTCGAACGGGCCGTCACTGTAGGCGGCGCTGTGGTTCCACACCTGTGTGGTGCGACCCACGAACTGGTATCCGCCGGGACCCTCCATGCCGTAGATGCACAGGTATGCCCCACCGATGCCGACGGCGTTCTCCGGCGTCCAGGTTCGCGCCGGGTTGTACTTCGTCGTCACCAGGCGGTGTCGCGGATCGAGTGGTGTCGCCACCGGAGCGCCCAGATACACGTCGCCGAGTCCGAGCACCATGTAGTCGGCGGCGAAGACGGTGTCGAACACGTCTGCCACCGAGTCGAGTCCGTTCATGCGCCGAATGAACTCGATGTTCCAGGGGCACCATGGAGCGTCGGCGCGCACACCGTGCATGTACCGCTGGATCGCCTCGCGGGTCGAGGGGTCGTCCCACGAGAGCGGAAGCCGAACCTGGCGGCTGGGAACCACGAGCTCCGAGGCCGCGGGAAGATCGTCCTCCACCTCGGACAGCAGACCCATCAACGAATCGATGGACAGCACATCGGGATTCACCTTCACCTGCAACGAGCGGATGCCCGGGGTCAGGTCCACCAACCCGCGCGGGGCGAGTGCCTCGACGCGCTGGTGCAGGGCGTGGACTCGGGCACGCAGGGCCAGGTCGAGTTTCATGTCGCCGTACTCGACGAGGACGTTGTCGTCTCCCGAGCGCCGGTAGGTGACGCACGTATCGGCGTCGCGTCGAGCGAGGACGCCGTCGTCCCCGTCGCCGCCTGCGGAGAACACTGCAGGCAGAGAAGCGCGCCGAGCGAGTCCGAGTGATCCCAACGGCGCGGTGGCCGCGGCTCGCACCGGTACGAAGCGGATGGTGTCCCCGGGGCGGAGCTGGCCGAGCTTCCACCGCTCGGCGGCGATAACGGTGACGGGGCAGACGAATCCGCCCAGACTCGGGCCGTCCGGTCCGAGCAGGATCGGGGTGTCGCCGGTGAAGTCCAGTGCGCCGACGCTGTAGGCGTTGTCGTGAATGTTGGACGGGTGCAGTCCGGCTTCGCCGCCGTCGGTCCTAGCCCACTGCGGCTTCGGCCCGATGAGCCGGACCCCGGTGCGATCGGAGTTGAAGTGCACCTCGTAGCGGGTGGCGTAGAGGGTGTCGATGTCCTCGCGGGTGAAGAACTCCGGTGCGCCGTGGGGGCCCTCGGTGACGGCGATGTCCCAGTTCGACGTCAGCACCGGCAGGTGTTCCATCGGTATCGGACCGAGAATCTCGGAGTTGTCCGAGCGTCCGGCCAGGCCGATGACGTCGCCCTCACCGAGGGTGCCGCCGCGATGTCCACCGAACTTACCGAGAGTGAACGTTGCTGCGCTGCCGAGATAGTCGTCGACCTCGAGGCTGCCCTGGATCAGAACGTAGACCCGTAGCCCGTGCCCGGTGGTGGTGCCGACATCGAGGGTGGCGCCGGCGGGAACCAGCACCGGCTTCCACTGCGCGGCCGATCGGCCGTCGATGCGAACCGGTACCGCTGCGCCGGTGACGCAGACGTAGGTGTCGGCGTCGAACGTCAATGCCGGCCCGGCCATGGTGGATTCGAGGCCCGGGGCACCCTCGGGGTTGCCGAGCGCGACGTTGCCGAGCCGGAACGACAGGTCGTCCATCGGCCCCGACGGCGGTACGCCCACCTTCCAGTACCCGATGCGACCCGGCCAGTCCTGCACGGTGGTGATCATGCCGGGTCGCTGGACGGTCATCTTGGTCGCGTTCATGCTCGACCGCCCGGCTCTCGCGTCACGATCATCCGCACCGCGGTGGGGTCGAATCCGTTGCAGGGGTTGTTGATCTGGGGGCAGTTGGACACCAGTACCAGCGTGTCGATCTCGGCACGCAAGGAGAGCTTCTTGCCGGGAGCCGACAGACCGTCGACGATGCCGAGCGTGCCGTCGGCGTCGACGGGGACGTTCATGAAGAAGTTGATGTTGGGCACCAGGTCCCGTTTGCCGAGTCCCCACTTGGATCCCTCGATGAGGAAGTTCTCGACGCACGCGTGCTGATGCTGAGTGTGGTGGCCGTAGCGCAGGGTGTTCGATTCCTTGGAGCACGCACCTCCGACGGTGTCGTGGTTGCCGACCTCGTCGTCGACGATCGTCATGATCGGAGTCGAATCATCGCTGCGCAGAACGGTTCCGGTGGTCAGGAACAGGTTCTGCTGAGCGGTGACGGTGGCGGGGGCGGAGTAACGGATCGAGTGATCGTGCGCGCCGTACATCAGGGTGTCGACGGCTTGATTGCCGTACAGATCGACGATCGTCAGTACGTCACCGGCTTCGACGACGGCGGACCACGGGCCGAATGCGGGGGCGATCTCGTCACGAACGATCGTGGTCTCGAGGGTGCTGGCGGTCATTGCGCTGCCTTCCATGCGTTCTCGGTGTTCTGTACTGCGCGCTGGTATTCCGGTTCGGTGTTGTCGAGGGTGAGTAGTTCCTCGGGTGCTCGCCACGCCAGCACGTCGAGGGCCGTCGTAGGGAACTCGGACCTCGGGTCGAGCGGGTGAGCGGTGTTGGCCAGCAACACGATCACCGGCAGGTGGATCAGCAGGTCCACCGACTTCCCCGCTCCCGCCGAGCCGGTGCCGACAAGAGCCCCGTCGGCGTCGACTCTCACGCCGTGGAAGAACGACAGGGACGGTGCGACGTCGCGTGGTTCCAGTCCGTGCTTCGCCGCGGCCAGGGTGAACAGTTCGCGGCCTGCGGGAGCGGACGAATGTGGTCCGCTGACTCCGTATTTCGCGGTGTTGGTAGCGGTGGAGGTGGTGCCGCACAGGGCGTCGTGGTGGCCGGAGGTGTCGTCGACGATGGTCGCCAGCACGCGCCCCTGATCCGAGAGCAGAGGATGGCCGGCACTCAGATACGCCTGCCACGGCACCTTGACGGTGTCGGCGGTGTTGAGTCGCTCCCACGGGGCGTCGGCGCGGTAGAGCAGCAGATTGGCGCAGGCATCACCGTCGACGTCGACGAGGCGTAGCCGGGTTCCGCGAGCGAGGACCTTGGTGGTGTAGCTGCCGCCGGGGACCGATTCTGCCCAAGTGAGCTCCGAGATGCCCTCCGGTGCAGTGGGTGCCGGTGCGACCGTCGCCTGGGAGCGTGCGTGTTCCTTGGCGGAGTGGGTGGTTGCAGTTGCCGTGCTCATACTGGTTCAGGCTCCGATCGTGACGGGCTTGGGGTGGGCTTTGCCGCGGGGTAGGCAGGCGATACCTACGACGATCACGGCTAGGACGGTCAGGGGTGCGGCCCAGCGCAGCAGTGGGAATTCGCCGGTGGGGTCGAAGATCTCGGCCCGCGGCCACGACAGGTTGACCACCATCAGGCCGCCGTAGAGAACTGCGGCGATGTTGACCGGCAGGCCGAGGCGTCCGAGGGTGAAGAGCTTCTGGCCGTCGGAGTCGTGTTGCACGCCGCCGTGCGGCCAGCCCTTGAGTCGCTGGATCAGCAGCGGGACGGTGACCATCATGTACGCGAGGTAGATCAGCACGATGCAGACGCTGGAGAGCGTGGTGAAGATCGCGGAGTTGCCGACGTTGACGGCCAGGATCGCCACGCAGGCCAGACCGATCAGGACCGAGGGTGCGATGGGAGTTCCGGTGCGCGAGTTGACCTTCGCGAGAGCCGTCGAGGCGGGCAGGCGTCCGTCGCGGGCCATGGAGAACATCAGCCGCGATGCCGCGGTCTGGATGGCGAGGGTGCAGATGAACACCGCGATGGCGACGTCGACCAGCAGGACCTTGCCCCACGGTGAGGTGAGGATCGAGTCGATGACGTACGGAAGCCCCTGGGTTGCGAGCTGACCGTCGGTGAGGCTCGGTGCGGCCATCAGTGCGCCGACGATCATCAGGCCACCGCCCAGTGCCGATGCGGAGAGGGCCAGACGGATGGTGCGCGGCGCGACGCGTCGGGGATTGCGGGTTTCCTCGGCGAGTTCGCCTGCCGAGCCGAAGCCGACCATGACGTAGGCCGCCATCAGGCCCGAGACGATCCAGGCACCGATGTAGCCGGGATCGGCTCCGGCACTTCCGGTATCGAACACCACCTGTGGTCCGCGCTCGGCGTGCGTGAAGAACACCAGCACCAGCGCGATGACGCCGACGATCTCGCAGGTGACGCCGATGCTGTTGATGCGCGACATCCAGTTCACGCCGATGCAGTTGATCGTGGTGGTGAGCACCAGCAGAATCGAGCCCAGCACAACGGCATTCGCGGCTCCGCTCGGCGAGGTGAGCGCGGTGTCCTCGCCGATCAGCTGGAAGCCGCCCCAGATGCTGGGGAGAACGACCTGCAGTGCGATCGCGGCGGCGGAGGCGGTGACGATCTGCGCGATGATCATGAACCAGCCGGCGAACCACCCGACCAGCTCACCGCCCATACGCCTGGACCAGTGGTAGATCGCGCCCGAGATGGGATAGCGGGCAGCGAGTTCGGCGAAGTTCAGGGCCACCATGAACTGCCCGAGAAACACGAGCGGCCAGGTGAGGAAGAAGGCCGGGCCACCGAAGCTGAAGCCGAGTCCGAAGAGCTGGAAGATGGTGGTGAGAATCGAGACGAACGAGAAGCCGGCGGCGAAGGACGCGTACTTGCCGAGGCTGCGGTGCAGCTGCTGGTCGTAGCCGAGGGAAGCCAGATCGGAATGGTCGGTGGTGGGCGAGGGTTCCGAACCCGAGCCCGGGGCCGGCAGTGTTGTCGAGCTCATGGAAGTCTCCTACGGGCGAGGTGGGTGGTGAGTGACCGCCCGCTGCATCGCCGAGGCGGGTTTCTGTCAGTTGATAGTTTTCGGCACCGCCGTTCCCTGGCGGTGTCCGTCGTGAAACAACCTCGTTTCGTCTATTTCGATCAGATGACAGAAATCTCACCGTCACGTCGACCTGACAAGATGCAGTCATGACCGGAGCAGGCAGGCCAAGGCTGAGCACGAAGAAGCGGCCGGGCGACACCGCTCGCGAGGAAATTCTCGACGCCTCGGCCGAGCTCTTCACCACTCGCGGATTCACAAATACCTCCACCCGCGTCATAGCCGACGCCGTCGGTTTGCGTCAGGCCTCGCTCTATCACCACTTCGCCACCAAGGACGACATACTCGACGCGCTGCTCAGCGGCACGGTCGATGCGCCGCTGGCCGTCGCGCTGCGCATTCGGCAGTCGGGAGCCGAGGCGGCGACCCAGATGTACGCGCTGGCCTACTTCGACGCCGGACAGCTCGGTGCGTCCACCTGGAATCTCGGCGCGCTCTATCTACTGCCCGAACTGCGCAGCGAGCGCTTCGAGACCTTCCGCGACCATCGGTACACGCTGATGAGCTTGTATGCGGACATTGCGTCGGACACGTTGGTCCAGCTCGATTCCGAGCGCAGGCCGGGTACCGAGGACCTACCGTTTCGCCTGGTGGAGACCGTGGTGAACGCGCGAGCCGATCGGGAGAACGGCCGCCGGGACGCGACGGCGGACGCGGCCGGAATCGCCGAGGCCGCTCTGCGGGTACTCGGCTGGACCGGGGATGTCACCGCGTTGCATCGGACTGCGGAGGCCCTGCTCGAGACGGTCGTCGGAATAGTCTTCGAGCCTCGGTCCTTGCATTCGACATGACATCGATAGCAATAGTCGGAGCAGGTGCAGGTCTCGGAGCAGCAGTCGCGCGCAAGTTCGGCGCGCAGGGCTTCTCGGTCGGCCTCATCTCTCGTAATCAGTCCCGCGTCGACGCACTCGCCGATCAGCTGGTCGCCGACGGCGTGTCCGCGAAGGGCTTCGTCGCCGATGTGCGCGATCCGGCCTCGATCGCCGCAGCCTTGGAGCAGGTCACCGAAACACTCGGACCCATCGAGGTGCTGCAGTACAGCCCGCTGCCGCAGAAGGACTTCATGCGGCCCGTGCTCGAGACCACCCCGGCCGACATGGTCGGGCCGGTCGAGTTCTCCATCTACGGACCGATCGCCGCCGTCCATCAGGTGTTGCCGGGCATGCGGTTCCTCGGCGAGAACAAGGGCACGATTCTGTTCGTCAACGGCGGCTCTGCGGTGAAGCCCGGGCGTACGGTCACCGGCACCTCCATCGCGTTCGCAGGCCAGGCCGCATACGCGCAGCTGCTCAACGAGGAGTTGGCGGGCGAAGGAATCCAGGTGTCGCAGTTGATCATCGGTGGCGCCATCGACGGCAAGGATCCGAAGAAGAGCCCCGAGGCACTCGCCGAGCAGCTGTGGAGCCTGCACACCGAACGCGACAGGTTCCGGGTTCAGGTTTCGACTGACTAGGGTTGCGTACATGACGTCGCTGCCCGACTGGGCTCAGGCCCTCGACCTCGCACCCCACCCCGAGGGTGGTTGGTTCCGGGAGACCTGGCGCAGCGAGGTCACGATTCCACAGACATCTCTGCCCGACGGTTATCCCGGCCCGCGCGCCGCAGGCACGGCAATCCTGTTCCTGCTCATGCCCGGTCAGCAGTCGGCGTGGCATACCGTCCGCGGCACCGAGATGTGGCTGTACCACCGGGGTAGTCCGGTGCAGCTCGATCTCGGCGGCTCAGGGACCGAGCCGGGTGAAGTGACTTCGCTGCTGGTCGGGCCGGAATCTCCGCAGCAAATCGTGCCGCCGTCCGTGTGGCAGCGCGCTCGGCCGGTGGGCAACGAACCGAGCCTGGTCAGCTGCACCGTCACCCCGGGATTCGATTTCGAGGACTTCAGACTCGAGGGCCAACGTGGGTAGGAAGCGGGCATCGGCACCGGCCGGCTCCCTGAAACCCGGAGTGTTCCAAATCGATTCGGGCACATGTGAATTGGTCCGTGACGCGTTCTCGGACGACGGGTGGGTCGTCAACGTCAACGACGTCCCGAGTTCGCACATCGACATGAACGACCCCACGGTGCTCGAGTTCGAGTACATGCGCTGGATCTCGGGCCTCGTTCGTGCGCAGTGGGATTCGAGCTTTCCGCTGCGGGCGCTGCACCTCGGGGGCGGGGCGTGCACCCTGGCGCGCTCGTTCACCGCGGAATATCCCGGGGCGCGTCAGGTGGTGGTGGAGCTCGACGGCAAGCTTTCAGAGCTGGTGCGCGAATGGTTCGACCTGCCACGAGCACCGCTGCTGCGCATCCGCGTCGGCGAAGCTCGGGCGGTCACCGAGACGCTCAGCGAGAACAGTCGCGACCTCATCGTGCGAGATGTGTTCGCGGGAGCAACAACTCCGGAGCCGCTGCTCACGGCCGAGTTCACCGAGCATGTTCGACGCGTCCTCTCGCCCGGCGGCATGTACGTCATCAATTGCGGTGACCGCCGGGATCTGTCGCTCGCGAAGCAGGAGGCGTCGACTCTTCGCAGTGTCTTTCCGCACCTCGCGATCGTCGCGGATCCGGCGATGCTCAAGGGCAGGCGCTACGGCAACATCATCATTGCGGGCAGCGATGTGCCGATCGGGGATTCGCCGTCTCTGGCTCGGGAGCTTCTCGGTGGCGCTGTTCCGGCGCACGTGTGGTTGACGGAGGAAGTGCAGTCCTTCGCGCGTGATGCGAAAGTGTTGCGGGATTAGGGCGCTGCAACATCAAGGTGCTGGGTTGTTGCTCGCGAGGTCTTTCGCCAGTCGCTCGGCGGCCGAGATCAGCAGGGGCACGAACTGCTCGGCCGATTCGAGGGTGACGCGCGCAGTCGGTCCGGCGATCGACATCGCAGTGAGGGTCGGGGCACCGAGTACCGGTACGGCGAAGCAGCGGACGCCCACTTCCTGCTCGCCGTCGTCGATGGCATAGCCGCGTTCGCGGATCACCGCGAGGTCCTCGAGCAACGCGTCGAGCGTGGTGATGGTGTTGACGGTGCGGGGAGCCATGCCGAGGCGGCCGACGATCGCACGGACAGCGTCGTCGTCCAACTGCGAGAGCAGCGCCTTGCCGACGCCGGTGGAATGCGGCAACACGCGCTGACCCACCTCGTTGAACATCCGCATCGCGTGTTCGGACGGGACTTGCGCGACGTACACCGCCATGTCGTCCTCGAGAAACGCCATGTTCGACGTCTCGTGCGTGATCCGGACCAGTTCCGCCAGATACGGCTTGGCCCATCCGCCGATCAACTTCGAGGCGCTGTCGCCCAGCCGAATGAGCTTGGTGCCCAGTGCGTATCGGCGGGACGGCAGCCGGCGGACGTAGCCGAGCGAGACGAGGGTTCCGATCAGTCGGTGCACCGTCGGCATCGGCAGATCGGTACCCTCGGCCAGTTCGCTGATCCCGATGGATCCGCCCGAGGCAGCCATGATGTCGAGCAACTCGAACGCACGCTCCACGGACTGCACCCCGCCACCTGCCGCCACAGTCCCACCTCGCATGCTCGTAGCTTCTACCGATCTCGATAGAACACTACTGGTGATGCCGCGTCGCCACCGGCGGTGCAGCGGTGACCACCGAGGGCGAGGGTTTCTGACCCATGGTGATGACGTTGAACAGGATGTTCAGCACGACGGCGACGATGCTCGCGGCGCTGATGCCGGAGTCGAGCACCACGTGGACCCAGTCCGGGAATGCCGCGTAGAAGCCCGGCACCGCGATGGGGATGACGCCGAAGCCGATGGCCACCGCCACGATGACGAGGTTCAGGTTGCCCTCGAATTCCACCTTGGACAGCGTCCGGATGCCGCTGGCTGCCACCGAGCCGAACAGCACGATGCCCGCACCGCCGAGTACCGGCAGCGGCACCGAGGCGACCACCAGTCCGAGGACGGGGAAGAGCCCGAGGAACAGCAGTACCGAGCCGCCGGCCGCGACGACGTAACGACTCTTGATTCCGGTGACGGCCACGAGACCGACGTTCTGGGCGAACGCACTGGCCGGGAAGGTGCCGAACACGGGAGCGATGGTGGTGGCGACCATGTCCGCTCGCAGTCCGTCGCCGACGCGTCGAGCATCGACATCGGTGCCGACGATCTCGCCCACGGCCAGGATGTCCGCGGTGGTCTCGGTCATGATGACGAGAATGACCACCACCATCGACAGGATCGCCGCGATCTGGAAGGTCGGGGCTCCGAACGCGAACGGCTCGGGGAGGCTGAAGATGGCACCGTCGCCCACTCCGGAGAAATCGGCCTTGCCGACGAGAACGGCGAACAGCGTGCCGACGATGATGCCGATCAGGATCGACAAGCGCGAGAGAGTGCCCTGCACCAGCCTGCTCACCAGCAGCACCACCACGAGGCTGAAGGCCGCAAGCCCGATGTTGGACATCGAGCCCCAGTCGGCGGCCTGCTGATCACCGCCCATCGCCCACCGAACCGCAACGGGCAGTAGCGATATACCGATGACGGTGATGATCGTGCCGGTCACCACCGGTGGGAAGAATCGCACGATCTTGCTGAAGAACGGGGTGATGAGGATCCCGATGGCACCGGCAGCGATGATGGCACCGAACACCGAGTTCAAGCCACCCGGCCCGCTCGCGACGGCCACCATCGTCGACACCGACGCGAACGAAATACCCTGCACCAGCGGCAACTTCGCCCCGAAATAAGGCACTCCCAGGGTTTGCAGCAAGGTGGCCGCTCCGCTGACGAACAACGCGGCCGAGACCAGCAGCGCGATCTCGGTTCCGGTCAGTCCCGCTGCGCCGCCCACGATCAGGGGCGGTGCGATGACTCCGCCGTACATCGTCAGGATGTGCTGCAATCCATAGACATACGACCTGCCGATCGACAAACGCTCGTCCTCGGGACGGGCGGGGTCATGCGGCGCACGGTTGTTGTTCGGCTTGCGCTTCGTCAGCTTCATGTTGCCTCGCTCCTAGCAGAATCCGGGCACGGTATCCCAGGCGCGGCCCGCGTCCGGGGCATCGTCGCGTTCCACCGTGGCCTCGATCAGACCGTAGGGGCGATCCGCGACGTAGAAGACCTCACCGGGGTTGTCGAGTCCGAAGGGCTCGAGGTCGACGAGGAAGTGATGGATGTTGGGCATCGAGAACTTGATCTCGCCGATCTCCGGGTGGGCTTCGAGAACCTGCTTACCCATCTGGAACAAGCTCTGCTGCAACGCAAGAGAGTGAGTGGACGCGAAGGCGTCGAGCATGATGGAACGGACGTCGTCGAAGGTCTTGTCGAAGTCCAGCTCGGTGGTGAGGTACCGCCAGCGGGCGCTGACCGACGTGGCCAGGATGCGGTCCGTGGTCTCCTTCAGTGTGGTGTACCGGTCCTTCGGGTAACCCCAGAACTCCGACGCCGTCGAATTGAGCACGACGAGGTCGCTGATGCCCGAGACGATGGAGATGTCTTCTCCGTCGATCGTGACGATCGTGTTCCGCTTCTCGTCGCCGGCCTTGACGAACGAGTGGTCGCGTCCGTCCTCACCGTTCGCGATCCGCGACCACTGATACTGCTCGATCTCCCAGCGTCCACCGGTGATCCAGTCGAAGTTGCCGGTGAAGTGTTTCCCGAGACGAAGTGCGAAACTCTCGATCGCGCCGATGCCGTCCCGTGCGAAGGCGTACACGGTGTTCTTCTGGGTGTCGGTCGCGACGACGTGGGCGTTGTCGCCCTCGGTGTGGACGGCCTCGAGGTCGCCGCGCAGCTGCGAGGTGACACTGACGTCGGTGATGCGGTGGCGAGGAGTCTCGCGGTCGATGCGGACGAGTCTGCATTCGGCTTTGCCGTACTGGTTTGCTCCGAGCACGATGGTCATGGGTTCTAGCTCCCTCGATAGGTGGTGAAAGCGAATGGGCTCAACAGAAGTGGGATGTGGTAGTGCTGGTCGGGTGCGGTGATCTCGAAGGTGACGACGACCTCGGGGTGAAAGCACTCGGTGTGCTGGGCCGCGAAGTACGCACCGGTGGCGAAGGTGAGTCGGTAGGTACCCGGTTCCAGTTCGGCGGGGCCGAGCGTCCCGACCCGGCCCTGCTCATCGGTGACGGCGTCGGCAACGTGGATACCGTGATGATCGGCGAGGACTACCGAGACACCCTGCGCAGGAACGCCTCTCGCCGCGTCGAGCACGTGAGCGGTCACATGGCTTCTCGGGTCAGACATCGCCGAGGCTTCCTGTTGCACGAATCTCGGCTATCTCCCGCAGTTCGTGCTCGACGACGACGGCCTCAGTCGCGGGGTCGTTGCCGAGCCTGCTGTGCAGAGCGTCGAGAACTGCGTGGGCATCCCGGCCGGCGGCCCTGATCAGAAACACCTGCCCGAACCGGTTCTCGTAGGCCAGATTTCCTGCTCTCAGCCGCTGTTCGACGCCCTCATCCGAGACGTCGACGCCGGATTGCTCGTTACTCGCGTGCCGAGCGCTTGCGTCGTCTCCGTCGGGTGTCTCGCCGATGCGCGGATGTACGGCGAGTGTGCGGTGAACCTCATCGGCTGTCAATGGTGTGGCAGCGCGATGGATGGCGTGGCGCAGGGCCTGCACGTCGGTGAACGGCCGGGCGTTCAGAACTTCCCGAACCCAGCGGGGCACGTCGAGGCACAGCGAGAGTGTGCGTGCCGCGTCGGCCTCGGAGGCCGTGTTCAAGTCAGCGACCGTATCCGATTCCGCAATACGAAATGTTGATTCCACCAAATGAGCGTGACACCGATCACATGCAGTGTCAAGGGTCGATCTCGAGGCATCCACGTCGATCCGTTCGGCGTTGCTGCACTGCGGTATTGGACACTGCGGTCGCGCGGACCGTGCACTCGGGTCTTGACAGATCCACGTGGTGCACGCCACACTCGGTCCATCGACCGGAATACATATTCCACCATACGGACTTTTAGTCCTGCCCTTCGAGCCCGAGAGGAACGACTTCATGACGGAGCTTTTCTGCAACGGTGGTGCGATGCGTGGCGGCAGCCTGCACCACAACGTCTCGTCCCACCCGTTCGTGGGGACGGTGCGCACCACCCCGAATTACCGCTTCTTCTCGGTACGGGACGAATTCCCGGCGCTGTTGCTCGATCACACTGCCGGTGCGGCCATCGAAGGCGAGCTGTACGACATTCCGCTCGACGACATCCGGACGGCCTTCCTGCCGGACGAACCGCCGGAGCTCGAGCTCACCGTGGTGGCGCTCGAGGACGGGCGGTCGGTCCTGGGCGTCGGCCTGCGGCCAGGGGTGCTCGATGCGCAACCGGACGAGTTGACCGACATCACCTATGCCGGCAGTTGGCGTCGCTACCGCGGACTACCGCAACCTCAGAACTGAAAGGCACCGTGCATGAACACTTTCGCTGACTCTCGGCTCCACTACACCGTCAACTGTTCCATTCTCTTCACCGATGTTCCGTTGCTCGATCGACCGCAGCGAGCCCGCGATGCCGGCTTCGATGCCGTCGAATTCTGGTGGCCGTTCTCGAATCCGGTGCCGTCCGACGCCGATGTCACCGCGTTCGTGTCTTCGGTCCGTGATGCCGGGGTGCAGCTGACGGGACTGAACTTCGCCGCCGGCGACATGCCCTCAGGCGATCGCGGGATTCTGTCCGATCCAGCGCAGAAGCAGGCGTTCCGCGACAACATCGACGCCACGGTCGGCATCGGCGAACAACTCGGCACCACCGCGTTCAACGCCCTCTACGGAAATCGTATCGACGGCGTCGACCCGCTCGACCAGGACGAGGTCGCGATCGAGAACCTGGCGGCAGCAGGGAAGGCCGCAGCGAGGATCGGTGCCGTCGTGCTGGTGGAACCCGTCAGCGGCGCGCCCGCCTACCCGATCAAGTCTGCTGCCGGTGCCGTCGCCACCATCCTCCGCGTCGCGCGTGAACAGGACGTACACAACCTGCGTCTGCTTGCCGACCTGTACCACCTCGCCGTCAACGGAGACGACGTGCCCGCGGCGCTCGATGCCCACCACGATCTGATCGGGCACGTGCAGATCGCCGACTCACCGGGCCGCGGAGAACCGGGTACCGGCTCACTCAACCTCGGCGGACAACTCGCCGGCCTCGCCGAACGGGGTTACGACGGTTACGTCGGACTCGAATACAAAGCCACCCAGCCGGATCCGTTCGCGTGGCTCGAACTGGCCACCACTACCAAGTAGGGATTTTTCATGAGCACCATTGCATTCATCGGCCTCGGAATCATGGGCAGCCCCATGTCCGTTCATCTCGCCAAGGCGGGCCATCAGGTGGTCGGCTACAACCTGACCCCAGATCGCACAGGTCCTTTGGTCGAGGCAGGCGGCACTGCTGCCGATTCCATCGCCAAGGCCGTTCACGACGCAGACGTCATCGCGATCATGGTCCCCGATTCTCCGGATGTGCAGGAGGTTCTCGCCGGTGAGGGCGGGGTGTTCGACAATGCTCGACGCGACGCGCTGATCATCGACTTCTCCAGCATCCGTCCCGACGTCACCGCCACGTTGGCTGCCGACGCGATCTCGCGCGGCTTCCGTATCCTCGACGCTCCGGTCTCCGGCGGCCAGGCCGGTGCCGAGAACGCGACGCTGTCGATCATGGTCGGCGGCAGCGCGGACGACTTCGCCACTGCCAAGCCGATTCTCGACGTCGTGGGCAAGACCGTCGCTCATGTGGGCCCCAGTGGCTCCGGGCAGACGGTCAAGGCAGCCAACCAGCTGATCGTGGCCGGCAACATTCAGGTGCTGGCCGAGGCGATCGCGTTCCTCGAGGCCTACGGCGTCGATCTGGCAGCGTCGGTCGAGGTTCTCGGCGGAGGCCTCGCCGGTTCGGCCGTGCTCAATCAGAAGGCGCAGAAGATGCTGGACCGCTCGTTCGAGCCCGGCTTCCGCATCGACCTGCACCACAAGGATCTGGGCATCGTCACCTCCGCTGCACGTGAGGCGGGCGTCGTGATTCCGATGGGTGCCGTGTTGGCGCAGCTGATGGCCTCGGCCCGCGCCAACGGCGATGGCGGTCTCGACCATTCGGCGCTGTACCGCGGTGTCGCTCGGCTCTCGGGCTCCGCGATCTCGAGCAAGGACAACTGACATGGCCAAGATGCGCGCGGCCGATGCCGCAGTGAAGATCCTCGAACTCGAAGGTGCAACAACGGCATTCGGTTTGCCCGGTGCCGCGATCAACCCGTTCTACGCGGCGATGCGCAACCACGGGGGGATCCGCCACGTGCTGGCCCGCCACGTCGAAGGTGCCTCGCACATGGCCGAGGGATTCACCCGGGCTGCTCCGGGCAACATCGGCATCTGCATCGGAACCTCCGGCCCGGCCGGAACCGACATGATCACCGGGCTGTATTCGGCCATGGCCGACTCGATTCCGATCCTCGCCATCACCGGACAGGCCCCCGTCGCGAGGTTGCACAAGGAAGACTTCCAGGCCGTCGACATCGCGTCGATCGCCGCACCGGTGACCAAGATGGCGATGACGGTGCTCGAACCGGCCCAGGTTCCCGGTGCCTTCGCGCAGGCGTTCCACCTGATGCGCTCAGGACGGCCCGGCCCGGTGCTGATCGATCTGCCCATCGACGTGCAGCTGGCCGAGATCGACTTCGATCCCGACACCTACCAGTCGCTGCCCGTGCACAAGCCCGTTGCCTCGCGCGCTCAGGCAGAGAAGGCCATCGACATGCTCCTGGCTGCCGAGCGCCCGTTGATCGTGGCCGGCGGCGGCATCATCAACGCCGACGCCTCCGACCTGCTCGTGCAGCTCGCCGAGATTCTCGACGTTCCGGTCATCCCGACCCTGATGGGCTGGGGCACCATCCCCGACGATCACCGTCTCGCCGCAGGCATGGTCGGCTTGCAGACCGCCCACCGCTACGGCAACGCAACGATGTTGGCCTCGGACTTCGTACTCGGCATCGGAAACCGTTGGGCCAATCGGCATACCGGCGGGCTGGAGACCTACCGCAAGGGACGCAAGTTCGTCCACGTCGACATCGAGCCGACCCAGATCGGACGTGTCTTCGCACCCGACTACGGCATCATCTCCGACGCCAAGGCGGCCCTCGAGCAGTTCGTCGCCGTCGCCGAGGAGCGTCGTGCGGCAGGCACGCTGCGTGATCTCTCGGGCTGGGTGGATGACTGCGCGACGCGTAAGCGCACGATGCATCGGCGCACGCACTTCGACAACGTGCCGATCAAACCGCAGCGCGTGTACGAGGAGATGAACAAGGTCTTCGACCGCGACACCCGCTACATCAGCACCATCGGACTCTCGCAGATCGCGGGCGGGCAGTTCCTGCACGTCTACTCTCCCCGCAACTGGATCAACTGCGGTCAGGCCGGCCCACTGGGCTGGACCATTCCCGCGGCACTGGGAGCAGTGGCTGCCGATCCGTCGGCGAATGTCGTTGCACTGTCCGGTGATTACGACTTCCAATTCATGATCGAGGAGTTGGCCGTCGGTGCGCAGTTCAACCTGCCGTACGTGCACGTGGTGGTGAACAACTCGTACCTCGGGCTGATCCGGCAGGCGCAGCGCGCCTTCGACATGGACTTCTGCGTGCAGCTCGGATTCGACAACATCAACCACCAGGAGACCTTGGACGCTCAGCCCGGTATCCCGAAGGGCTACGGCGTCGACCACGTGCAGGTGGCAGAAGGGCTGGGCTGCAAAGCGCTTCGAGTCACCGAGCCCGACCTCATCGGCGAGACGTTGGTGCGGGCCAGGACGTTGGCGAACGAGCACAAGGTCCCCGTCGTGGTGGAGATCATTCTCGAGCGGGTCACGAACATCTCGATGGGCACCGAAATCGACAACGTCGGCGAGTTCGAGGAGCTGGCCAACACATCGGCCGATGCCCCCACTGCGCTGCTCCTGCTGGACTAGAGATGACGCGCATTCTGCTCGCTCCCGACAAGTTCAAGGGCTCGCTGTCGGCAGCGGAGGTCGCGCAGGCGGTGGCCGAGGGGATGCTCTCGGTCGACTCGTCGCTCGAAACGGTGTGCCTACCCGTCGCCGACGGCGGTGACGGCACCGTCGATGCTGCCGTCACCGCCGGGTGGGATCGAGTGGCAGTGACCTGCTCGGGGCCGACCGGTGAGCCGGTCGATACGTCGTATGCCCGTCGTGGTGATACTGCGGTCGTCGAGTTGGCCTCGGCGGTAGGGCTCGAGCTGCTGCCGAATGGACAGCCGGATGCGCTGGGGGCCAGTACGTTCGGTCTCGGTACCGTCATCGGGCACGCTCTGGAGGGAGGTGCGCGGCATCTCGTCGTCGGACTCGGGGGCAGCGCATCCACCGACGGCGGTGCCGGAATGCTCAGCGCGCTCGGTGCCCGCATCCTCGATGCCGACGGCAACGACGTTGCGCTCGGCGGCGGTCCGCTGCGGGGTGCAGTCCACCTCGACCTGAGCGGTCTAATGCCGTCGGCTCGGAATGCGGTGTTCGAGCTGGCTTGTGACGTCGATAATCCGTTGCTCGGTGTCACCGGAGCCGCGGCTGTCTACGGCCCACAGAAGGGTGCCGGGCCGCAGGAGTTGCTGTATCTGGAACACGGGATGCGGCAGTGGGCGCATTTGGTACGCAACGCAATCGGCCGCGACGTGAGCGGTCTCGCCGGCACCGGGGCGGCCGGCGGAACCGCCTTCGGTGCCATGGCTGTACTCGGTGCTGCGGCCAAGCCGGGGATCGACACCGTGCTCGAGCTGATCGACTTCGGCAGCGCTCTGGCGTCGGCCGACCTTGTCGTCACCGGTGAGGGTTCGCTGGACGAGCAGAGCCTGCACGGAAAGGCACCGATCGGAGTCGCTCATGCAGCGCGCGCGGCGGGGGTCTCGGTGATCACCGTGGCGGGACGCAGCGTCGTCGGCTTGGATCGATTGCGCCCCTTCGGTATCACCGCGTCCTATTCGCTGACCGACCTGGAGCCGGACCCGCAGATCTCCATGCGTGACGCGGCTCGGTTGTTGCACGAGGTAGGTCGAACGTTGGCCACCACACACATTTTGGAAGGAACTTCATGACCGGAACCGATTTCACCACGCTGACCGACCTTGCTTCTCGGGCGCTCGGCGGCAGCGTCTCCGCAGCGAACGACGAGCTGTTCGCCCAGCGCGAGAACTTGATCAAGCCGGACGCTCCGCTGTTCGATCCCGAGGACTTCGGGCACAAGGGAAAGGTGTACGACGGCTGGGAGACTCGGCGTCGCCGCGACGAAGGCGGTCACGACTGGGCGATCGTGCGACTTGGAGCCCCCGGCATCGTGCACGGAGTCGTGGTCGACACCGCTCACTTCACTGGGAACTACCCGCCGTTCGTCTCCGTCGAGGCTGCATCGATCGAGGGCTACCCGTCCATCGAGGACGTGCAGAATGCGGAATGGCACAGCATCGTCGACAAGTCCCCCGCAGCCGGTGACACTGCGAACATGTATGCGGTGGACGATCGGCACCGGTGGACGCATGTGCGTCTGTCGATCTACCCCGACGGCGGCGTTGCCCGGTTCCGTGTGCACGGCCAGGTGGTGCAGGATCCGCGGTTCCTCGCCGGCACCGTCGATCTGCTGGCCGCCGAGAACGGAGCTCGGCTGATCGACTGCTCCGACGCGTTCTACTCCTCCCCGGCCAACATCATCCTGCCCGGGCGGGCACGCAACATGGGTGAAGGTTGGGAAAACTCGCGACGACGCAACGGCGGCAACGACTTCGCAGTCTTCGCCCTCGCTTCACCCGGTGTTCCGCGGCACGTGGAGGTCGACACCAGCTACTACGTCGGAAACGCGCCGGGGTGGATTCGACTCAGCGCCATCGATTCTCGTCGTCGACACATCACGGACCCGACGGCATGGAGCGAGATTCTGCCCCGCACCGCCGTTCAGCCGGATACGCGTCATCGCTTCCTGCTGAACGAGTTCGACGCGTACACGCACCTGCGATTGGACGTGTACCCCGACGGCGGACTGTCCCGATTGAGATTGTTCGGTGAACTCGACGCCGAGGCTCTCGATGCGGCAGATGTTGCGTGGAAGTCGTCCGAGCTTCAGAGTGCCTCCAGTGCAGTCTGATTCGGCGGATCTCGTTGTCCGCGCTTCGCGAGCGGTGATCGGCGGACGGGAGGTCGCCGCTTCGGTCTCGGTGGTGGACGGCCGGATCGTGGCGATCGACTCCTATGATGCTGGTGCTTCGGTGCTCTCCGGCATCGTGGTCGAGCTCGGCTCGGACGAGGTGTTGCTGCCGGGTTTGGTGGACACGCATGTTCACGTCAACGAGCCGGGGCGCACCGAATGGGAAGGGTTCGCGAGCGCCACCCGGGCTGCCGCGGCGGGTGGCATCACGACCATTGTCGATATGCCGCTCAACAGCATTCCGCCGACTGTCGACGTAGCAGCTCTGGAAATCAAGCGGCGGGTGGCAGCGGATCAGTCGGTCGTGAACGTCGGGTTCTGGGGCGGTGCCGTGCCGGGGAACGTCGATCAGCTGCGGCCACTGCACGATGCAGGCGTATTCGGCTTCAAGTGCTTCCTGCTGGCGTCGGGCGTGGACGAATTTCCGCCGCTGACGATTCCGGAGCTCGAGAAGGCTCTGATCGAGATCGCATCGTTCGACGGGCTGATGATCGTCCATGCGGAGAACGCAGAGGTGATCGCCGAGGCACCGTCCGCGTCGGGCCGCGAGTACTCGGGATTTCTGGAATCGCGTCCGCGTGCGGCCGAGAACCGGGCCATCGAGCAGGTGATCGAGCTGTCTCGGCGGACGGGGTGTCGGGTGCACATTCTGCACCTGTCGAGCGCGGATGCGTTGCCGATGATTGCGGCGGCCAAGCGGGACGGTGTTCGGGTGACGGTCGAAACCTGTCCGCACTATCTGTGTTTCGACGCCGAGGCTGTTCCGGCCGGGGCGACTCAGTTCAAGTGCTGCCCGCCGATCCGCGAGGCCGGTAACCGTGAGTTGTTGTGGCAGGGTCTGTCCGACGGCACGATCGACACCATTGTCACCGATCACTCCCCCTGTACGCCCGACCTGAAGCGGTTCGACACCGGAGACTTCGGCGATGCGTGGGGTGGGATTGCGTCGCTGCAGGTGTCACTTGCAGCGGTGTGGACTGAGGCGCGTGCCCGTGGGTTCGCGCTGACCGACATCGTGCGGTGGATGGCCACGAACACGGCTGATCAGGTGGGTATGGCAGATCGTGGACGCATCGAAATCGGTTGCGCTGCAGACCTTGTGGTGTTCGCACCCGAGGAGGAGTTCAGCGTCGACGTTGCGCAGTTGTACCACCGTAACCCGGTGACTGCTTACGATCGACTGGGCCTATCGGGTGTGGTGCGACGGTCGTGGATCGCGGGCTCGGAGTTGTCGACCGGACAGTTGTTGCGCCGCCAGCGCTGACCTTCTAGAACGGTGGCTTCGTGTCCTCGTGGCGTCCGGTCTCGTGGTTGTCGGGCTCAAGGTTGTCGGGTGGGTTGGGGTAGGCGATGTGGCCGGATCGTTTCGGTTTTGTGGGGATGTGTGGCCTGAGGTCGTTGCCGAGGATGGGTACGGATGTTGCGTTGGTGGGCAGGGTGATTCGGGTGGTCTTGGATGTCGATGTCCACAGGATGGCTCCGCCGGGGAGCATGATGGCTGTCCAGTAGCCGGCGGTTTTGACGGAGTGGTGGTAGTCGCAGAGGCATTGGAGGTTGTTGACGGTGGTCCAGCCGCCGCCGCGAGGGTTGGCGTGGTCGAAGGGCACTATGTGGTCGAGTTGGCAGCGTGCGGCGGGTCGGTGGCAGCCGGGGAAGCGGCAGTGTTTGTCGCGCAGGCGGACGGCGGCGGTGGTGAGGGCGTCGGGCCGGTAGATCAGGGCGCGGTCGGTGAGTGGATCGCGGGGTACTGATTTGCCGAGGGTGGGGTCGGCGGCGATGGCGGCTTCGAGCGCTGCGGCGAGGGTGGCGTTGCCGAGGTAGAGGCCTGAGGGTGTGCGGTTTGCGGGTGTGTTGTCTGCAGTGGGGATTGTTGGGTTGTTCAGCCGGATTGCCGAGCGAAGGTCGAGTGCTCTCATGTTGCGGGCGGGATGTCTGATGTCGTCCAGGTCGAGGGCAGAGCTGTGCCGTGTGCCCCGGCCGACGGGTGTGTGGGTGCAGAACAGGGCTGCAGCGGAGGTCAGTGATCCCAGGCGACGCTGGCGTGGATTGTCGCTGGCGGCAGTAGCAGCGTCAGCGGCAACGTCAGTGGCAGTGGCAGTGGAGCCTGTTCTCGGTTCCGGGCCTTGGGCTGACGTCGCCCCGGATGTCGCAGAGTCGGATGGAGTTGCGGGAGAGCGTGATTCCGAACAGTTCGGTGCGATAGCAGGTGCCGGCGGTGTCCGTCTCGCAGGTGGTGGTGACGCTGACGCCGGTTCAGGCGACGCAGCGAGGTCAGGGCCGGTGGCCGATGTTGCCTGAGCGGGAGGGGCGATCACTGGCGTCCCTGCGCGTGTCGCTGCGTGCTTCCGAACAGGATCGGTGTCTGGGTCGGTGGCCGACGTTGCCTGAGCTGGAGGGGCGGTCGCAGGTGCGGGTTTGGACTCGTCGTTCTCCTCGGCATCGCCGGTCTCGCCGGTCTCGTCGGTCTCCTCGGCATCGGCGACCTCAGCTGCGAGTGACTCAGGTGCCGCTGGTGCCGGTGCTGCGGGCTCCGGTGCCGGTGTCGAGGTATTTCGAGGTACAGGTACAGGTACAGGTACAGGTACAGGTACAGGTGCAGGTGCAGGTGCACCTGCGGCTGCCGGTGAACTGGCCGGGGTCGGTTCGGTCGAGGAATCTGTCGCCGACCTCGAGTCCGCCCCCGACCCAGTTCCCTCAGCCGCAGCCGCAGCCGCAGCCGAGTCTGCAGCCAAGCCCAAGCCCAAGCCCGTGTCGTTGTCTTCGTCCGTCGCTGTTTCCGTCTCGGGTTCTGTTGCAGCCGATGTCTTCTCGCTGTCTGGGCGTCGTTCCCATTCCCCGGTCTCTGGGTTCTGCACAGCGAGTCCGAGTTTCTCGGCGAGGGTCACTGCTTCGGTAAGCAGGATCTGCCAGTGACTGTTGCGTGCCAACTCTCGCGCGAGGTCGGGGTCGATGGATCCGTGCCCGGCGAGGTAGGCGGGGTTGGCGAGTAGCCCGATGAGGGTGGCGATGTCGACGGTGATCATCGTGAGCGGCACCCGTCGATCCGGCAACGCGGTGTCTTTCTTCGGGCAATCCTCGCGTTGGCACAGGCATGCCAGTCGGGGTTCTCCGTGCATGCGGGCCATGAAGGCATCGCACAGGCGTTCTTTCTTCCCCCGCGGGTCTTTCGGGCAGAGGGTGTCGGCCATCTCTTCGAGGAGTTGCCATGCGGCGGCGGCTTCGGGGGCGGTCAGCTCGGCTCGGATGCGGGCCAGTTCGCCGGCGGGACTGTAGGTGACGGTCCGGAACTTCTTCGCGAACTCCCGCAGCGCCGCGGCTTCTTCGGGTGCGACGCGCAGCAGGATGTCCCAGATCGCCTGCTCGAGCGGGCCCGGGGACGACCTCCGCGCCGCCTCGACCACCTCGGCTTCGACGCGGGTGACGATGTCGTCGGAGAGGTTGTCGAGGATCCGGCATACCGTCCGCACGCGGGGGAGATCGATCTCGCCTGCCTCGAACGTGGTCTTCACCAGAGGAAGCCGGGTGTGCAGGGCGACACCGACGGACACATACGCTTCGGCGACCGTCGCCGAGCAGCCCAATGCCACTGCCATCTCCGTGCGCCCGTATCGGCTGTAATGCTTGTGCTTGGCGTCCCGGGCGATCCAGTCGCAGTGCACGCGATAGCAGGCGGTGATCTTGCGGGCCGCCTGCCGATTCTCCTCACGCGCAGCCGCGGTCAACGCCTCCAGTGACACAGTCGGTACAGCACCCAATTTTTTCACCCCCCGGTGAGCCGAAACAAGAACGCCTGTTCGAATAAGAGAATGGTATCTCGACCCACCGACAGAAACGTAAATACATTGGCTCGGGCGCTCTGAGCAAGGGCAACAGGAGGAACTGCTGCTCGGTGCGCCCGCGAGCTCGGCGGCATTGCGAGTTCCGCGCGAATCATGTTCACCTGTATCAGTGGTGGTACGTTCCGAGCGATTTCCGCTGAAGCCGCGGAAGCCGACCGCATGTTTGTCGGGCGTCGGTGGCATCATCGCGGCGTGCTTCCAGCGTGGAGGTTGTGACAGTGAACGATCAAAAGATTCCGCCCGGATCTGATCGACCGCAACGAGAGTCCCCATTCTTGTTGGCTCTCGGCATGGCGGTGATCATGACATGGGCTTCGGCGTCGACAGCGACGCTGATCTACGCGCTCCTCGGCAGAACCGGATACCCACTGTCGGTTCTACTGCTCGTGGTACCGCTGGTCCCGTTCTATGCGTGGGTGATGCGTAAGGAGAAGGCACTGCAAGCCGGACCGAATTGGGATCGGCAGAAGGACAAGTTCTTGGCGGTGGTCATCTTCCCGGTTGTGGTTGTGGCCGTCATGCTGGCTGTGCTCGCACCGGTTCCGGTCCTGACTAACGCGCTTCCCACTGGAGGGGCGTTCGGTGCGACCGTTGCCTCGGCGGTCGTGATCGTCATCGCGATCATCGCGCGTGGTCAATGGCGCTCACGACGCGAGCACTAGTTCGAGATTTCGCCGGGCACTTCTACGTTGCTCACACCACGAAAGGTCGAATCGCAACAGGCGTACGGTCGCAAGGGCCCGATTCCTCGACTCGAAATGGACTCCAGTGCCCAGTTCACATGTGCAGATTCCCATGACCGACGGCGCGGCGGACGCGTTCGTCACCTACCCTGACGGCGATGGGCCGCATCCCGCAGTCCTGCTCTACATGGACATATTCGGCGTGCGACCAGTGTTGGAGGCCATGGCCCGCGAACTGGCCGAGCACGGTTACTACGTGCTGGTCCCCAACCTCTTCTACCGACACGGACCAGCACCGGTGGTCGAGCTACCCGAGCTCATCGACAGCGAGTCACGCCCGGCGCTCGTGGAGAAGCTGATGCCGCTGTTGGCCGAGCACACCGCTGACCGAGCCCGCGCCGACGCCGAGGACTATCTCGCATTTCTCGACGAACAGCCGGCAGTGGGCGCCGGAAAGGTAGCAGTGGTCGGCTACTGCATGGGCGGAGTCCTGGCGATCCGCACGGCGGCCGCATTCCCCGATCGAGTCAGCGCTGCTGCAAGCTTCCATCCGGGGAAGCTCGTGACCGACGAGCCGGGCAGTCCCCATCGGTTACTCCTTGACGTTGCGGCTACGTCGGATCGTTCCGCAGGCTCCACTCTTGCCGCTGTCCACATCGGCCACGCTGATGGCGATATGACGCCCGAGGCCCTCGACGAGCTCGACGGAGCCCTCGACGCGGCTGGACTCGAGTACACCTCCGAGGTCTATCCCGGTGCTGTACACGGATTTACGATGGCCGACACCACCGCATTCGATGCAGCTGCACTGCAACGGCATTGGGATCGTCTGTTGCCTTTGCTCGAACGCACGATACGTGTGGGCTGAGTCGGGCCGATACTTACGCGTACTTCGCGTCCCCCGCCGCCCCGTCGTGATGAATCGGGCCGGCCGTTCGTGTCAGGGGCAGAGCGCTACCCCCGCGTCGCACGGCGACGAATTCCGCAGCGATGGCCAGCGCGGTCTCCTCGGGGGTTCTTGCCCCCAAGTCCAGGCCGATCGGCGACTTCAAGCGTGCGAGCTCCTGCTCGGTCAACCCAACGTCGCGCAACCGGGCCGCGCGATCGTCGTGAGTCCTGCGTGATCCCATCGCCCCGACGAATGCGACAGGCAACCGCAGGGCCACCTCGAGCAGCGGCACATCGAATTTGGCGTCGTGCGTCAGGACGCAAATCACCGTGCGGGCGTCGACGGCCGTCCGCGCCAGGTAGCTGTGCGGCCATTCGGTGACCACCTCGTCGGCGTCGGGAAACCGTGCAGCAGTGGCGAATACCGGTCGCGCGTCACAGACCGTCACGTGATACCCGAGGAACTTACCCACGCGGGCGAGTGCGCCTGCATAGTCGATTGCCCCGAAGATCAGCAGCCTCGGGGCAGTGGCGTAGGACTGCACGAACACGTCGAGATCAGGCCGGCACCGCACCGAGCGGATACCGGTACCGCCGGAGTCCAACATCGCCAGCGCCTCACCGACGACAACCGCGTCGACATCGGAGAACCCGGTGCTGCCGATCGTGGCCGAGGAGGACACTGCAAGCGATTCCCCTGACCCGGAGAGCATCGTCACCGTGGCCACCGCAGTGTCCGACGCGATGGCGGCGAGCACGGCCCGCGGAGGTCCGAGGCGGACGAACACCTCGATCACTCCCCCGCAGGTCAGACCGACAGCGAAAGCGTCGACGTCGCTGTAGCCGAACGATTCTCGCTTGGACTCACCGGTCTCGAGAACCTCGCGGCACAGCTCGTACACTGCTCCTTCGACGCAGCCACCGGAGACGCTGCCCACTGCTTCGCCGTCGGCGCAGACCGCCATCGCGGCACCCGGAAGCCTTGGGGCACTTCCGGATACCGCGATGACAGTCGCTACCGCATAGGGAATGCCGGCGCGATCCCAGGCCGACAGACGATCGACGATCTCTTTCACGTTACGAGATTCCCAACGCTTCTTCGATCGGGTGCAGGGCGAAGTAGACCAAGAATATACCCGACATCAGATACAGCAGCCAATGCGTCTGGCGTGCTTTCCCTTTGGCCAGACGAACGAGGGTGTACGAGATGACACCGGCCGCAACACCGACGGTGATCGAGTAGGTGAAGGGCATCAGGACAATGGTCAGGAAGGCCGGGATCGCGATTTCGGTGTTCTCCCAATCGATCTTGCGTACGTGCGTCATCATCAGCGCGCCCACCAGAACCAGGGCCGGCGCAGCTGCACCGACGGGAACCACCCCGGCCAACGGAGTGAAGAAGATCAAGCTGGTCAGCAACCCGCCCGTGACGACGCTGGCGAGACCGGTTCGGGCTCCTTCGGTGACGCCGGCCGCAGATTCCACGACGGCGGTGTTGGCGGAGCCGTTGATTGCGCCTCCGACGATGGCACCGATACCGTCGACGGTGAGGATGCGGCTCAGTCCGGGCATCCTGCCTTGCTTGTCGACCAGGCCCGCTTCTTCGCCGACTCCGAGGATGGTGCCCATGGCGTCGAAGAAGCCCGACAACACCAGTGTGAACAGGACAACCGATGCCGTGACGATTCCGGCTCGGGCGAAGCCGCCGAACAGGTCGACGTTGAACAGCAGGTCGAATTGTGGTGTGGCGACGATGGAGTCGGGCACTTTCGGTACCACCGGGCCCCACGCCTCCGGCTCGATATCGAACACCGAGTTCAGGATGATGGCCAGATTGGTGGCCACGAAGATGCCGATCAGCATCGCGCCCGGCACCCTCCGAACGAACAGCATGATCATCAGGATGAGCCCGACACAGAACACGAACACCGGCCAGCCGGCGAGCTTGCCGAAGGTGCCGAGGGTGACGGCGGTTGCTGCTGACTCGTGGTGCCCGACGAACCCGGCGTCGACCAGGCCGATGAGCGCGATGAATGCACCGATCCCGACGCCGATCGCCTGCTTGAGCACCAGCGGTATGGCATCCATGATGAGTTGCCGAATGCCGGTGAGAGCGAAGACGACGATGACGACGCCCTCGAGAACCACCAGACCCATCGCCTGCGGCCAGGTCATGTACGGGGCCGCCTGGAACACCACGATCGGCGTCACCCCGAGGCCGGCTGCCATCGCGAGGGGCGCGTTTCCGACGACCCCCATCAGGATGGTCGTCAGCCCGGCGGACAGTGCCACCATGGTCGACAACTGAGCCGGATCGAGCGTGGCACCGGTGACATCGCGTGCATCACCGATGATCAGAGGGATGAGAACGATCAGGTAGGCCATGGCCACGAATGTGGTGACACCACCTCGAATTTCGCGTGACAGCGTGGAACCGCGGCCGGTGATGTCGAAGAACTTGTCGATCTGGGATCGACCTCGTCCGCTTTGGCGAGTGCTGGATGTGTGTACGTCGGTCATGATCGGCCCTCCCAGGGCGTGATCAACCTCGTCGAGCGTCGGGCCGGGCCGACATGCCGGGGGAGTTGGCGTCGGTACGGTTGTGCCGGAGAAGGTTTCGTCGAATGGGGATGGAACTCAGATCAGCTGTTGATGATGTGTTCGGGTCGAACGGGTACGCGGGTCAACGCGAGTCCGGTGGCGTTGCGGATGGCGGCGACGACGGCGGGCGTCGACGAGAGGGTGGGTGGCTCGCCGGCACCACGAAGGCCGTACGGTGCCAGGGGATCCGGGTTCTCGAGGATGTCCAGCTTCATGGGCGGCATGTCGAGAATCGTGGGGATGAGGTAGTCGGTGAACGACGGGTTCTTCACCAGACCGTCGACGACGACGATCTCCTCCATCACCGCGAGGCCGAGGCCCTGCGCTGTGCCGCCGTGGATCTGGCCTTCGAGTGAAAGCCGGTTGAGGATCTTGCCGACGTCCTGTACGGCCGCCATCTCGACGACCTTGACGAGTCCGAGTTCGACGTCGACGTCCACCACTGCGCGATGCACACACAGGGCGAGCTGCGTGTGGCTCGCGCCCTGTCCGGTGACCGGATCCATTCCGCTGGTGGGGCGATGGTGGAATTCACGCGTCTGCTCGATGACGCGATCGCCGAGTACGTCCTCGATCGTGGCCAGCACGCCGTCGGTTGCCGAGACGATCTTGCCGCCGTCGAGGCTGAGGTCGGCCACCGCGCGGCCCAGGTACAGTCCGGCCAGGACGAACACCGCCTCGCGCACGGCCTCGCACGCGGTCTTGACTGCGCCACCGGTCATGTACGACTGGCGCGACGCGGACGAAGAGCCCGCGTTACCGACCTTGGTGTCGGCGGGGTGGATGACGACCTTGGTGACGCCGAGTTCGGTGCGCGCGATCTGCGCCTCCAACGTCACCAGTCCCTGGCCCACCTCGGCAGCAGCCGTGTGCACCAATGCCGTTGCCTCGCCGCCGATCACCTCCAGACGGACGCGAGCAGTGGAGTAGTCGTCGTAGTTCTCGGAGAAGCAGATGTTCTTGATGCCGACGCCGTACCCGATCCCACGTACGACGCCTTCGCCGTGGGTGGTCTGCGATGCCCCACCCGGCAGATTCCGAATGTCCGACGCGTCCAGCGGGGCAGGTAGTTCCATCGCCTCGGCTCGGGCGAGCATTTCGGCCAGTGGGGCAGGTGCTTCGATGACCTGGCCGGTCGCGAGGATGGAACCTTGGCTGACGGCGTTGATCTGGCGGATCGCCACCGGTCCGATACCGCAGGCCTCGCCGAGCTTGTCCATCATCGACTCGTACGCGAAACATGCTTGCACTGCGCCGAAGCCACGCATCGCACCGCACGGTGGATTGTTGGTGTACACCCCGTACGCGTCGATCTCGATGTTGGGGATGACGTACGGTCCGACACCGAGCGAGGCCGCGTTGCCGACCACGTTGAGGGTGGCCGAGGTGTACGCACCGCCGTCGAGGATTATCTCGACATCGGCGAACACGAGCTTGCCGTCGCGGGTTGCACCGTATTCGTAGTGCATCTGCGCCGGGTGTCGGTGTACGTGGCCGAAGAACGACTCGTACCGGTTGTAGACGATCTTGACCGGCTTGCCGGTGTGCATGGCGAGCATCGCCGCGTGGATCTGCATCGACAGGTCCTCACGGCCACCGAATGCACCGCCGACGCCGGCCAGCGTCATTCGGATCTTCTCCTCGGGCAGGCCGAGACACGGCCCGATCTGCGCCAGATCGTTGTGCATCCACTGCGTTGCGACATAGAGATCCACGCCGCCGTCCTCGGCGGGCACGGCCAAGCCGGACTCGGGTCCGAGGAACGCTTGATCCTGGATGCCGACGGCGAAGTCGCTGCTGACGATGACATCCGCGGTGGCCCGGGCGGCGGCGACGTTGCCGACGCGCACCGGCTGATGCCGCGCCACTCCGCCGCGTTCCTGCACCTTCGGGTAGTCCGGGTCCAATGCTGCGCGTCGGGCATCGGTGAGAGGCTCGAGCACGTCGTAGACCACGACGATCTTTTCCATTGCGCGCCGGGCGGTTTCGGGATGATCGGCTGCGATCAACGCGATCGGTTCGCCCTCGTGCCGCACCTCGTCGAAGGCCAGCACGGGCTGATCCCACGTGTGGTCGAGTCCGAAGCACTTGCGCCCGGGCACGTCCTCGTGGGTGAGTACCGCCTCGACGCCGGGAGTTGCCAGCGCCTTCGAGATGTCGACAGAGACGATCTTCGCGCGGGGATGTGGGCTACGAAGGGTTGCGCCCCAGAGCATCCCGTCGATGAACAGATCCGATGAGTAGGCGAACTCGCCCTTGACCTTCAGCGTGCCGTCGGGTCGCAGCGGGCTGTCGCCGACGCGACCGCGACCCGGGGCGGGGATGTCGGCGGGAGCTTGCCGGGGTGTGGTGGTCGGGGCGCTCACAGCACGTCCTCCGCGAGTTTCATCAGGCGACGGTGCGCATCGGCTCCGGCGCGGCCTATTTCGTCCTGCGGTGCGCTGGTCAAGACATCGTTCTCGACGATCGTCCGGCCTCCCACCATCAAGCGCGCGAGCGGTGGTGTCTGCCCGTACGCGAACGCCACGACCGGGTCGTCCACGGCCGAGTAGAACCCGTCGGTGCGCCAGATCGCGATGTCGGCGAGCTTGCCGACCTCGAGCGAACCGATCTCGCTCTGACGGCCCAGTACCGTTGCGCCGCCCAGTGTTCCGATCTCGAGTGCCTGACGCGCGGTCAGTGCTGTCGGTCCGTACTTGGCCCGCTGCATGTACATGGCCTGACGGACCTCGCCTGCCAGCGGCACCATTTCGGCCGAGGCGGAACCGTCGACCCCCAGGCCGACGGGTGCGCCGGCGGCGAGCAGGTCCGAGATCCGGGCGATACCCGCGCCGAGCCGAGCATTGGAGCTCGGGCAGTGGGCGGTGCCGGTTCCGGTGGCCGCCATCTTTGCGATGTCGGAATCGTGCAGGTGCACTGCGTGTGCGAACCACACGTCGTCGCCCAGCCAGCCGACCTGCTCCATGTATTCGACCGGGGTGCAGTTCATCTGAGCGAGGCAGTGCTCTTCTTCGTCGAGGGTCTCGGCCAGATGCGTATGCAGCCGAACACCTTTCGCACGAGCGAGGGTCGCGGACTCGACGAGTAGCTCCTTGCTGATCGAGAACGGTGAGCAGGGCGCGACCGCGATGCGGAGCATGGAACCGAAGGAGGCGTCGTGGTAGGTGTCGATGGCCTCGGCGGTGGCCGTGAGGATGTCGTCGAGTGATTCGACGACCTCGTCCGGTGGCAGGCCGCCGTCGGACACACCCCGGTCCATCGAGCCTCGGCACGGCTGGAAGCGGACTCCGATGCGTTGCGCCGCGTCGATCTCGGCGGCGAACAGATCGCCTCGGCCCTGGGGGAAGATGTAGTGATGATCGGTGCTGGTGGTGCATCCCGATTTGGCCAGCCATCCGAGCCCGGCCGCGGCGGCACCGCCGACGACCTCGGCGTCCATCTTGGACCACGGCTTGTACAGAGCGACAAGCCATTCGAAGAGCGTGTTGTCCTTGGCCAGGCCCTGGGACGCCCACTGGTAGAGGTGGTGGTGTGTGTTCACCAGGCCCGGGGTGACCAGGCAACCGGAGGCGTCGATGGTCTCGGCGCCGGGGATGATCGGGGCGGGACCCGATCCGATGGCGGTGATCATCGTGCCCTCGACGACGAGGTAGCCGTCGGGGATTTCGTCTCCGACGATGGGCGCGATGTAGGCACCCGAGATGACAGTGGTCATTTGGCTTCGGCCTTTCGAGTTGCTGCAAGCCGCACGGCGTCCAGGATCTTCTCGTATCCGGTGCAGCGGCAGAGGTTTCCGGCGAGTGATTCACGGATCTCGACGTCCGACGGATTGGGAACGCGCTCGATCAGATCGTGTGCTTGCACCACGAGCCCGGGTGTGCAGAAGCCGCATTGGACGGCTCCGCATTCGACGAACGCCTCCTGCATCGGATCGAGCTTGTCGCCTTCGGCGAGGCCTTCGACGGTACGGATCTCGCGGCCCTCGACCTGACCGGCGGCCACCAGGCAGGCACATGCGGGGACGCCGTCGAGATAGACGGTGCACGAACCGCATTCACCTTGCTCGCAGGCATTCTTGGATCCGGGGAGTCCCATGCGTTCACGCAGCAGGTAGAGCAGACTCTCGCCCTCCCAGACGTCGTCGGCTTCCATGTCTTTTCCGTTGATGGTGCAGTTGACTCGCATGTTCAGGCCACCTTCCGTGCGGCTGTGAGGTCTCGCCATGCCCAGCCCAGTGTTCGCCGGGCCATCACGGACAGGGCGTGCTTGCGGTAATCGGCAGTGCCTCGTACGTCGTCGATGGGACTTGCTGCCGCACTGACCAATCGGCCGAATTCCTCCGATACCCGCGGATCGAGGGCACCGTCCCACTCGAGTTCGGCCGCGAGGTAGTTCTCGGCATCGTAAGCCCGGCGCGGCGTCGGCGCAGCGGAGCCGAGTCCGGTACCCACGCGACCCTCCTGCGGAAACAGTGCGATCGAGAACGAGCAGACGGCGATGACCATCGCGTTGCGGGTGCCGATCTTGGAGAAGTACTGCGGTCCCGCTGCCGGCGCTACGTGAAAGGCGCGGATGAGTTCGTCGGGCAGGCAGGAATTGCGCTTGACGCCGAGGTAGAACTCGGTGGCGGGGATCATGCGTACTCCGCGCTCGGCCGATTCGACCTCGACGGTCGCGCCCGCCGCGAGCAGAGGCGCGTGCAGATCGCCTGCTGGTGACGCGCCGCCGAGGTTGCCGCCGACGGTCCCGCGATTGCGGATCTGCGGTGAACCGACGGTGCGGGAGGCCTGGGAGATGCCGGGGAGCATGTCTCCGAGCTCGGCGATGATGCGGACGTACGGCACGCCTGCGCCGACCCGCAGCGTCCCGTCGGGAAGGTGCTCCCATTCGGTGAGTTCGGTGATCGGGTTCAGATCCAGCAATGCGCCCGGCCGGTGCAGGTCGAAGTTCATCTCGACCATGACGTCGGTGCCGCCCTGGATGGGCACCACGTCGACGTCGTCGGCCTTCGCGGCCAACGCGTCGCCCCAGGTCTGTGGTCGTAGAAATTCCATCGTGCTGTTCTCCGCTCACGTGTCTTTCGGTCGTGTTCACCCAGTACAGCCGCCGGAGGCCACGCGAACGAGAGACAGGAACGACGAAGTATGACGCCGATCACAGTGTAGGTTTTGGAGGATCCTACGAAGAGGAGGTCGATGCACCGTGAGACTGCGTGATCTGGCCGATCTCCCCGACCTGAAACTGCAGCCGATCGTCACTCCCGAGCACTTCGATCCGACCATCCGATGGGTCGTGACCACCGACATGCTCGATCCGAGTCGCTACCTCAGCGGCGGAGAGCTGGTGCTGACCGGTCTGATGTGGCGGACGGGCCCCGAGGACTCGAGGACGTTCGTCCGGGCGGTGTCCAAGGCCGGAATCTCGGCGCTGGCGGCATCCGACGACGGCGTGGTGCCCGACGATCTGGTCGACGCCTGCCTCGAGCACGGCCTGCCGCTCTTTCGGGTCCCCGCCGACATCGCTTTCGCCACGGTGACCGAGAGCGTCGTCCGGCAGCTGTCCACGGCCCGGGCCTCGGACCTGAGCCTGGTGCTCGATCGGCACCGACGCCTGGTCGCGAGCGCGGGTCCCGGTGGGGGCCTCGGTCCGCTGCTGGAGATGGTCAGCTCCGATCTGGGTATGAACTGCTGGGTCGTCACGTCGTCGGGACGGGTACTCGCCGGATCCGAAAATCCGCCGGACACCGAAGCGGTGGCGCAGGACTTCATGAGCTCGGTACGGCTGCCGCGCTATTGCCCGGAGCAGCGAGTCTCGGTGTTCGCCGTCGACGGTGAGTCCGCACCGCGCGTCGTGGATTGGTTCGTGGCCTTCGAAAGCGATTGGCAGACATGGGATGCGCCGAGACTTTCCCTGGCCGGACAGCTGGCGTCGATCGTGGCGGTGGAACGCAGTCGCGTCGACGATCGCCTGTCCGGGTCGGGAATTCTGGCGCAGGAATTCGTGCGCACGATCGTCGGCGGTGCGACGGCCGCTGACATCCTCGCCCAGATGCACGTCATCGGACTCGACATCGAAACACGGTATGCTGCAGTGGCTGTGGCCACGTCCGGGGAGACGTTGCGGCTCGGCGAGCTACGCCCGCTGTTACGAGAAGTGCTGGCACCGTCGGAGATCACCCTCGGAATCGTCGACGGTGAGGCCATCGCGTTGGTGGAGGCGCGAACCGACCGAACCGATTCCGTTCGGCGAGCGGTCCACACGTTGGCACCGGGACTGATCGGTAGCGGCACCTCGATCGGTGTCAGTGCTCCGACCGCGCCCGCCGACATCCGAAGCGCGATCGAGGAAGCGCGCTACGCCCGCAGACTCGCCGAGCGTCGTGGCTCGGACTGCAGTGTCGTCGGTCACGACGAATTGGCCACGCTGACAATACTTCTCGCCAACGTCCCCGACGACGTGCGACGCATGTTCACCTCGAGACTGCTGACTCCCCTGGTCGACTACGACGACCTGCACAACAGTGATCTCGTCGAGACACTGTCGGTGTACCTCGACACCAACGGAGCCTGGACTCGATGTGCCGAACAACTGCACATGCACGTCAATTCCGTCCGATATCGCATCCAGCGCATCGAGGAACTGACCGGCCGCGATCTGTCGCGACTGGAGGACAGGATCGAGTTCTACTTGGCACTACGGCTGCGGTGACCCGTCGCGGTCTACCCTGGAGCCATGGCTCTCATTGCAACACTGGATCTGACGTTCAAGCCCGAGTCTCTTGCCGACGCGCGAGCACTGCTGCGCACGGTGCTGGCCGAAACCCGCGCGTTCGAGGGTTGCCTCGGCGTCGACGTGTGGGTCGACGAGGAGAACGAAGCCCACGTGGTGGCCTACGAGACGTGGGAGTCGGCCGAGGCCGATGCGAAGTACCGCGAGTTCCGCGCCGGTCCCGGCCAGATCACCGAACTGCCGCCGATGCTTGCTGCCGCTCCGACACTGACGAAGTTCACGGTCGACTCGTCGATCTGATCGGCTGGAGGGGCCGCGCAGCACTACCCGGTGATGTCCGACAGCGGTAGTGGTCGTCCGGTGAGAAAGCCCTGCACCATGTCTGCTCCGAGTTCGGCGGCCACTCGGAGTTCCGCTTCGGTTTCGACGCCTTCCATGATGACCGTCGACCCGATCTCGTGTGCAAATCCGATCACCGATGCAGCGGCGGCCCTTCGGATCGGGTCGGTGTCGATTCCGTGCACCAGTGCGTAGTCGATCTTCAGGGTGTCGGGGCGCAGTTCGACCACCTGGCGAAGTCCGGCGAAGCCGGCACCTACGTCGTCGACGGAGATGGATATGCCTGCTCCGCGCATGGATTCGATGGTTCGGGCGACCGCGCGGTAGTCGTGGACCCGCTCGTGTTCGGTGATTTCGATGTGGAACTGTCGGTTCTTCTGGAACGGCTTCAGTACGGCGGCCAGGTCGGTGGAGCGAATGGTGTCGGCAGACGCGTTGAGTGAAACGAAGATTCCGCGGGGAAGTGACGCGGACGCGGCCAGCGCGCGGTCGATGGCGGCGGCTTCGAGAAGCGGTCCGATTCCCGCATTGGTGGCGTCGCGGAACCACATCGTCGGCGAGCCGTAGCCGAAAGGAAAACGAGACAGTGCCTCGTAACCGACGACCCTTGTGGTGACCGTGTCGCAGATAGGTTGGAACACCACGTCAGGCCCGCCTCGCGAGATCAAGGTCTCGATGCGCGTGCGGATGTCCGCTCGCGTTCCGGTGCTGGTGCCGCGGGCGCTGCCGTCGTCCTCGGAGAGTCGAGACTTGTTGCGATACATCTCGATATCGGCCGATGCGATCAGTTTGCGCACGACGGTAGGGGTGACGGGTTCGCCGCCGAGTAGTTCCGAGGCAGAACCGACACTGGCGGTGAAAGGCGGTCCGGAGAAGCTTTCGTCGAGACCGATCCGGATCCTGTGGTCGGCCGATTCGATCTCGCCGGGCGAACCGATGTGCACGATGACGAACTCGTCTCCGCTCAGGCGCGAGACCACCGATGTCTGCGGTACCGCGGCGGTGAGCCGTGAGGCGATCTCGATCAGTACTGCATCGCCGGTGGGGTGACCGAATCGGTCGTTGATGTCCTTGAACCGATCGATGTCGAGAACGGTGACCCCGATGGTTCGATCCGAGGGGCTGTCGGTGGAGGCGGTACCGACGTCATCGATTGCCTCGAGCAATCCGCGCCGGTTGTACAGGCCCGTCAGCGAATCGATGACGGCTCCCGATGCCCGAGAACGTAGATGCCGGATGTACGCCCGCATCATCAAGGGGGTGAGGTACAACGTGACGACGGTGACTGCGGTCGCGGCCACCAGCCACGGGTTCTTTCCCTGACCGACCGCAAGTATGCCGAGTGCAAGTACCGTCGCCACCGAGACCGCCAGGTGAATCCACATCACTCGGAACGAGCTTGCAATGACGGTGAAGACAGCCACGATCGTGAACATCATGCATCCGGCCAGTGGCACATAACGGTCGGTGCTGCTGAACAGGATGCCCACGATGCCGACGTCTGCGTAGAACACGAAGGCATTGGCCAGACGCGGTGACGGCCATGGTCCGAGGAACCACGCGATCGCCACCGGTATCGTCGTCAACGCCCCGAGGAGGACGAATACCGCCAGGCCGTCGTAGTGGATGCCGGTGGGAACCATCAGGATCCCGGACAGGCCGAACAACAGTGTCAGGGTTCCGACGAAATACCGCACCCAACGCTCGCGCGCTGTGTTCGCGAAGTACGTGTAGTCGTCGTCGACTCTCGCGCGCGTGGCGTGGAGCCCAGGCCTGTATCGCGTACGGCCCTCGGCCGTCACCGCAATCCCCGGTCTGGAAATGGGCATACCTCTCATGGGCAGATCCCCGGCCGGCTGAACGCTACCAGCGCCACGTGGAGCTGTGCCGGAATCGGGCATACACGCTGTCTGCAGTGCGTCAGACCATGTCTCGCTTGGTGAGCCACCGTAGTGTCGGCCACCCGAGAAACACCGGCAACCAGCAGGTCAGGACGCGATAGAGCAAGACCGACGGCACGGCGATGGAGGCGGGCACTCCGAAGGCGGCCAGACCGCCGATGAGTGCGGCCTCCACGGCACCCACACCGCCCGGCGTCGGCGCGGCCGAGGCCAGAGTTCCGCCGATCATCGTCACCACCGTCACGGTGACGAACGTGGTGCCGCCGCCGAAGGCCTCGATGCTCGCCCACAGTGCAAGCGCGGCACCCAACGTCGTGGCCGCGCAGCCGAGGATGATGATCGAGAACCGTTTGGGGTCGCGGGCGAGTTCGCCCAGTTCGCCGAGGACTTCCTTGATCTGCGGACGAACGGCTACCCGCAGCCAGCGTCGCAGCTTGGGTACGAACATGAACGTCCCGACGACGCCGAAAGCGGCACCTGCGATGAGATACAGCACGGTGTTGCCCGGCACCATGTTCGACAGACCGGACGAGGTGCCTGCGACGACGCTGAAGAAGATCAGCAGGCTCACGTGCGTGATCACCTGGACCGATTGTTGCAGCGCCACAGCCGCCGTCGCGCGAACCGTTCCCAACCCACCCTTCTGCAGGAATCGCACGCTCAGGGCCAGTCCGCCGACGCCGGCGGGTGTCGTCGTCGCCGCGAAGGTGTTGGCGACCTGCATCACCGTCAGATTCCAGAAGCTGACCTTGCCCAGCGCGCACGCCCACAACGCGGCTCCGGCACCGACGTACGTCAGCGCGGACACCGCCAGACCGAGCAGAGCCCACCACCAGTTCGCCGAACCGAGTTCGGTGACGAACGCGGGCACCGCACTGATGAACGGGTATGCGACGTAGACCAATCCGATCAACAGCACGAGCGAGATGATCTGGTTGCGGCTGAATCGGGTGACCTGCTCGGCCTCGATCTTGGCCGCACCGGTCTGCTCGAGAACCTCGAGCCGGACTGCCTTCATCGTCTTGTCGGCGTCGCGCACCGATTGGCGAATGCGCGGCGGGATGGCGGACTTGGTCAAGCGACCCGAGGCCGCAACCACGGTCTCGAAGCCGAGTACGTCGATGGCGGTCGCGACGGCGCGCTGGGAGCCGAACAGGTCTGCGGTGGTGAGCAACAACTGCGCGACGTCGGATTGCATCTGGGAATCCGAGGCACCCAGTTCGGCATGACCGAAACCGCAGAAGAGGGCCTTGCCGTCGTGAATCCGGAGTTCGTTTCGGTGCAGGTCGCCGTGGGAGATCTGGTTCTCGTGCAGAGTGTGCAGGGCCGACCACAGAGCGCCGAGGGTGGCGTCGTCGTGCTCCGCCTCGATCGGATCACCGATGGGAAGGCTGTGCGCGTACAGGGTCCATCCTCTGTCGAGCGCGGCCACCGCCAGTGGGTGACTTCCCGCCGCACCCAACCCCTTGATGGCAAGGCCCATCAGGGCGCGATGCTCGACGGCCCGGCGCATCGACGCGTGCAGTGGCGCAGTTTCGCTGCCACGCAGTGTGATCCACCGCCAGGACTGGCGTAGGGCACCACCGCTGCGCTGATTCTGCCCGTACAACTCGACCACCACATCGGCGTCGGGAGTGTGTGCGTTCAACACCAACGGGCCGGGGCCGGCCGGGCGGACGACGGTGAAGCTGCGAACGGTGACACCGCGGCTGTGGAACAGGCGAACCGCCGCGTCGAGCGGAACCTCCAGCGCGGGCGTGCCGACGAGCAACACGATGACGGCTCCGACGAGCCAGCCGACCGCAAGTCCGAGCATCGAGCGAGCCGGGACCACGGTGGAGACGACCAGGTGTATCGGCACGAACGCGAGCAACAGCGTCCACCATGCCCGACGCCATCGTGCGGGCAGGCCCGGGCCGGACACCGTCAGGGCCGCGGCCAACATGGCGATCCAGCGCGAATCGTCGAGGAATTGCGAGAGGAACGTGTCGAGTCGCTCGGGAACGTCGAGGTCCCAGGTGGGAGTGGAGATCCCGGTTCCGGTGATCGACAACGCCAGCGCGGCCAGCAGTGCCGCGGCCGCGTACCCGGCAAGCAGTTTCCATTTGCGGCCCGCGATCAGTCCGATCAGGACGCCGAACGGGAGCGCGAGAATTGCGACGCCGTAGACGATGTAGACGGCATTGGATTGGTCGGGGCTGAGCACGCCGACGATGTTCGACACCGATTGCTCGAGCGCGTCCCACTGATTTCTGGTGATCAGCGAACCGGCGATCACCACACCCAGTAGCGCCGCGGCCGATACGACCCGAATGATGTCGCTGGTTCTGCGCACCAGCGGCTGAAGCAGGTTCCCCGCTACGGGAACGTCCCGCCCATCCACACGCATGGGGTCAACCTACCGTGCGGTACGCCTGCGGAGTTCGTTGCGGACGGTGGGCCATTCGGATTCGATGATCGAGAACACGACGGTGTCGCGCAACGAACCGTCGGACATGCGTTGATGATTGCGCAGAATCCCGTCCTGCTTCGCACCCAGCTTCGCGATCGCCGTCCGCGACTGCAGGTTCATCCAATGGGTACGAAATTCGACGGCGATGCATCCCAGTTCCTCGAATGCATGCGTCAGCAGCAGCAGTTTGCTCGCGGGATTGGTGCCGGTTCCGTGCGCGGAGCGGGCATTCCACGTGTATCCGATTTCGACGCGACGGTTGGTGGCGTCGGCGTTGCAGAACGTCGTCGCTCCGATGATCTGCCCGGTGTCGTTGCGGCGCAGCGTGAACGGAAGCATCGTGCCTGCATCGAGCAATCCGAGTCGACGGTCGATCTCGGCCGCCATGTCCTCGGGCTTCGGAACACTGGTGTACCAGAGATTCCACAGCTCCCCGTCGCGGGCGGCATCGCACAGACCTTCGAGATGATCGTGGCTCAGCGGCTCCAGGGTCACGAGATCGTCAGTGAGGGTCACCGGTTGCAGAAAGGGCATTCGCCGACGATACGTCGGATCTGCCCGTCCGGGAAAGCATGACGATCAGCACTGCGGTGACGGCCATGAGTACTAGGGCAATCACCTCGGTGAAGGCGGGGTCACAGCAGGCGACCATCACGGTCTCGCTACCGTTACTGATTGATCTGATCGCCGACGAAATTCGCTGGCTCGCGGCGCGTGATGCGCCCTACGGTGGGGATCATGCACATCGCCATGATCGGCACGACGGCTCCCAGCCACATCTATCCATCGCTGGCCGTGATTGCCGAGCTGGTCCGGCGAGGACACCGCGTCACCTATGCCGTCGGTGATTCTCTGCGACACGTGGTCGAACCCGCGGGCGTCGAGGTGGTGCCGTTCACCTCGATACTTCCCGACGGAGAGGCGTCGTGGCCGGATGACCCGGCCGCGGCCATGCAGGTCTTCCTCGACGAGGCGATCGCGTCGTATCCGGTGCTCACCGCGTTCTACGACGACGATCAGCCGGATCTGCTTCTGTACGACATCGGCGGAATGACGGCACCCGTGCTCGGGGTGCGCTACGGGGTGACGGCAGTACAGCTCTCGCCGACGTACGTGGCGTGGGATGGGTACGCCGAGGATCTTTCCGATGTACTGACGCCGATGCGTGAATCCGCTGGTGGTCTGCGGTACCACGCTTCGTACACGGCGTGGTTGCGAGACAACGACATCGACGCCGATCCCTGGGAATGGATCACCCACCCGCAGCACTGTCTGTCGCTCATCCCGAAAGTGATGCAGCCCAACGCGGATCGGGTACCGGAATCGGTGCGGTTCGTCGGGCCGTGCCTCGATCCGGTACGTCTGAGTGATCGCAGCTGGACGGCACCCGACGCGCCGATCCTGTACATCTCCTTCGGTACGGGCTACAACGAGCGACCAGAGTTCTACCGACTGTGCATCGAGACCTTCGCGAACACCGACTGGCATCTGGTGATCTCGATCGGCCGACGCGTCGACCCGGCCGTGCTCGGTGAGCTACCAGCGAATGTCCAGGTACACGAACATGTTCCGCAGCTCGCGGTGCTCGATGCTGCGACCGTTTTCGTCACTCACGCCGGGATGGGTGGTTGTACCGAGGCGCTGTGGTTCGGTGTCCCGACCGTGGCCATCCCCCAGGCCGTCGATCAATTCGGCAATGCGGCGATGCTCGCCGAACTCGGCGTCGGCGTGCACCTGGAATTCGAGAAGGTCACGGCTTCGAGCCTGGTCGACGCAGTTGCCCAAGCTCGCCAATTGGCACCGCGCGCAGCGGCAATGAGTGCCCAGGTGCGAGCACACGGTGGCGTCGACCAGGCGGCCGACGCGATCGAGCAGTTCCAGAACTAGCTCGACGTCACGGCTGTCGAGCTGCGGCCAGGAGCTCCAGCTGCGTGAACGTCTCGGCGTAGGTCTCGCGAACCCGATCCCAGGATGCCGTCATGTCCACGCTGTGCGGATCGGGAATCGGCAGCGCGTAACCGTATTGGGAGCGTGGCACAGGATTGCCGGGCAGGACGAGCACCTGTCTGAACGCCGCAGAATCGGGATTGAACGTCAGGGTGTGAGACGCGACGTTCCGGTCCCAATCCTCCGACGGCCACGACAGGAAGATCACATGCTGCGGGCCCTCGGCGACGTCGGTGTACGAGACGTAGCTGCCGTAGTGATCCTCGCCCGGTGACACGATCTTGTACGCGCCGTTGTCGGTGTAGATCAGTAGGCCCTCGGAGAACGGCTTCCGATCGAACAACGCTGTGTACCTGAGCGCATGCACGAACGCGGGTTGTCCCAGCGGGATCGAGACGGACTCTGTGTGTGCGGTCATGAGAATCGACTCCATCTACAGCAAATCCGGTGCAGCCAGCCGCGCTGAGCGCGGTCCAGTGCACCCGATTCAGTCCTCCAGAACGCTGACGCTCACGCCGTAGGGCAGGAAGCGGACGCGTCGGCGCGGGTCGGTGTTGTCCTTGTGCGCACGCAGGGCATCGAGTTCGGTGGCGTAGAGCTGGTCGATCTGGGGTGATCCGGCGTCGTCGACGCTGTAGATCGCCCAGACTCCGTCGCCCTTCTGACCTGTGGTTTCGGGCTCCGGCGGAGCTTTGGGTGCCCCGGCGTTGGATGCGAACAGCGATCCGACCACCTCGCGTAGTCCCTCGGTTGCCTCACGGGCGAACTTGTCGAAGTCGTCGGATCCGAATCCGAACGGTCCTTGGTTGGCCATGGCTGTACCTCCTAGGTGAAACTCCAGTATGCGCGTTCTCGCCGAACGGCCGCCGTGTTCACCGTCGAGGTGCTGCGAGGCGGGCTACTGCTGTAGCCGAGCCCCGATGGTGTTGTGCAGCGCCCGCAGCGAGTTCTGGCCCAACGAGACCGTCTGCGACTCGACGTACCGCAGCAGGTGTGAATCGTCGAGCACCTTCTCGCTCGACTGGATCAGCACAGTGCCGGCCCCGGTGAAGTCGAACTGACGCTCCTCGCCGCTGTTCGCCCCGAGGAATCCGCGGGCTGCACCGAGGAAGTTCTGCATCCAGTCGGCGTCGAAGTGATGCGACGGCGAGGGGCAATCCGCCCATCCGACAAGGGCTTCCGGGTCGATACGCAGCGGCGGCTCAGCGAACATGACGGGGCCGTTGGACGAGGCCAGGAACTTGCCGGTGCCCAGCAGGGTCAGGAATCCCGGGACGATGGACTGCTTGAGATCCAGAGTCGGCTCGAACGCAAGGAGGTTCGCCGCCCGGATGGTGAGGTTGCCGTCGTCGAGGTCGTAGCTGTTGATATTGAAACCGCGATCGCCGAGGATCAGCTTGCCCTGACCCTGCGCGAGTACCCAGTCGTTCGAGTACAACGGAGACGAGAACCGCGCCGCGACGATGGCGGGCATGGACGTCTGCCCGAGCGGCTCGAAGCGAACGTTGCCGTAGTACGCGATCATCGCGCCCTTCGACGTGAACCACGGCTGGCCTGCGAGTTCGACGCAGAACGCATAGTCGTTGCCGGGAACGTTGTCGTTGACCGGGAGGGTGTACGGGGTGTGTATTTCCACGACAGTGCTCCCTAGAACTTCTGCTCGGACGCCTGCACCCACACGGTGCCCATGCCGGTCATCTTCAACTGGATCGCCTCGCCGCTGCCCTTGCCGACGGCGTCGCGCCACCCGACGTTCGCAGAGATGTCGACGTTGATGTTGCCGATGTGGCAGACGTACGCCTGCGGATCGACCACCACCTGGGGGTGATCCGGTCCGATCTGCAGCGGAGTCGCGCCCCCGTGCGAAAGAACCGCGACGCTGCCCTGGCCGGTCAGTTGTGTCGTGAACAAGCCCTGTCCGGTCATCGCGCCGCGCACTGCTCCGCGTACTCCGCCCTGCGAGGTCAGAGCCACGATGGAACTCTGGAGGTAGCCGTCGTGCACCAGGAGTCGATCGGCTTCGACGGTGAGCATCGACGAACCGTCGAGATGGATCACCTCGATGTACAACCCGGCGTGACCGTAGAAGACCTCGCCCTGCCCCTCTGCGGCCATCATCGCCACGTGCTCGCCTGCCATCATCCGGCCGGCCATGCCGGCAACGCCGCCCATGCCCGGCATGGCACCCGCGCCGCCGCCCATCGAGTGCGGAACGAACCGAACGTCGCCGGTGTAATAGAGCATCGATCCTCGACGCGCGAGCACGTTCTGGTTGGGTGCCAGAACGGATTTCACTACTTTGCTGTTGACCAGTTCGAGTGGCACGTCAGCGCTCCTCGGGTTGGATGTAGACGACGCCCTGGCCGTCGAAGCGGAGAGAGAACGCCTCGCCGCTGCCGCCGCCGATGGCGGAGCGCCACGTGACGTCGGTGACGAAGCTCTGGTTCAGTTGGCCGCGATGGGCGACGAACGCGTCGGGATCGACGACGAGTGGGTACTGCGGATCGACGGCGAGGGCGATGATCGGCCCACCTTTGGACAGCAATGCCACGGTGCCGGACCCGCTGACGACGGTGGTGAACAGTCCCTGGCCGGAACTGGCACCGCGCAAGCCGGAGAATTTGATGTCGGTCTTCAGTTGCCCTGTGAGAGCCAGCAATTGGGACGACTCTACGTGCAGGTTGTCGCCCTGAACCTCAACGAGGGTGATGTCCTGAGCGTCGACGGCGAAGTAGACGGTGCCCTTGCCGGACACGTCCATCAGCGACAGCGATTCGCCGGTCACCTTCTGTTTGAGTGCGGCGCGAAAACCGCCGCCGCCTCCCATACCGGCGCTCTTGAAGGCGACATCGCCCTCGTACGCCACCATCGAGCCCGACATCGCGCGCAGGGAGTCGCCGGTCAGGTCGGCGACCAAGACGCGGTGCCCGTTCATCCTCAGCTGAGCCACGGGGGAACTATGCCACCGCACGCGCCCCCGCGGCTACTGCTGGAGCAAATTTCTAGACGAGCGGCTTCAGGGCTTTACCCGCCAGTTCGACGGCTCCCGGCTGGTGACCGTTGGTGATCAGGTTGATGATGATGCCGTCGATGCCCTGATCGAGGACCCGCTTCTGTACCTGCTCGGCGACGTCGTCGGGGGTTCCGCAGAAGTGCCGATCGGTGGCCTTCGCGGCGTCCTCCTCCGACAGGTTCGTCAGGTCGAGGCCCTGCTTCAGCACGAACTCGCGCTGCAGTTCCTTGGCCTTGTCGCCGTTCTCGTCGACGATGACGAACGCGAGGAAGCTCGTCTCGAGGTCTTTCGGGTCGCGGTCGACTTCCTCGCAGCGGGCCTGGACGGCCGCCATCTTGCGCGGCAATTCGTTTGCGTCGCAGATGATGTTGAGGTGATCGGCGAACTGGGCGGCCAAGCCGAAGGTCTTCTTCTCGCCGCCACCGCCGAGCATGATCGGCAGGTCGTCGCGGATGCGGGGCTCGTTCATCGCGTTCTCGACCTGGTACCAGAGACCGTCGAACGTGGGACGCTGGCCGCGGAGCATCGGTTCGATGATCTGCAGTGCCTCGTCGAGTCGCTCGAAACGGTCGGTGAACGTGCCGAACTCGAGTCCGAAGCTCTGGTGCTCGAGTTCGTACCAGCCGGCTCCGATCCCGAGGATCGCGCGACCGCCGCTGACGACGTCCAACGTGGTGACGGTCTTGGCGAGGATCGCCGGGTTGCGGTAGGTGTTGCCGGTGACCAGCGCGGAGAGCTGGATGGTGTCGGTGGCCGTCGCGAGCGCGGACAGCGCAGAGTAGGCCTCGAGCATGGGCTCGTCGGGCTTGCCGATCCCGGGAAGTTGGTAGAAGTGATCCATCACGAATGCGGTGTCGAACCCGGCCGCTTCGGCCTCGCGCGCCTGCGCGATGACCTGGGGAAAGAGCTCTGCGACCGAACCGTCGTAGCTGAAGTTGGGCATCTGGTAACCGAGGCGAATAGTCACGAGATCCACGCTACTCGGATATCGGCCCGTGGCATGTGCCGGAGCGCGATAATTCGACGATGACATCCTTGGAGCTGACCAGGCAGCCGTTCTCCGGATTCGGCGTAAACGACCTGCAGGCGGCGCGCACGTTCTATGCCGAGACGCTCGGACTGACGGTCACCGAGAACGAGATGGGCATGCTCGAGCTGCACCTGGGGACCGGGACGATCGTGCTGATCTATCCGCGTCCCGGGCACGTACCCGCGCAGTACACCATCCTGAACTTTCCGGTGGCCGATATCGAGAGCGCTGTCGACGCCTTGATCGCCAAAGGAGTTGTGTTCGAGCAGTATCCGGACATACAGGGTCGTTCCGCAGGCTCCACTCCTGCCATGGGTACCGACGACAAGGGAATCTTTCGCCATGGCGGACCGCTGATCGCCTGGTTCACCGACCCGGCGGGCAATGTGTTGTCGGTGCTGCAGGACTGACCCTCAGGCTGTCGGCATTCCCGCGGCGAGTGTGATTGTGCCGGAGCTGGTTACGCCTGCGTCATCGACCCATTCGACGACGGCGGGCTCGCCGGGGCGACGTCCGAGCAGCGCCTCCGACAGGTCCGATGAGGATCCGATCTCCGCGCCGTCGAACGTCACGATGATGTCCCCCGCGGACAGTCCCAGGACCTCCGCCGGGGAATCGAACGTCACCGATACCACCCCCGCCCCGATCGCCGGCTTGTTCTCGAAGACTGACACATCGCGCACCGACACTCCGAAATACGGTGTGGGACCCACATGCACGGTGCCACCGGACTGGCCCGCGAGGACCTGGTCGAGTACCGAGACCGCCTCGGAGATGGGGACGGCATACGCCTCGGGTGCCTGCGGCGGCGAGAACTCGGTGCCGTTGCGCGCCTCGTCCGACAACCCCGCGGTGTTCACGCCCACCACTCGGCCCCAGGCATCGAAGAGGGGCCCGCCCGAATCCCCCGCTCGCACATCGGCATCGACGCGAATCATTCGCTCCAACGTATTTCCCGAACCGTCCACCGAACTGCGCGTACGCACCTGCTGATCGAGGGCGGTCACCGCTCCCGGTGCCGGAACCAATACCCCTGCACCCGAGGCATTCCCGACGGCGGTCACCGCATCACCCACCTCGGGAAGCGGGTCCGGGGCAAGCTCGACCACCGGCAGGTCGGCCGCGGTGATCAACTGCACGACCGCCACGTCACGAGATTTGTCGTAACCCAACACGGTGGCGTCGTAGATGAGTCCGTTGCCCATGTGCACTGCGCTGATGTCGGTGGCGTTCTCGACGACGTGGAAGTTGGTGAGCACGATTCCGTCGGGGGCGACGACGAAGCCCGTGCCCGCGACCCCGGAGAATCCTGCGGACGCCGACAAGGTGACGACGGTGGGATCGACGCGAGCTGTGAGCTCTTCGAGCGTCAGGGGTGGCGGTTCGACGACGGGTGCGACGGCCGGTGCCGGAGTTGCGACGAAGTCCGCGGTTCCGGGATCGAGCGACGGCGTCGCGAAGAGCCACACACCGGCAGCGACCAGCGTCAGCACCACCGCTCGTCCACCCGACCGCATAGAGACCGATTATGGTCCGGTGGCGATGGTGGTGCCAGCTAGTTGGCAATCACGGCCAGCGGTGCCTGCCTGTGCGGCCGTCTACAGTCTGCTCATGCCCGCGTCGCATCGACCCCGAGTTCTGATCGGCATCTCCGGTTGGACGTATGCGCCCTGGCGAGGAGATTTCTATCCGGCGGGCTTGGCGCATCGCAAGGAACTCGGGTACGCGTCGGAACATCTGACATCGATCGAGATCAACGGCACGTTCTATGCGATGCAGAAGCCGTCGAGCTTCACCAAGTGGCACGACGAGACGCCGGACGACTTCGTGTTCTCCATCAAGGGTGGTCGGTACGTCACCCACATCAAGCGGCTCGTCGGGGTCGAGGCGGCACTCGCGAACTTCTTCGCCACCGGGGTACTGACGCTGGGCGACAAGCTCGGCCCGTTCCTGTGGCAGTTGCCGCCGAACCTCGAATTCGACGCGCAGAAGATGTCGGATTTCTTCGCCATGTTGCCCCGAACGGTCTCTGCCGCAGTCTCGTTGGCGGGCATGAGGGACGACAAATTGGCCGAGGATCGTGTGTTGTTGCCTGCTTCGTCGTCGCGGCCGCTTCGGCACTGTGTGGAAGCGCGGCATCAGAGTTTCGCCTCGGACGCGGCAGTGGAGTTGCTGCGAGAGAACGATATTGCGTTCGTCGTCGCCGACACCGCCGGTAAGTACCCGTACGTCGACACCCCCACAGCCGATTTCATGTACGCCCGCCTGCACGGCGACGAGGAGCTGTACGCCAGCGGCTACACGGATGCGGCGCTCGATCGATGGGCCGCGAAGATCTCGGACTGGACGTCAACCGGCAGAGACGTCCACGTGTACTTCGACAACGACATCAAGGGCCACGCACCCTTCGACGCAATGAAACTGATCGAACGAATCGGTAGATGAGTATTCGGCTCTCTAGCGCAGCTCATAGATACGCGGATAGTTCAATGTTCTCCTCCTGGCGCAGGTAGGGCCTCTGCAACCCGAGACAAACTCTTCGCGGCGGCCAGAATCGTCGCGACCTTTGCGCTGAGGGCATCGCCCTCGAATGTCTCCGCTCGGCCGCCTACGCTGATCGACGCAACGACCGCGGCGTCCCGTCCGAGTATCGGTGCGCCGACGGCCGCGACGCCGGTGAGGTAGTCCGAATTGCTCAATGCGTACCCCTTCGATCGGATCTGTTCGAGGCGTGTCAGCAACTCGTCCGGCGCCGTCGGTGTTCGATCCGTGAAGGCAGGTAGATCCTGGGTGAGCCAGCGGTCGCGAGTCCGAGCTGAGAACGCCAGCATGGCCATCGGGCCTGCGGTGGCGTGATACGGGAGAACCGAACCGATGGAAATACCCGCGACCACAAGGGGATTGCTCCCTTCATGGCGATCGATGCAAACGGCTCCCTCGTCTGCGGGAACCATGAGATACGCAGTGTCGCCGAACTTTTCCGCAATCTCCGACAGGTACGGTTGTGCCGCACCGCGGATGTCGAGTTGGGTCAATGCCGACGACCCGATCTCGAACACGGGCATGCCGATTCGATACGAGCCCTCGGCCGTCCGGTCCACCCAGCCGGCGTGGATCAGTGTGGTCATCAGTCTGTGCACTGTCGTCTTGTTCATTCGACTTGCCGTCGTCAGCTCGTTGAGCGTCCACACGGGGTGCGTCGTATCGAAATGATCGAGCAGCGTGCAGGCCTTGACCACCGCGCCCACGATGTCGCGGCCGGCGTGGTCGTCGGACTCGGTGGGCGATGCCACGTGTGCTCCTTCGATCGGACTGGGAAGTGCTGCCGCCATCCTACGAACCCCCCTTGACTTGTGATCGCCACCACTCTAGTTTCGGAATGCGTTCCGCAATACGAAATGGATGGTGCTCATGACCGCGACACTCAGAGATCTGACCGAACAGGGCCTCGTGTACGCCCCGGGCGTGTGGGACGGCTTGACGGCGAAGCTGGCCGAACAGGCCGGGTTCTCGGCCCTGTGTGCATCCGGGTTCGCCGTGTCGGCGGCCCTCGGGCTGCCCGACGCGGAGCTCTACACGATGACCGAGAACCTCCAGGCGGTGCGCACGATCGGCGAAGCGTCCTCCCTCCCGCTCGTCGCGGACATCGACACCGGCTACGGCAACGCCGTCAACGCGGCGCGGACCGCGGGCCGATTCGCTGCCGCGGGCGTGCAGGGCGTCTTCATGGAAGACCAGCTCTCACCCAAGAAGTGCCCGATCTGCGTTGGCGAGCCGGTGGACCTCATCAGCATCGAGGAAGCGTCGGGCAAGGTTCGAGCCGTCCGGGATTCGCTGCCGGAGCACGTCCTGATGATCGCCCGCACCGATGCTCGTGGCGACGACGCGATCCGACGCGCTACTGCATACGTCGACGCCGGTGCCGACATGATCATGCCCGTCACGAAGACCTTCGAGACCGCCGACGAGTGGGCTCGCTGTCACGACGCTGTAGGCGTTCCGCTGATGGCGACGCTGACCGCGTCGACCTGGACCGAGCGTGAGTTCACACCGGACGTGTTGCAGCAGATCGGCGTTCGACTCGCCCTGCTGCCCACCCAGGTGCTGATGGCCGCCACCGGAGCAGCTCGTGAGGCTCTGCGCCGATTGGCCGGAGGTGAAGCGCCGGCCGACGTGAGCGCCGACGCGTTGCAGCACCACGAGTTCGTCGATCTCATCGGCTTCCCGGAAGTGGAAGCAGCACAACGCAAGTACCTTCCCGCCGACGCGAAGGCGTGATCGGTATGAGCTCCGACGCATTGACGATGGTCGAGAAGATCCTCGGCCGAACCTGTGATGCCGATGTGGTGCACGCCGGAGAGAATCACGCAGTTCGGCCCGCTCGCATGATTGCCTACGATTTCCCCGGCTACACCGACGTGATGTTCCGGCAGATGCGCGAGGACTTCGGCATCACCGAACTCGACGACCCATCTCGCTACGTCGTCTTCATCGACCACATGCTCACCAAGAAGAACGCCAAAGAGCAAGAGGTGCATCAGGTCACGCGAGACTGGTGCGAGTTCTACGGCATCGAGCTGCACGAGGGCCGAGGCATCGGCCACCAGCTCACAGCCGAACTCGGACTCGCGACGCCAGGAGACTTTCTCGTCCACTTCGACGGGCACATCAGCGGAATCGGTGCCTTCGGTGCTCTCGGATGGGGCATCAGGCGCGATCTGATCGAGGCCTGGGTGACGGGACAGCTGTACGTCGACATCCCGGCCACCACACGGTTCGACCTCGTGGGTGAGTTCGGTGCCGGCGTCGACAGTCGCGATCTCGTTCACACGATCATCGATCTGGTCGGTGCCGACGGGTGTGCCCACCAGGTGATGGAGTTCGGTGGTCCAGGAGCGCGGTCCATGAAGATCGACCACCGCCAGGGTTTGTGCGGAATGGCGATGTTCACCGGCGCGGTCTCGGCGATCTTCGAACCCGACGAACTGTCGCTCGCCTACGCCCACGACGTCGCCCGGCAGGCGTTCACCCCCGTGCTCCCCGACGAGGGTGCCACTTACGCGGCGCACCACACCATCGACCTGTCGACCATCGTTCCGCAGGTGGTGCAACCCGGTTCGGCTCGCGCAGCCAACACCCATACCGCTGCCGATCTGGCCGGAATCCCGATCACGAAGGCGTTCATCGGATCCTGCGCCAGCGGCCGCATCGAGGACCTGCGCGCTGCTGCACTGGTGCTCGACGGGCGGACTGTCGCCCCCGGCGTCGAGTTGAACGTGGTACCGACCTCCCAGAAGGTGCATGATCAAGCCGAAAGCGAAGGGCTGCTGGACATCCTGCGGTCAGCTGGTGCACACATCGCGGTGTCGAGCTGCGACTTCTGCTTCGGATACCAGAAGCCCCTCGCGGCCGGCGAGAACTGTATCTCCACCGGGGTGCTCAACATCTCCGGGCGAATGGGTAGCTCCGACGCCAACATCTACATGGGTTCGCCCTTCACCGTCGCGGCCAGCGCCCTCGCCGGGACGATCGCGCAGGTGGGGTCGTGAGCGCCTACCCGCCCCCGCCCGACGTCATCGACGGTGCGGTCGCGTGGATATTCGGTGACGACTTCGATATCGACCTGGTCGTGGGCGTTGCGAACATCAAGTCCTACGACCCCGATCATTTGAGGTCGGTCTGCATGGCGGCGTACGACCCGGAATTCGTGGATCGAGTTCGACCCGGAGACATCATCGTCGGTGGGCGGAACTTCGGCTACGGACATCCGCACTATCCGCCGATGGTCGCGCTGCGCAACCTGGGCATCAGCGGCGTTGTGGCGGAATCGTTCTCGCCTGGATTCTGGCGTGGAGAGACCTTCAACGGTATGCCCCTGATCACCGTTCCCGGGATATCCGACGCGGTGGCCGTTGGCGACGATGTCAGACTCGACTGGCGTCGGGCCGAGGTGTCGAAGCAGGACGGCACCACGATCACCGGCCATCCACCGAATGCCCGAACCGTCGCCGTCATCGAAGCGGGCGGTTCGTACGAACTTCTTCTCTCCGAACACCGAAGCAAGCAACCACTCACAGAAGGATCAGCGCGATGACGAACACCGAACACTCCCGCGCAGGAGTTGCACCGCCCAAGGCGGACACCACGACCGCGCGTCGAGCTGCGCTGGCCGGAGGTGTCGGTACGCTCATCGAGTACTACGACTTCGCGGTCTACGGCTTCCTCGCCGTCATCATCGCACCGCTGTTCTTCCCATCCACCAGCCCAGGCGTGTCGATTCTCGCGACCCTGGCCGTGTTCGGCGTCGCCTATGTCGCCCGTCCGCTCGGCGGAATCTTCTTCGGTCGGCTCGGAGACCGCAAGGGTCGTCGGCACGCCCTCGTCATCACCGTGGTGTGCATGGGTGTTGCCTGCGGCATTCTCGGACTGCTGCCGACGCACTCGAGTGTCGGGGTGCTGGCCCCCGTTCTGCTGGTCATCATCAGGCTCGCCCAGGGATTCTCGGCAGGTGGTGAGATCGGCGGTGCCGCAACCTACATTGCCGAGTCGGCACCGCCGAACCGTCGGGGATTCTTCGGGTCCTTCACGCCGGTGGGATCGACTCTCGGCTTCGCCGTCGCCGCAGCCGTCGTCGGGCTCGTGGCTCTGATCACGACCGACGAACAAATGTCGTCGTGGGGATGGCGCATCCCGTTCCTGCTGGCTCTGCCCCTGGCCTTCGTATGCCTCCGTGTGCGGCTCAAGCTCGAGGACAGCCCGGAGTTCGAGGAAATGGCAGCCAAGAACGAGGTCGCCAAGAGCCCGTTGAGCGACGTGGTGAAGAAGCAACCGTGGTCGGTGCTCCGCGTCGTCGGCATTGCGATCGCCATGAACGGATCCGGGTACATCGGACTGACCTACTTCAGCGTGTATCTGATCAACGACCTCGGCTTCTCGAAAGACTCGGTGTACTGGACGTCGGCTGTGGCAATTGCATTGGCCTGCGCCACATTCCCGCTGAGTGGGATGCTCACCGACAGATTCGGCCGCAAACCGGTGCTGCTGTTCGGCTATGTGGCCTACGTGATCATTGCGCTGCCGGTGTTCATGATTCTCGGTGCCACGTCGAGCATTCTCGTCGTCGGCGTCGTCTACTTCGTCTACATGGTGCTCAACGGTGTGGTGCAGGTCCCGGCTTTCCCGCTGTTCACCGAACTCTTTCCTCGGGCAGTTCGCTACACCGGAGTGTCGTTGGGCTTCAACATCGGAACGATCGCGGCAGGCGGAACTGCCCCCTACGTTGCAGCACAATTGGTCGAATCGACCGGCAATGCCATGTCACCGGCGTACTGGGTCATGGGCGTGTGCGTCATCGGTGTAGCGACGGTACTGACCATCAAGGAGACGGGACACAGCAAGCTTCCTGTGTAGCCCGAGCCGCTCTGCTGTCAGCAGAGATCCGAACCGGGCGTTCGGCAGAACGGACGGACTGCTCACCGGCACACTGGATTCATGAAGCTATTGGTCCTCGGTGGCAGCGACTTCGTGGGGCGAACTGCCGTCGAACATGCTCTCGATCTGCAGTGGGACGTCACAGTACTCAATCGCGGCACAACCGCGTCGGATCCTCGTGTCACGCAACTTCGGGGAGACAGACGCTCGCCCAACGGACTGAATGAGACCCGAGAAGGTAACTGGGACATAGCCTTCGACACCTGGTCGTGGGAACCGGACGTGGTGGCACAGTCGGCGGCGCTGCTCGCCGGTCGAGTCGGTAGCTACGTGTATGTCTCCAGCTGTTCGGTGTACGACGCCCCGCAAGCGGGAGCTACCGAGACCTGGCCGACGGTGCAGGGACCTGGCGAGGACTATGCGCGATGCAAGCTCGGCGGCGAGCAGGCCGTAGTCGCCGGCTTCGGTACTGATGCGTTGCTGGTTCGTGCCGGTCTGATCCTGGGACCCTACGAAAATATCGGTCGACTTCCCTGGTGGCTGAACAGAATCGAGCACGCCGGGGCTGTGCTTGCGCCCGGTCCGGTCGATCTGGCACTGCAGTACATCGATGGCCGTGATCTGGTCGCTTGGAGTCTGGACGCTGCCGCCCGGGGTCTCGGCGGGGCATTCGACGTGGTGAGTCGGCCGGGTCACGCCACGATCGGCGAGCTTCTGCAGTGCTGCATCGCCGCCACCCGGTCCGACGCACGCTTGTGCTGGGTGGAGCCGGACGTGCTCCGCACTGCAGGTGTGCAGCCGTGGACGGAGCTCCCGATCTGGATTCCGCCGGGCGCGGATCATGATTCGCTGCATGCATCCGACGTATCGAAGGCATTCGCCGTGGGGCTTCGGACGCGACCGATTCAGGAGACCGTCGCGGACACGTGGACGTGGCTGCAATCGCTGACAGGTCGATCGCCGATGAGGAGTGATCGACGTCCAGACGGGCTCTCGGCAGACCGTGAAGCGGCAATTCTGGCGGCCCGCGGGCTCACGTGAGTCGGCGAGTTGCGCGCAGGAACAGATGCGCGCGGAATTGTCAGACGCGTTCGGAATCGTCAACGGATCGGTGTCGAATTCGCGCGCGTATGGCGAACGCGCGCGCGTTTGCGGAAAAACGCTCAATGTCAAGCTGTCTGGAGTCGGTTGTTGTTGATTCCGACTGTTGCGGGCGGTTGTGGTGTGCAGGGGCGG